>CAYSBD010000104.1:0-7865 GCA_964429175.1 uncultured Marinosulfonomonas sp.
TGGGCTGGGCATGTTCAGGCTGTTGGCCGTGGTTAAAAACATCACATCCGACAGGTCATATGCGACTTCTAAATAGTGATCGGTAAAGGTGCTGTTTTGTTCCGGATCAAGAACCTCAAGCATGGCCGACGCCGGATCACCACGAAAATCCTGACCCATCTTATCAATTTCATCTAGCAAAATCAAAGGGTTGGTTGTTTTCGCCTTTTTCAGTGCCTGAATAATCTTGCCGGGCATCGAGCCAATATAAGTGCGCCGATGACCGCGAATTTCCGATTCGTCCCGCACACCGCCCAGCGAAATACGAATAAATTCGCGCCCCGTAGCACGCGCCACAGATTTCCCAAGACTGGTTTTACCCACACCGGGCGGGCCAACCAGACACAGGATCGGCCCCTTTAATTTGCGCGAACGCTGACCAACGGCCAGATATTCGATGATGCGTTCCTTGACTTTTTCCAGCCCGTAATGATCGTCATCCAGCACCTTTTGCGCCGCATCCAGATCTTTTTTAACCCGGCTACGTTTGCTCCATGGAATGCTCAGCATCCAGTCCAGATAATTGCGCACCACCGTGGCCTCGGCCGACATGGGCGACATATTCTTCAGCTTTTTCAGCTCGCTATTTGCCTTCTCCAGCGCCTCGGCACTCAGCTTGGTTTGCGCAATCCGTGCCTCGAGTTCGGTAACTTCATTCTGCCCGTCCTCGCCATCGCCCAGCTCTTTTTCAATGGCCTTCATCTGCTCGTTTAGATAATATTCACGCTGGGTGCGCTCCATCTGGGTTTTGACCCGGGTTTTGATCCTTTTTTCAACCTTCAGCACAGACATTTCGCCCTGCATCAGGCCGTAAATTTTCTCTAGCCGGTCCGCCACGCAAAGCGTCTCCAACAGCTCTTGTTTTTGCTCGACCTCGATGCCCAAATGTCCCGCCACCAAATCAGACAGCTTGTCACTTTCCACCGCATCAGCCACCGCCGACATCGCCTCTTCGGGGATGTTTTTCTTGATTTTCGCATAACGTTCAAACTCGCCGGAAATCGTGCCCAGCAGCGCCTCGATCGTGTCCGCATCACCCTGACTTTCGCTTAAAACCTGCGCGCGGGCCTCGAAATAGTCGTCATTTTCCAGATATTCGGAGATTTTCACCCGCATTTTACCCTCGACCAACACCTTGACGGTGCCATCGGGTAATTTCAGCAATTGCAGCACATTTGCCAGCACGCCGACCTTGTAAATACCGTCAGAATCCGGGTCATCCGCCGACGGATCAACCTGACTTGAAAGCAGGATTTGCTTGTCATCCACCATCACTTCCTCAAGTGCGCGGACTGATTTTTCACGCCCCACAAACAGCGGCACAATCATATGCGGAAACACCACAATATCGCGCAAAGGCAGAACGGGGTAAGATGAATTTAACTGCTCGTTTTTATGCTCGGGCATATTTTATCCTTTTTGGCTGATCTGCAGGCATTGGCCCCAAAATAGGCAACCACCCTGCTTCACCGGTCTTTCAGCTTGTTAAGATGGGGTTAATCCCCGCCTCTTTCAAGCCAAAATGCCATTTCGTTTTTTGGCAATGTGCCTGTTCGCACCGGCTTGGGCAAGCAAACTTTGGGCTTTACAGCCACAAAACGCGACGAAATTTAGGCATAAGTTGCAAAATCCCCGTTTTCATCGATTATAGTTGCGCGATATCGCCGTTTGCACGCCCCGCATGGAATGATTTTTGAAAATCCGTAAATTCCGCTGCCGCAATCGCGGCACGCATTCCCGCCATCAATTCCTGATAATAATGCAAATTGTGCCAAGTCATCAACATCGAGCTGATGATCTCGCTGCTTTTGAAAACATGGTGCAAATAGGCGCGGCTATAATTGCGACAGGCCGGACAGCTGCAATTTTCATCCAGCGGGCGCGGATCATCGCGGTGGCGGGCGTTTTTGATATTCAGCACCCCGTGACGGGTAAAAATCTGCCCCGTGCGCCCCGACCGGCTGGGCAAAACGCAATCAAACATATCAATTCCGCGCGCCACAGCCCCGACCAAATCATCGGGCTTTCCAACCCCCATCAGGTAACGCGGCTTGTCATCCGGCAGCATTTGGGGTGCGTAATCCAGCACCTCGAACATGGTTTTCTGCCCCTCTCCCACGGCCAAACCGCCAACCGCGTAGCCCTCGAAACCGATCGCTTTCAGCTTCTCGGCGCTCTCGGCGCGCTGCTCGCGAAACACGCTGCCCTGCTGGATGCCAAACAGCGCATGCGCGGGGCGATCACCAAAGGCATCACGGCTGCGCTGCGCCCAACGCATCGACATTTGCATGGATTTCAGCGCCACATCCTGCGTGGCCGGATGCGGGGTGCATTCATCAAAACACATCACAATATCGCTGCCCAAAAGCCGCTGGATTTCCATGCTGCGTTCGGGCGTTATTTCGTGCAAAGAGCCATCAATATGCGATTTGAATGTCACACCATGTTCGGACATTTTGCGCAAATCAGACAGGCTCATCACCTGAAATCCGCCGCTGTCGGTCAGAATCGGGCGCTCCCAATTCATGAATTTATGCAAGCCACCCAGATTGGCAATCCGCTCGGCCGTGGGGCGCAACATCAGATGATAGGTGTTGCCCAGCAAAATATCCGCCCCCGTCGCCGCGACATTTTCAGGCAGCATCGCCTTGACGGTGGCCGCCGTGCCAACCGGCATAAAAGCTGGCGTGCGAATGGCTCCGCGGGCGGTGTGGATGGTGCCGGTGCGCGCCAAGCCATCGGTGGCGGCCAGATCAAAGTTAAATTTTTGCGTCATAATCGCAGCCATAGACCGGTTTTGGCACTTGTGCAATTCCTGCTCTGGACCTTGGGCAAAATAATCCTTATATCTTGGCGTAGGAACCCGAAAAAAAACCTACAGAAAACTACAGAAAACTACAGCGAATTTTGCGAGAAACCTGATGGCCGACGACCCAAAAAATGATCCGTATGTGAACCCCTACATACCTTACATGTCCGATCCGGTGCCCCATGCGGCCGATCCGGTTGAAGGTGTGCATCCGCCGCGCCAGCCCCCCGAGCCGTTGGAAGATGGTGTCGAGGGCACAGCCCTGATCAAGCCATCCACCACCGATCACGCCTTATACGAGCCGATCATCGAGGCCTGCCGTTCGGTTTATGACCCCGAAGTTCCGGTGAATATTTACGATCTCGGCCTGATTTACACGATCGATATTTCCGACGAGGGCGATGTTCTGATATTGATGTCCCTGACCGCGCCCGGCTGTCCGGTGGCCGGTGAAATGCCCGGCTGGATTGCCGATGCCATATCGCCGCTGCCCGGGGTTAAAACCGTCGATGTCCGGCTGATTTGGGAGCCGCAATGGGGCATGGATATGATGACGGACGAGGCCCGGCTTGAACTGGGTTTTATGTAAACTGAATTCACAACCGGCGCTATTTTCGGCGTTACAAAACTGGAGCACCCCATGTTCGGCATCCCCGGCAAACCCGCGGTCAGCATGACCCAAAAAGCGGCCGAAAAAATCGCGCAGCTGATGGCCAAGGACGGGCATCAGGGTTTGCGCATCGGGCTGAAAAAGGGTGGCTGTGCGGGCATGGAATACACCATGGAATTCGTCACCGAGGTTGACCCGATGGACGAGGTGGTCGAGCAAAAAGGCGCGCGCGTAATGATCGCCCCGATGGCGCAGATGTTTTTATTCGGCACCGAAATTGATTACGAAACCAGCCTGCTGGAAAGCGGTTTCAAGTTTAAAAACCCCAATGTGACCGATGCCTGCGGCTGCGGTGAATCGATTAAATTCAACAATATGTAGGCCTGTGACCTTGCCTCCCTTGCGCCCGCCCCATATTTCGGGGCATGTTGGCGCAAATAATTATGGGAGCAGATCATGCGAAAGAAACTGGCGGCCGGAAACTGGAAAATGAACGGAACTCTTGGCTCGATGGCCGAGATCATTACTTTGCTGGCAAAACACCCCGACCCCAAATGCGACGTGCTGATTTGCCCGCCGGCCACCATGATCACAACCATGAGTGCCTGCATTGATGACGGCCCAATTCACACCGGTGCCCAGGATTGCCACGCCAACGAAACCGGCGCCCACACCGGTGATATTTCGGCCCAAATGCTGGAAGATGCCGGCGCGGGTTATGTGATTGTCGGCCATTCCGAACGCCGTCAGGACCACAATGAAAGTGACGCCGATATTTGCGCCAAAGCCAAGGCGGTGATGGCAACGCGGATGGTTGCCGTGGTTTGCTGTGGCGAAACCGATGCGCAGCGCGAGGCCGGAAATACGCTTGAAATTATCGCCGCCCAGCTGGCCGGATCCATCCCTGACAATGCCACCGGCGTAAACCTTGTGGTGGCCTATGAGCCGATCTGGGCCATCGGCACCGGCAAGGTTCCGACGCTTGAACAAATCGGCGAGGTGCATGATTCTATCCGCGCCATGCTTGAGGCCCGCTTTGGTCAGGATATCGGCGGGGCTGTGCGTCTGCTTTATGGCGGCTCGGTCAAACCGTCCAATGCCGATGAAATCTTTGCGGTTTCCAATGTTGATGGCGCGCTTGTCGGTGGTGCTTCCTTAAAAGCTGCCGATTTCAGCGGCATTATTTGCGCGCTGGAAAATAGTTAATCCGGTATTGTTACCAAAATATGAAAGATCCGTTTGAATATGACTGATGCACCCAAAAAGATAAAAAACCCCAACACCCAAACCGTCACCGAGGTAAAACACTGGACGGACCGGCTGTTTTCATTCCGGGTGACTCGACCGCAAAGCCTGCGTTTTCGCTCGGGTGAGTTTGTGATGATCGGTTTGATGGGCGATAACGGGCGGCCTTTGCTGCGGGCCTACTCGATTGCATCGCCAAGCTGGGACGAAACGCTGGAGTTTTATTCGATCAAAGTGCCCGATGGCCCGCTGACCTCGAAATTGCAGCATATCAAGGTGGGCGATGAAATTATCATGCGCCCAAAACCGGTTGGCACTTTGGTGCATGATGCCCTGATACCCGGCAAACGGTTGTGGTTTTTTGCCACCGGCACCGGATTTGCGCCCTTTGCATCGCTGATACGCGAGCCACAAACCTATGATGATTACGACGAAATTATCATGTGCCACACTTGTCGCGAGGTCGCGGATCTGGAATATGGTCGCCAGCTGGTCGAGAGCCTGCAAGATGATCCGCTGATCGGTGAAATGGTGGCCGGCAAGCTGCGTTATTTCCCCACCACCACGCGCGAACAAAGCCCGATGATGGGCCGCATCACCCATAAACTGGAAGACGGATCATTGTTTAAAGATTTGGGCGTGGCGCCAATTTGTAAAGAAATCGATCGGGCCATGGTTTGCGGATCGCTTGAGTTGAACATTGATCTGAAGCGTATTTTAGAGGGCTTTGGCCTTGAGGAAGGTGCCAATTCCAAGCCAGCGCATTATGTGGTCGAGAAGGCTTTTGTGGATTAGAGCGCATCCAGCCCATTGCGAAACACGCATTTATTCAGCGATCAGCCGCAAGGCGCGCGCAAGCAAATGTGTTCAGCTCGCCGGATAAGTGAAATTTGACTGGATTGCTCTAAACCCTGTTAAACCAGAATAAAAAAACGCCGCCCAGATTTCTTTGGGCGGCGTTTTTTATTTATATATCACACCCTTACAGGATGCTTCTAACGTATTACTGACCCAAAGCCGCTTTGACTTGCTCAATCACAGCATTGATCATCTCCGGGCTTTCACCCGCTTTTTGAACGGCGGCTTTCAAGACAGTCTTTTTCATCATGCCCAGCTCTGATGCATCGATCATTTCAATCACTTTGGCAGCATCGAAACCATCAGCCGTCAACAACGATCCCAGACCGGATGTTTCCGCAGCAGCATCGGCTGCGGCTTTTTCAGCGGCGGCAGCTTCTTCAACCAACTTGGCAGCAGCAGCATCTTCAGCAGCCTTGGCCGTCGCAGCAGCTTCTTCAGCCAGTTTGGCAGCTTCAGCAGAAGCACCTTCCTGAGCAGCCGTAGCAGCAGCAGCGGCTTCCTCGGCAGTTTTGGCAGCCTCGGCGGCAACAGCTTCCTCGGCAGTTTTAGCAACAGCGGCAGCGTCTTCTGCCAGCTTCGCGGCCTCGGCAGCAACAGCGTCTTTAGCCGCTTTGGCTGTGGCAGCCGCGTCTTCAGCCAGCTTTGCCGCAGCAGCAGTCGCCGCTTCTTTTGCAGCCTTGGCCGTCGCAGCAGCCTCGCTTGCGGCGGTGGCTGCGGCCTCTGTGGCAGCATTTTGTTGTTGTGAATAAAAGTATAAGCCCCCGCCCGCAACAACCAGCAAGATGGCGACAATCCATGATTTCTTCATTTTTAACCCCTAAAACAGATCCAGAATCGGACCGGACATGGGGCAGCTATGACAGATGCACCTGTGATAGAAAAGCACACAACGCAAGTTTGGCCCCGAATTAGCGCGATATTGCCTATTCTTTTCACAATATACGCTTGTAAGCGCGCCCAAGGCCGTCTACTTTCGCCTTATCCGCTATTCACAATCAAAAGGATCAACGTTATAGCCCGCAGACCCCACAATGCCCCGCCACAGCGCGACACTGGCCCTCGTGTAAATGAACGCATCACTTCCAATGAAATTCGCCTGATCGGCGCTGACGGTGAAAACGTCGGTGTTGTGACCCCGGCGCGTGCCATGGGTATGGCCGATGATGCCGGTCTGGATCTGGTGGAAATTTCGCCAAACGCCAACCCGCCGGTTTGCAAGATCATGGATTTTGGCAAGTATAAATACGAGCAGCAAAAACGTGAATCCGAGGCGCGCAAAAAGCAAAAAACCATCGAGGTCAAAGAGGTGAAATTTCGCCCCAACACCGACACTCATGATTACGATGTGAAAATGCGCAATGTGTTCAAGTTTCTGGGCGCCGGCGACAAGGTGAAAATCAGCCTGCGGTTTCGCGGTCGTGAAATGGCACACCTGAATTTGGGCCGCGCATTGCTGGAACGTGTTGCCGAGGACGTTAAGGAGCATGGCAAGGTTGAAAGCATGCCTAAAATGGAGGGCCGCCAGATGATGATGATGATCGGCCCACTGCCCAAATAACACCCGCCATAAAATTCTGAAAAGCCCCTGCCAGTTATATGATTTGCGGGGGTTTTTTATTTTCCACGCAGGGTTTGGGTGATTTCGGCCATGATCGAAATCGCAATTTCCGCCGGCGTTTTTGAATTAATATCCAAGCCAACCGGCCCGTGAATACGCGCGGTTTGCTCGGGGCTGAAACCATCGGCGTGCAAGCGATCCAGCCGTTTTTCGTGGGTGCGGCTTGAACCCAGACAACCCAGATAAAACACATCCGACTCTAGCGCCGCCTTGATCGCCGGGTCGTCGATTTTTGGCGCGTGACTAAGCGTGACAATGGCAGTGCGCGCGTCAAGTTCAATCTTGGCCAGCGCGGCGTCGGGCCAATCATCGACAATGGCCTGATCGGGAAAACGCGCATCCGAGCAAAACGCCGGACGCGGATCAATCAACAACGTATCAAATTCGGCCAGCCGCGCCATCACCAACAAAGGTTGGGCAATATGAACCGCGCCAATCACGATCATTTTCAGCGGCGGGTTGTGGATGATAACCAGATCATCGCCCTCATAACCCGATTTATCGCGCCGGAAACGGTCGGGATAATGGGTGTTATCGACAAGTTTTCGCCGCTGAATTTCGGGGTTAACCACATAAGCCACAGCGCGACGTTTGGCGCGGGCCTCCACCAGATCGGCCAGCAAATCCACGCCCATCACTGCGCCGACAGGCTCGATCATCACCTTGATTTCGCCACCACAAGC
>CAYSBD010000105.1:0-7474 GCA_964429175.1 uncultured Marinosulfonomonas sp.
CCCGATTGCTCCAGCTCCCAGTTCTGCGGGGTGGCGGAAACGAAAATAGACTGGCCGCGCATGGCGTCCCATTCCTCGAACTTTAGCGGGCGGTTGTCCATGCAGGATGGCAGGCGAAAACCGTGCTCGGCCAAGGTGGATTTACGCCGGAAATCGCCTTTGAACATGCCGCCGATCTGGGGCACCGAAACGTGGGATTCATCGGCAAAAACCAGCGCGTTATCGGGGATGTATTCAAACAGGGTCGGGGGTGGCTCGCCGGTGTTGCGCCCCGTCAGGTAACGCGAATAGTTTTCGATGCCGGCGCAAAAACCCGAGGCTTCCATCATTTCCAGATCAAACCGACAGCGTTGTTCCAGCCGTTGGGCCTCGAGCAATTTACCCGTGTCGTTGAAATGTTTCAGCCGCTGCGTCAGCTCGATTTTGATGTTTTTAATCGCCTGCACCAGCGTCGGATGCGGGGTGACGTAATGCGAATTGGCGTAAATGCGCACCTTGTCCAGCTTGGCGGATTTAGCGCCGGTGAGAGTGTCAAATTCGGTGATGCCCTCCAGCGCGTCACCAAAAAACGAAAACCGCCAGCCGCGATCTTCAAGGTGGCTGGGCCAGATTTCGAGGCTGTCGCCGCGCACCCGAAAAGTGCCGCGCGCAAAGGCGTTATCGTTGCGTTTATATTGCTGGGCAATCAGCCCCTGCATGATTTCGCGCTGATCGTAATTTTCACCACAGAGCAGATCCTGCGTCATTTCGGTGTAGGTTTCGGGGCTGCCGATGCCGTAAATGCACGATACCGAGGCCACGATAATCACATCATCACGTTCCAGCAGCGCACGCGTGGCCGAGTGGCGCATCCGGTCGATTTGCTCATTTATCGCGCTGTCTTTTTCGATGAAAGTATCGGTGCGCGCCACATAGGCTTCGGGTTGGTAATAATCGTAGAATGAGACGAAATATTCGACTGAATTTTCGGGAAAAAATCTTTTCATTTCGCCATATAATTGTGCGGCCAGCGTTTTATTCGGGGCTAAAATAATGGCGGGGCGCTGGGTTTGCTCGATCACTTTGGCCATGGTAAAAGTTTTGCCCGTGCCCGTGGCCCCCAGCAATACCTGTGATCGTTCGCCCGAATTAACGCCTTCGCACAGCTGTTTGATCGCCGCGGGCTGATCACCTGCCGGCTCGAACTCGGTATGCATCACGAAGCGTTTGCCGCCTTCCAGTTTTTTGCGTGTGTCTTTGGTTTGTTGCATGGATATCCCCTGAAGTGGTTCTGCTTTTTGGAACAGGTTTTCGGCTTAGTTAATATGTATCCAATTTTACTTTCAGACCGTTTTCAACATTTCATTATGCCAAACTGTGCCTCATTTGGGCCTGGCCCTTCAAGCACCGTCACAAAACACCGGATCAAACTTCTATAATCGGCCCACAGCCCAGCGCGCAGCGTCTGCAACTGTGGCGTCTTCATCATTGGCTAAGCCCTGGGCCACCGCCCGCAGCGACGGATCGGCCGAATTTCCAATCGCATAAAGCACATTGCGCACGAACCGGCCGCGTTTTATCCGCTTTACCGGGCTGCCCGAAAACATCTGCCGAAAAGCGGCATCATCCAGCATCGCAAGCTCGGCCAGCCTTGGCGCTTTCAGCTCCTCGCGCGCCACAAAACGCATTTCGCGGGCTTCCTGCGCAAATTTATTCCACGGACAAACCGCCAGACAATCATCACAGCCATAAATCCGGTTGCCCAACATCGGGCGAAATTCCTCGTCCACCGGCCCGTCCAGCTCGATGGTTAAATAAGAAATGCAGCGCCGCGCATCCAGCTGATAGGGGGCCGGAAACGCATCTGTCGGGCAAACATCCAGACAGGCCGTGCAGCTGCCGCAATCACCTTTGCCGCGCCCGTCAACCGGCAGATCGATCGTGGTAAAAATCGAGCCCAGAAAAAACCAGCTGCCCAGATTTCGCCCCACCAGATTGGTGTGTTTGCCCTGCCAACCCAGACCGGCCGCCGCCGCCAGAGGTTTTTCCATCACCGGCGCGGTATCGACAAACACCTTGATTTGCTCATTTGGCACCTGCTCTATCAACCAGCGCCCAACCCGTTTTAGGCGTTTTTTAACGATCTCGTGATAATCCCTGTTCTGGGCATAAACCGAAATCGCCGCACGATCCGACATTTCGATGACCTCCATCGGGTCATGCCGGGGCGTGTAAGGTTCGGCCAGCATAATCACGGACCGGCATTCAGGCCACAGCGCATTTGGATCACCGCGCCAGTTCATGCGCTCGGCCATCCACTTCATCTTGCCGTGGTGGCCCTTTTCAACATAGGTTTTCAAACGCTCGGCGATTTGGGGCACGTCCGTGGTGCGACAAACCCCGATGTTGGAAAAGCCTGCCTCAAGAGCATAATCTGTCAAACGCGCCTTTAGCTGCGCCGTCAAAAATCCAGATCCGTGTAGTGGCGCGGCGGCGGGAAACCCGACACCTGATCGGCCAAAATCGAGCGAAACGCCGGGCGCGATTTGATCTTGGCATACCAGTCGCGCACATTTTCATTGCGATTCCAGTCGACATCGCAAATATAATCCAGCGCCGATAAATGCGCCGCGGCAGCAAAATCGGCGAGGCTCATTTGACTGCCCGCCAACCAGCGGCGTTGATCCAGCAACCAACCCATGTAATCCAGATGGAATTTAATCTTGCGCGCGCCCATTTTAATATTTTTGCTGTCCGGATACCCCAGCCCCATCATCTTTTTATTCACCCGTTCATAAAGCAGTTTTGCGGTGACTTCATTGTGGAATTTATCATCAAACCAGCTAACCAGACGGCGGACCTCATAACGCTCTTTGGCACCCTTTGGCAGCAAGGCAGGCGTTGGGTGCAGCTCTTCCAGATACTCGCAAATCGGGGTGGATTCGGCCATTGTCATCGCGCCCATTTTCAAAACCGGCACTTTGCCTGCCGGGTTCCGGCGCATAAAATCAGCGTCTTGCTGCCAGTATTTTTCCTCTACCAGCTCGACTTCGATTTTCTTTTCCGCCAGCGACAAACGCACCTTGCGGCAAAACGGGGACAGGGGCATATGATATAGTCGGTTCATGGTCGGCTCACTCGTTTGGGGCGTATCTTTCTATTTGCCGTAGATGCGCGCCGATTTCAACCGTCGAAACAGCCCGAGCGGCCATCCGCCAGAATTGTTTCTGCCCCGCTGATGATTGCGCGGGTGCGCTTGCGTATCTGTGCCGATGGTCTTGAGGCCGAGCGCCCCTTTGGGTTGGGCAACACCGCCGCCAACCGTGCCGCCTGCACAGCGCTTAATGCCTCCGGTCCAACCCCGAAATAATGCCGTGATGCGGCCTCGACGCCAAACACGCCTTCGTCAAATTCGGCGACGTTTAAATAAACCTCTAAAATTCGGCGCTTTGACCAGAATATTTCGACCAATGGCGTCATCACCGCCTCTAACGCTTTGCGCGGCCAGCTGCGGCCATGCCAAAGGTAGACATTTTTTACCACCTGCTGCGTGATGGTCGAGGCCCCGCGCCCGCCGCCTTGGGTTATCGCCGTGCGAATGGCCTCGATGTCAAAACCCCAGTGTTTGCAAAAATTGGCATCCTCGGCCGCCACAACCGAGCGGACCATGCGGGGAGATATTTCCTCGATTGGCACCCATGTTTTGTCAACGCCCCCCAACCGTCGGGATTCTGACAGGATGTAGGGGGTGGTTGGCGGATTTATAACCGAATAAAAAACCACGGCCAGCACAACGAATGCGGTCACGGCCAAACCCGCACGAAACAGCCATTTTAGCAGCCAGCGCAACGGGCTGAAGCGGGCCTGAACTTTGGATTTTGCCTTCTTCGGCTTTTTTGCCGGGGCTTTCTTTTTTGCTGTCTTTGCCACGAAAAACTTTAGCCACGGCGCACGGGGTCAGGTCAACCCCTGGCTTTGTGGAAATGCGCATGTTTCGGGTCGCCCAAGCCTGCCTTTGACAATAATCAAGGCCAAACCACGAAAGGAGTTAGCCGTGACATTTAACGAAATATCCCTGCTGTTAATATTTTTATTCCCGCTGGCCTACAGCCCGGGGCCGGGTAACATATTTTTTGCAGCGCTTGGGGCGCGGTATGGATCGCGTGCCAGTCTGGCGGCCAATCTGGGTTATCATCTGGCAACATTTGTCGTCAGCTTTGCGATTGGTGTAATTGGCCTGATTGCCACAATTTTCACGTTGAATAATATGGTCGCGTTTCTAGTGTGGACAGTCGCCGGCCAAAGCCTTGCCAAGCTATTCAAAACACCAAAAAATGCCCGGCTCTTAAATGCAGGATTTGCGCGTCTTCTGGGCGCTGTTTCGATCTGGATGTTACTGAGTTAAATGCGCAGGTTTCACGCCACCAGCAGCATTGCCTCGTGGGTTTTCAACGCCGGGCGCGCCAGCTGCCAATTGCCGGTTTCGGGGCTGGGGAAATCCGGAAATATTTCCAAAATCTCGGTGTAAATATGTTGCTCGGTGCGGCAAATGGCATGACCGGGAAAATAGCTTTCGCAGGGCACACCGGCGGCGGAAATGATTTCGTGACCCTCAAAAAGCAGGTGGAAATATTCGATCGTTTCACAGTTTTTAACATGGATCGTGTCGCCATTAAGTAGATGCTTTGCCTCGATCAGAACTTCGTCTTCGCCAAAAAACAGCTGGGCGCGCCATCCCGTGATCAGCATCCGGTGGTTGGGCGACACCAGCAATTCACAATCATTGCCAATCGCACCTTTGCAAAACCGGATCGGCGCGTTTTTGCCCGCGCCATCCACAATCTGGCGACCAATCCACAAAATCGGCTGCAAACCATTATCGCGTGTCGGGATCAAATCGCCGACTTTAAGGGTTTGAACCCGGCGCACACCAGCCGCCGTTTCAATCCGGGTGCCGACAGCAAAACAAACCGGACCCAAATCGCCAACAGCAATATGCGTGCTGGTTGTGACACCTGTCGAGCTGACAAATATACCGTTTTGCAAAACCTGCCCGTCGGTGGGCGTGAAAACAGCCGGGCCGCCGCTGTTGTAAAACGTCACGCCAATATAGGTAACATGGCCCACGCCGGGCACATCAATTGTAACCGTATCATTTTCCCAGACAGCGGTGATTGTATTGCCGTTTACGGTATCGCCAGATCCCGGCTCGATGAGATTATTATCGTTGTTGTCAATATAGTTATAGTTGACAAAATTCAGCGCAGTTCCGGCGGCTGGACCTTTGTAGGGATCCAGAATAAAAAACTGGTCGGAATATGTTGTCGGCATACCATCTTCCTTAAAAGCCGGATAAATACGGCGTTATAAATCAGCATGGCAGCTGTTTTTTGATTATGGCTCAAATGTGGCGAAAATGAGGCATTGGTAAAAAAACGCAGCCAATCATACGGCATTTGGCAATTTTCTGCATTTTGGAAACAATCAACCCCGCCGATTATGGCAAAGTTTTATAAATGTTGCGCGCACCGCCTGACAGGGATGACATCATCTGATTGCAGCCATATTCGGGTTTATCCGCCAAAAAACCCGGCTCGCCCGGCTCGATAAACAACACCGGAGTGTCATCGTAATGATAGGTCCCGCGCTCTGAAATCTCGGTTTCGCGGCCCTGAAAAAACAGCCGGAACCGCTCGCTGACATATTGCTTTCCTGTGGTGCGCACCAGCATGACAGAATTCGAGCGGACCTCGATCATGAATTCGGTTTCCAGCAGGGTCTCGCCGTCAATCGTAACCGTGGTGCCGTTCAGGCGATCATATCCCCAAATATGTTCGCGCCCGATTACCCTGCCGCTGCGTATTACCTTTTGTTCAAAGTCAAAATCATCACGCTGATTTTGCAGCAATTCGGTCAAGGAATTGGCATCCACTTCGGGTGTGATCAACTGACGGCGATAACCGCTGCGCATCCCGACACTTTCAAGCCAGCGGAAATCGCGGTCCAGATGTTGATGGTAGGCTGGACCATCCGCGTCGATCGACATGATCCAATGCTCGCCCCGGGGCGCATCTGCGCAGGTCCAGTGATGCGTCACCTGACAGCTTTTCATCTGCACGGTCAAAAATGCGCTGCAGCCTTTGGGCGGTGAAAACGTGCCGGCGGATACCGGTGCGGGGCCAAGGGTCAACAGGGCCGCGATAACATAAAATAATTTCATCCCGGCCCCTGTTTTGCTGCAACAAGCTTAACGACTGGCGCGAGAAATGAAAGCGTTTCTTTATCAGCCAAAAACCAGCAGGCCCACCAACGCGGCACTGCCGACAATCAACCGCCACCAGCCAAACAGCGCAAAACCGTTTTTGCTGACATAATCCAGCAGCCATTTCACCACCAGAACAGCCACGATAAAGGCCATCACAAAGCCGGCCAAAATTTCATTTATCGCGGTCGCGTCCAGCACATCACGATTTTTATAAAGATCATAGGCAAAGGCACCGGCCATGGTCGGCATCGACAAAAAGAACGAAAATTCGGCCGCCGCGCGTTTATTTGCCCCCAGCAACAAGGCCCCCACAATCGTCGATCCCGAGCGCGATACGCCGGGAATCATCGCCAGACATTGGATAAACCCGATCTTAAGCGCCATCGAAACCGGAAAGCGCATCGCATCATCATGGCGCGGCGTTAAATCCATCCGGTCCACCCAAAGCAAAACAAACCCGCCGAGGATTAACATGATTGCAATCAACATCGGCGTTTCAAACAACACCGTTTTTATAACCCCGTGCGCCATCACCCCGATCACCGCCGCGGGCAAAAACGCAAGCAGAATCGACAACAGAAAACGGCGTGATTGTGGATCACTGGGTGCCGTGCGAAACACCGCCCACAGCTTGCCCGCGTAAAGCGTCAAAATCGCCAGAACCGCACCCAGCTGAATCACCACCTCAAAGGTTTTGCCCGCCGATTCAAAGCCTAAAAAATGGCCTGCCAACAGCAAATGTCCGGTCGATGAAACCGGGATAAATTCGGTCAACCCTTCCAGCGCCCCTAAAAGCAGGGCGACAATCGTGGTATTCTGGATCATATTATTTCCTTCATTTCAAGATTGGGATTCGCGTAATTTATTCGCGGATTCCTTGATGGTTGCAAATTCACCGGACGGGCGAAACCGCCACAAATATTCCGGGATAACAACATCAATCGGCGTGGGTTTCACACCCAGATCACGCAGCCCGCGCATGCCATCTCCAACTACATTATCCTGGCGCAACAGGCGGAGCTGATCACGCGTGATAAAAACATTCGGGATCAAATCGCGCGTGATTTTTTGGATCATATCAAAAGAAAAGCCCATAAACCGACCCGCCCAGAACGGTAGATTAACCACGAGACGGCGGCGCTGGGTTACTTGCAACATTTGCTGCACAAGCGTCTTCAAGCTTGCAACTTGTGGCCCGCCAAGCTCGTAAATTCCGCGCGGCGCACTGCC
>CAYSBD010000106.1:0-7310 GCA_964429175.1 uncultured Marinosulfonomonas sp.
CAAAAAGGTTCACTGTAAATCCAACCCATCAAAGTCTGGGACTAAACAACTAGGTTGTTTTGCGCACTGCGATTGACTGTTTCCACATGCCACAACCACTGCTCTGGGCGCAATATTCTTCAAACTTCAATATCTCGTAACCGGTTTGAAAATACTGGGGAAATTCGTCTTTCTTCAACAGGTAGTCGGGGTTGTGTTTGCGGCTTTGATTGCGCGCATCCAACATGAAAGTATCCATCACCAAAACCCCGCCTTGGCGCAAAGCAGCCCCCAACTTGGCAATAAGCGGCCTGTTCAGATAATTGGCCACCACAATCAAATCATAGCTTGCAACGGGGGGTGCAAAATCGTCCAGATCAACAAGCTTTGTCGTCACCTGACCGGCCAGACCCCGCGCATCTTGCTGCAAGCGTTTTAGCCCGACAGCCGAAATATCCAGCGCGTCCACCGCAAACCCATGCCCCGCTAAAAACAGCGCATTACGCCCCGTGCCACAGGCCACATCCAGCGCGCGCTTGCCCGCAACTTGGTCAAAATATTCTTTCAACATAAAGCTGGCTTCACCACGCTCTATGCGGTGGCCCCGATCGCTATATTTCGCGTCCCATTTCAGCCGATCCGCCTCTGCCATCGATGCCTCCGCAGGCTAAACCTAACCCAATTCTCCGGCCAAAGCCGCTTCAATCAACGTCACAGTTTCATCCACACCGTAAAGCGCGATAAACCCGCCAAACCGCGGGCCTTGGGACGCGCCCAAAAGCACCTCGTAAAGTGCGGTGAACCAATCGCGCAACGGCTCAAACCCGTGCTCTTTTCCTACTGCAAAAACCATGGTCTGCAATGCCCCGTCATCGGTGGGCCCATCCCATATTTTCAAACGACCGGCCAAATCCTGCATCGCGGCACGCTCTTTATCACTTGGCCCGCGATAAATCTTTTTGGGCGCAACAAAATCATTATAATACTTCACCGCATAACCGGCCGCCGCATCCAGATCCGGGTGCGTTTGGGCGCTGGCATCGGGCGCATAACGCTGGATAAAACCCCAAAGCTTGCCCTTATCTTCCGCCGCCGAAACCGAGGCCAGATTTAGCAGCATTGCAAACGGCACCACCATGTTGCTTTTGGGCGGATTACCACTGTGCAAATGCCAAACCGGATTGGCCAGCTGCGCCTTTAAATCCTGATCCGGAAATGCACGCAGCTGCTGGTGATACTCATCCACAGCCTTGGGAATTACATCGAAATACAGCCGCTTGGCGGTTTTCGGCTTTAAATACATGAAATACTGCAACGATTGTGGCGGCGCATAATCCAGCCAATCTTCCATGCTTAATCCGTTGCCTTTGGACTTGGAAATCTTCTGCCCGGCCTCGTCATTAAACAGCTCATAAGACAGGCTGACAGGCGGGCGTTTACCCAAAGCCGCGCAGATTTTGCTGGACTGGGTCACCGAATCAATCAGATCCTTGCCCGACATTTCGTAATCCACGCCCAAGGCCGCCCAGCGCATGCCCCAATCGGGCTTCCACTGCAATTTAACATTGCCGCCGGTCACCGAAATCTCAACGCGCTCGCCGTCAGCTTCTTCATAAACAATCGTGCCTTTTTGCAGATTTCGTTCCAACGTGGGAACCTGCAAAACATGGCCGGTTTTGGGCGAAATCGGCAAAAACGGCGAATAGGTCGCCTGCCGCTCGGCCCCCAAAGTCGGCAGCATAATTTCCATGATTTTGTCAAACCGCTCTAACGCGCCCAGCAGAGCTTCGTCGAACTTGCCGCTGGTATAATATTCGGTGGATGACGCAAATTCATATTCAAACCCGAAACTGTCCAAAAACGCACACAGCCGCGCGTTATTGTGCTGGGCAAAACCATCATGGGTGCCAAACGGATCACGCACGCGCGTTAGCGGCAGGTTTAAATCCTCGATCAGCATTTCCTGATTGGGCAGGTTTTTCGGCACCTTTCGAAACCCGTCCATATCATCGGAAAAACAAATCAGCCGCGTTGGAATATCGCTCATCGTTTCAAAGGCACGGCGCACCATCGTTGTGCGGGCGACCTCGCCAAAAGTGCCGATATGGGGCAAACCGGACGGGCCATAACCGGTCTGAAACAAAACATAACCCTTTTGCGGTGCCTTGCCATTCAAGCGCTTCAACACCCGGCGCGCCTCTTCAAAGGGCCAGGCTTTGGAATTCATCGCAGCATCGCTTAAATCGGTCATTTTGTTACACTTTCCCGGCAATATTTCGAGCATTTTCGCCCGCATCCTACACGTCCCTATTGCCCTACCTGCCCCGCGTCAATATTCTGGCATCATAGAAGCCGTTTAATTCAGGAAAAACCAGTGGCCCAAACACCTCACTCGCTCACCCCCCAAGACTGCCTTGTGGCGGTGATGATCGCCATTTCCGCCTCGGACGAAGATATTCGAACCTCGGAATTATTGACCATTCAGGCCATCGTCAACCACCTGCCGGTTTTTGCGGGCTACGATCTGGACCGGATAAAAACCGTCTCGCAAGCCGTGTTTGATCTGTTTGGCGAAGAAGACGGGCTGGATGCGCTGTTTGGCATTATCCGCAATGATCTGCCCGAGCGTTTGTTCGAAACCGCCTACGCGCTGGCCTGCGATGTGGCCGCCTCCGATGGCAAATTGCACAACACCGAACTGCGCCTGCTCGAGGAAATCCGCTACGAGCTAAACATCGACCGCCTGCACGGGGCCGCCATCGAGCGCGGCGCGCGGGCCCGTCACATCCTGCTCTAAACCCCGTATAATCCGGCCCATCTTTCGATCAAACCCTGTTGCAGCCGCTTTGAAGCCTTGTTCCAGCTTTTGCGCCCTTTGGGGGCCTCGCGGTTGGCCTTTGTCACCCCGGCGCGGCGTTTTTCATCAGCGGTAAAAATCGCAAAGGCCAGCTGGGTGCCATCGGCAGCGGTTACAAAACCAGCCAAGGCCGAAACAAAATTCAGCGTGCCGGTTTTGGCATGCACTTTCACCGGATGCCCCTTGATTACCTTGCCGCGCCCATCACGCAGCGGGATTTGCTTTAACAAATGCGCCAATTGCCCGTTTGGCCCCTGTTTTACCAAGGTCGAAACCATATCGCTGGCCGCCAAACGCGAGCCGCTCCCCAAGCCGGAATGATCCACAAATCTTGTTTTCGTGGCACCCGATCCCGACTTGCTCCAGTCGGTCATTTTGCGGGCCGAAACTTTAAGAGACGCCACAGGCCCGCCGCGCGCGCTGCTGGCTTTCATGCCAATAGATTCAGCCGTCATGTTATTGGAATATTTCAATAAATTCTTTAACAGCACAGGTAATTCAGCGCTTTTATGCTCCACCAAAACCCTGCCCGCAGCCGCCCCGCCGCCCGACACGGCACGGGGCAATTTTATACCTTGCGATCGTGCCATGCTCCGAAACACATCGGCCGTATAAAGATGCGGGTTTCGCACCGGCAACCAGCGGCTGCCGTTTTTGCCCAGCGCACGTCGCGCAACACTCCAGCTATCGACACCATTTGCGTCTTTATAACTGTAAACCGGCAACTCGCGATTAACCACGCGCATTTTTGCGGTGCGCACCGTCGGGCGGTAACGATTGGTGCGCGCATCCATCGTCACATCATAGCGCCCCGCATTGCCACTGCGGCGTTTCCATTCAAAATAAACCCGGTTGAAATTCAAATTCAGGGCGCAAACCGCAGGGCTATAACCCACATGATCCGGCTGACTGCTATCGATGCTTCTGACAAAAGGCAGGGCCTCTGTGTTCAGCCTGAATTTGCCGCTCAACTCGCGCACTCCGGCTTTTTTAAAACCGGCCGCCATTTTGGCCAGATCATCGGTATCCAGCGTCGGATCACCGCCACCAACCAGCACCAGATCACCCTTTAGCCGCCCGTTTTCAACCGGCCCCGTGGCCAGCAGACGCGTTTTGAACCGAAAGCCCGAACCCAACTTATCCAGCGCATAAACGGCAGTGACAATCTTGGTAACACTGGCCGGCGGCTGGGCCAGCAGCGGATTATAGTCTTCCAGAACCAGCCCCGTTTTGGCATCGGCCACCACAAAGCTAACCTTGCCGCCAAGCCCCGCTTGCTCGATCAGATCTCTGGCCGACTTCACCGCAGGGGCCGCCACAGGTTGGCCCGTGCGCCCGCGCCCAACGCCGCGCGCGATCGGGCGCAACGATGATAACGGAGCGTTCGCCAAAACCGGCCCCGCTGCACTTGCCAGCAATGCGCTGATCACAAATCGTCTGGTAAAATTACGTTTCATTTCGGTGCAGTTAACCGGACCCGCGCGCCAAAAACAATAGCATATTTTGGTTTTATCCTGAATATTTTTCTGAGCGGTGCCAATCCCCACGCGCCCGAATTTCGGTTGAAGACAGATCCAGCATCGGCGCATTAACAAAGCACCACGCGGGCAATTCGGCCCCCGCCAGCAAGGCTGCCTGATTGCCGCGCAGCCGGTAGTCTTCATATATTGTGGCCGCTTTCGAGCGGTGCGCAGCGCGGCGATTTCCGGGCCGCGCAATCACTCCGACGGGGATATTTTGCATGATCCAGTGCCAGCGCTGCCAGTGATGAAAACTGGCCAGATTATCGGCCCCCATCAGCCAGACAAAGCGAACATTCTGACGTTTTGCGAACAAAGCCGCCAAGGTTTCGGCGGTAAACCGCGTGCCCAGCTGCGCTTCGAAATCCGTTACCTTAATGCGCGGATGCTCTGCGATTTTTCGGCACGCGGCCATCCGGTCCACCATCGGGGCCGGCGCATTTTCTTTCAGCGGATTGCCCGGCGACACCAGCCACCAGACCTGATCCAGCTTAAAGCGTTTCAGCGCCACCTTGGAAATATGCAGATGCCCACGGTGCGGCGGATCAAATGATCCGCCAAGCAGGCCGATGCGTTGGCCGTTGGTTGAAAAGGGTAGCCTTAAATTCATAAGTTTCTCTTGCGGAGCTTCATTAATAATAAAGACGGTTTTTGCCAAAATGTTCTTGGCGGTGACAGTTTGGGCATAGCGCCACCATGTTTTCGATTACATCTAACCCGTCTTCAGATAACCACCTTTTATGATGCACCTCTAGAAACCACTCACCGTTTAAATTTTGAAAAATGCGCTTCTTACAGGCATCACAAATGCCACCTGCGTTATCAAGAACTTCTTGTTTGAATTTTGAGTTCCGAACATACCGACTTGCAAGAACTGATTTCCTTGACCCATCATCGTTGGGTGTGTGTACTTCTTGGGGGGCAAATCCATTACTCTCTTTGCGACCGTCAGGCCAAAGAACTGTGTGTTCATCTAACAATTCACTCAAATCGCACCCCCGCACACCTAAGCAGCGATTCCTTACACGTCGCGTAAATTTGACCTGCACAAACCCAAGAGATTTAACATCTCTTTCATGAGTACTTGTACCAAAACTTGGGACAAAACCTGTATTTTCAAAAGCTAACCCAATTACGATCTTAAAATCCCATAAAGTTTTATCTACAGGGCATAATATGTATGTTGTTTGTGAAGGCGATACATATTTTTTCCCCAAAGTTCCTGATTTGACGCATTCAATCGCACTGATAATTTCAGATCGCGTCATACCAACTTCAGAAAAACTCCGCCTCATATCAATTGCTCCTTGTCGCGATCCCAGTTATCAAGACCTCTAGCACAAGAATCTCAACAGGAGCACCCCCATGGCAGCCTATCAATACGTATATTTCATGGACGGCGTGTCCAAAACCTATCCCGGTGGCAAAAAGCTGTTTGAAAACATCCGGCTGAATTTCCTGCCCGGTGTGAAAATCGGCGTGGTGGGCGTGAACGGGTCGGGTAAATCCACCCTGATGAAAATCATGGCCGGTATGGACAAGGATTTCACCGGCGAGGCCTGGGCCGCCGAGGGGGCCAAAATCGGCTATCTGCCGCAAGAACCCAAACTGGATGAGGCGCTGGATGTGCGCGGCAATGTGATGCTGGGCGTGGCTGATAAAAAGGCAATTCTGGATCGTTACAATGAATTGGCGATGAACTATTCCGATGAAACCGCCGAAGAAATGGGCAAGCTGCAAGACGAGATCGACGCCGCCAACCTGTGGGATCTGGACGCGCAAATTGACGTCTCGATGGAGGCCCTGCGCTGCCCCGCCGATGACGCCGATGTGACCAGTCTGTCAGGCGGCGAGGCCCGTCGCGTGGCGCTGTGCAAACTGCTGCTGGAAGCGCCCGACATGCTGCTGCTGGATGAGCCGACCAACCACTTGGACGCCGAAACCATCGCTTGGCTGCAACAGCATTTGATGGATTACAAAGGCACCATCCTGATCGTCACCCATGACCGCTATTTTCTGGACGATATCACCAGCTGGATTTTGGAGCTGGACCGCGGCCAAGGTGTTCCGTGGGAAGGCAATTATTCATCGTGGCTGGAACAAAAAGCCAAACGTCTGGGCAAAGAAGCCCGCGAGGATAAATCGCGCCAGAAAACGCTGGAGCGCGAATTGGAATGGATGCGTCAATCGCCCAAGGCACGGCAAGCCAAATCCAAGGCCCGGATCAACGCCTATAATGACATGGCAAACATGTCCGAGCGCGAAAAAATGGGCAAGGCGCAGATCATCATTCCCAACGGTCCGCGCCTTGGAAATAAGGTGATCGAGGTCGAGGGCTTGAAAAAAGCCATGGGTGATAAACTGCTGGTCGAAGACCTCAGCTTTTCGCTGCCTCCCGGCGCGATTGTCGGGGTGATCGGGCCAAACGGCGCTGGTAAAACCACACTGTTCCGGATGCTGACGGGGCAAGAAAAACCTGACGCCGGCACGGTGGAATATGGCGATACGGTTGATCTGTCTTATGTCGATCAATCGCGCGATGATCTGGACGCGAACGCCACAGTTTGGGAATCCGTGACCGACAGCCAAGACATCATTATGCTGGGCGATGCCGAAATGAATTCGCGCGCCTATTGCTCGGCCTTTAATTTCAAAGGCGGCGATCAGCAGAAAAAACTGTCGATGCTGTCGGGGGGCGAACGTAACCGCGTCCACATGGCGCGCCTGCTGCGTTCGGGTGGCAATGTGCTGCTACTCGATGAGCCGACCAATGATCTGGACGTCGAAACCCTGCGCGCACTAGAAGACGCGTTGGTGGATTTTGCCGGATGTGCGGTGGTGATTTCGCACGATCGGTTTTTCCTCGACCGGATTTGTACACATATTCTGGCCTTTGAGGGCGAGGCGCATGTCGAGTGGTTCGAAGGTAATTTCGAGGATTATGAGGAAGATAA
>CAYSBD010000107.1:0-2542 GCA_964429175.1 uncultured Marinosulfonomonas sp.
GTTGTTGACTCTGCTTAAGGCCTGTGACAAAAAACACGGCCAATGGGGTCGGCCGTCTGCACGAAACTCAGGTTTGTTTTAATAACACCTGCCATAATGCCTGCAAGCCGGTTGACGTCACATTACAACCCCTGATGGCCCGACCGGCATGCTCGGACCGGCCGCAAACAGGGGCGCACAGGCGTCATGTACACAAGCCGGTAACGGGCTTGCGATTGACGGGGAGTTGAGGGGAGCCAATAGTGGCCAAGATGGATGTAGAGGTGGCGCGCATTGCCGGCGGGCCAGCGGGATGGATTTCGGTCTTGATTCCGCTGGCGTTGTTTATTTGGCTGGTGCCGTTTGTGCCGCAAGTCGCCGCGGGAAATGTCATTTTATGGGGCGTTGACTGGGTGCCGTCGCTGGGTGTTCGGGTCTCGTTTATGCTTGATGGTCTAAGCCTGACATTTGCTTTGCTGATCACCGGAATCGGCGCGGCGGTAACCCTGTATTCCGCCAGCTATCTGGGAAATCACCCCCAATATCCGCGTTTTGTGCTGTTTTTACTGGTGTTCATGGCCGGAATGCTGGGTCTGGTGGTGTCAGATAACCTGATCTCGCTGTTTGTTTTTTGGGAAATCACGACGATTTCCTCGTATCTGCTGATCGGTTTCAAATCGGATTACGAGAGTTCGCGGCGCGCGGCCCTGCAGGCGCTTTTGGTCACGGGCGCGGGTGCGCTGGCGATGCTGGCGGGCATCATTATGCTGGGCCATGTGGCCGGCACCTTTGAGCTAAGCGTGATCCTGACCATGGGCGATACCATCCGCGCTGATCCGCTTTATTTGCCGATTGCGATCTTGTTTCTGGCCGGCGCTTTTACCAAATCGGCGCAGTTTCCGTTTCATTTCTGGCTGCCAAACGCCATGGCCGCGCCGACGCCGGTTTCGGCCTATCTGCATTCCGCAACCATGGTAAAAGCCGGTGTGTTTTTGATGGCACGAATGAATCCGGCGCTGGGAGGCACCGATTTCTGGTTCTGGACGCTGGTGATTTTTGGCGGCTTTACCGCCGTTTTTGCCTCGGTTCTGGCCCTGCGCCAAAGCGACATAAAACAGGTTCTGGCCTATACCACGTTGATGGCTTTGGGCACGCTGACCATGTATATCGGGGTTGGAACGCCCGCCGCGATTACCGGCATGATGCTGTTTTTGGTGGTGCATTCGTTTTACAAGGCGGCGCTGTTTTTGATGATCGGCATCGTCGATCACCGCACAGGCACCCGCGAGACCGGCGTGCTGCGCGGGCTGTCAAGCCGCATGCCGTTAACCGCGATTGCCGCAGGTTTGGCCGCATTGTCGATGGCGGGCATTGCCCCGTTGATCGGCTTTATCGGCAAGGAGTTTTTGTATAAGGCAGCGCTTGATCTCGAGGTCGGCATGTTATGGGTTACCGGCACCAGCTTTGTGGCGGCGGCCTTGATGTTTGCAGTGGCCGGCGTGGTGGCATTGCGCCCGTTTTTCGGCCCGCTGGGCGACACCCCCAAACCCGCCCGCGAAGGGCCGTCCATGATGCTGGCGGGGCCTCTGGCTTTGGGCGGTCTTGGTTTGTTTTTCGGCCTGTTTCCCAACACAATCGAGGCTTGGTTAATTGCGCCCGGCACTTGGGCAATCACCGGAAACCCTGATCTGGTAGTCGATATTTTCCTGTGGAAAGGCGTGAATGCGGCGTTTTATTTGTCGTTGGTCACATTCGCCGTCGGGGCCTTGATTTATGCGGCCCACCAACCTTTGCGCGCGGCTTTGGCGCGTCTGTTTGCGGCCAACCCGATCAAGTTCGATCCCGGCTGGGACCGGTTGCTGGACGGGCTAAAGGCGCTGGCTGCATGGCAGACCAACATCTTGCAATCGGGCCTTTTGCAACGTTATATCGCGACCGTATTTGTAACGCTTGCGGTGGCGATCATTGGCACGATCTGGGCGCAGGATGCGCTTGATTTCCGAATTGACTGGCGCAGTGATCTGGCAGACGTGCAGTTCAGGCACTGGATGGTTGTGCTGTTTGTCACCGCCGGCGCCCTGATGGCCGCAACCACCAGCGGACGGATGACCGCAATTGCCGCACTTGGTGTGGTCGGCGTCGGGGTTGCACTGATTTATATCATGTTTGGCGCGCCGGACGTGGCCATCACCCAGTTGCTGGTGGAAATGCTGGTGGTGGTTTTGGTGGCTGTGGCAATGTTGAAAATGCCGAAGCTTAACCTGCCGGGTCAAACCGATCGCAGGCCTTGGCATATGGTGCTTTCCGCGGTGGTCGGGATTTCGGTGTCGGTGGTGGTGTTGGCCGTGCTGCAAGATGATCTGGACCGGCGCCTGACCGATTATTTCGAAATCACAAGCTGGCCCGAGGCTTACGGGCGCAACATTGTGAATGTCATTTTGGTGGATTTCCGCGCGCTGGATACCTTTGGTGAAATCGCGGTGGTCGTGGTGGCGGCGCTGTCGGCTTATGCCTTGCTGCGCGGCACGTTATATGCCCGTACCGAAAAGGAAAATGCGGATGT
>CAYSBD010000107.1:2642-7199 GCA_964429175.1 uncultured Marinosulfonomonas sp.
AAACCGGGCCAGAAACCGGGGAGATCACGAAATGACGAACTCGATTATCCTGAATGCCGCCACGCGGCTGCTGGTGGCGCTGTTGCTGGTGTTTTCGGTTTATATGTTGTTAAGGGGGCATAACCTGCCCGGCGGCGGTTTTATCGGCGGGTTGATCGGGGCCACGGGCTTTGTGCTTTATGTGATCGCGCACGGCCCACAATCCACCCGCGAGGCCTTGCGCGCTGATCCGCAATCCATCGCCATGATCGGTCTGGGAATCGCGCTGGCGGCGGGGTTGCTTGCCGGGCTGTTCGGCGATGCGCTGTTTACTGGTCAATGGCTGTTTATCGGGGCCACCGAAGATGACAAGGGCTTGCCGCTCAGCTCGATCCTGATCTTTGATATTGGCGTTTATCTGGTTGTGTTTGGTTCGATCCTGACCATCGTTCTGGCGCTGGAAGAGGAAGTATAAGCAATGGAATTACTTGTTGCAATTTTGGTGGGCGTGCTATTTGCCGCCGGAACCTATTTGATGCTGGCGCGCAATGTGCTGCGGTTTTTATTTGGCATGATCCTGATCTCGAACGCGGCCAACCTGACGATTTTCGTTTCGGGTCGACTAACGGCCGGGGCACCCCCGCTGATCCCCGAAGGTGCCGATGCGCCCTTGGGTCTGGTGGCCAACGCCCTGCCCCAAGCGCTGGTGCTGACGGCGATTGTGATTGGCTTTGGCCTGTTCGCCTTTGCGCTGACGCTGGTTTATCGCGGTTATCAATCGCTGGGCACGCTGATGAGCGACAGGATGCGGCTGGCGGAACCTTTGGACAAACCCGCGGAGACAAATAAATGAGCTGGTATCTGGTTCTTCCCATTGTCATCCCGATCATCACCTCGATTTTCGCGTTTTTATTTCGCAACAGTGCGGCGGGGCGCTGGATTTCGGTGGCTGGTTCTGCGGCGCTTTTGATTGCCGCCGCAGCCCTGATGCACCAAGTTCTGAGCCATGGCATAATCGCCGGTCAAATGGGTTCGTGGGGACCACCCTTCGGCATTACTTTAGTGGCCGATTTGCTGAGCGCTGTGATGGTTCTGATTACAGGCATCACCGCCTTGGTCGTGGCGATTTACGGGCTGGCCGATATTCGCGGGCGCATGGAGGGGCTTGGCTATCACGCGATTTACCAGATGCTGCTGGCCGGGGTTTGCGGTGCCTTTTTGACGGGTGATTTGTTTAACCTCTATGTCTGGTTCGAGGTCATGCTGATTTCGTCATTCGGGCTGTTGATCCTTGGCGGGCGGCCCCAACAAATTGATGCCGGAATCAAATATGTGCTGCTGAATCTGATCTCGACAATTCTGTTTCTGACCGGCATTGGCCTGATTTACGGCATGACCGGCACCCTGAACATGGCCGAGCTGCATCTGGCGGTGCAAGACGTGGAAAACCCTGGCCTTCTGGTTGTGGTGGCGATGATGTTCATGGTGGCCTTCGGGGTGAAGGCTGCTCTTTTCCCGCTCTTTTTCTGGCTTCCGGCCTCGTATCATACCCCGTCGGTGGCGGTATCGGCCATTTTTGCCGGGCTGATGACCAAGGTCGGCGTTTATGCCCTGATCCGCATGTTCACCTTGATTTTCACCACAGATATTGCCTATACGCACACGATATTGCTGTGGGTCGCGGGTATTACCATGGTCACGGGTGTGCTGGGTGCTGCCGCAATGAACAATATGCGCCGCCTGCTTAGCTTTCACATTGTCAGCCAGATTGGTTATATGATTATGGGGTTGGCATTGTTCACGCCGATGGCGCTCATGGGCGCGATAATTATGATAGTGCATAATATTATTGTGAAAACGAACCTGTTTCTTATAGCTGGTGTCGTACAGCGCGTAACAGGATCAACAGAGCTACCCGCTATCGGCGGGCTTTACAGATACGCCCCGCTTTTAAGCATTACGTTTCTGATATCCGGCTTCTCGCTGGCAGGTTTTCCGCCGTTCTCGGGGTTCTGGGCAAAATATATGCTGGTCTTGGGGGCTATGGATATCGGTGCCTATCTCATCGCCGGAGTTTCGTTGGCCGTTGGCTTGCTGACGCTTTATTCGATGACAAAAATCTGGGGGGCTGCATTTTGGAAGCCCCACCCCAAAGGCTGGAAACCGAGACTGTCCAATTTGGGCAAAGGAGAGCGTCGTGCACTTATGCTGCCAATTATTACATTGACGATTTTGACCTGTATCATCGGGCTATATCCGGAACCGTTTGTGTCATTTTCCCAACGCGCCGCGATCCAGTTGCTTGACCCTGCGCTGTATGTCACAACGGTTCTGGGACCGGACGCCATGCACCAACCCTTGCAAGGGAGCAGACCATGAATGTTTTTGCGCTAAATCTTGCCCTGGCCTTTGTCTGGGCCGCCCTGACAGCAAACATCACCCTGCCGGGCCTGACGATTGGCTTTATTCTGGGCCTTGGGGCGCTTTATCTCAGCAAACCGCTTTTCCCCGGTAGCGAAGACTATTTCAGACGTGGCTGGTTATGGAGCAAAATGGTCTTTATGTTCATCCGCGAATTGGTTCTCAGCTCGGTTCAAGTGATGTGGTATGTATTGTCCCCGTCACAAACCGCCAAGACGGGCATTATTTCCATGCCGCTGGATGTCACGGGCGAAATGCAGATTTTGTCCTTAACGAATATGATAACATTAACCCCCGGAACCCTTAGCCTGGATGTAACCGAAGATTGCAAAACTTTGTATATCCACGCTTTGTTTGCCGATGATCCCGATGCGATCCGCGCCCATATCAAAAACGGCATGGAACGCTGGGTGATCGAGGCCATGGAGTAGCGTTATGGATATTTTACAAACTTCTGTCAGCATCTCTTTTGTCTTGGTTATGTTAGGCGTGTTAGCCGCGTTTATCCGGCTGGCAAAGGGGCAAACCCTGGCGGACCGGGTTGTGGCGCTGGATATGATGACGGTGCTGATCGTGTCTTTTTGCGGCCTTTATGCCATCAGATCCAACAATTCTGCTTTTCTGGATGTGGCGATTGTGCTGGCTTTGGTGGGTTTTTTGGCAACGGTTGCACTGGCGCGTTTTATCGAGCGCAGAAGCTTTCGCGAGAGCCATGATCCAGACGAGAATGACGCACCCAAAGAGCGATCTGACAACAAGGAAATACCGGAATGATTATTATCGAAATCATAATATCGGCTCTGGTTTTGGGCGGCGGTTTCTTTTGTTTTGTCGCGGGTCTGGGTATTTTACGCCTGCCTGATGTTTTAATCCGGATGCACGCCTCGACCAAGGCCGGCACGCTCGGCTCGGGTATGATTTTGGTGGCGGTGGCGTTTTTCTTTGCCGACACCAGCACAATGGCACGCGCGGCGGCGGCGATTGTCTTTTTGGTCATCACCGCACCGGTGGCAGCCCACATGATTGGGCGCGCCGCTTTTCGTTCGGGCGTGCCGCTTTGGCACACAAAAGTCGAAGAAGGCACCCGCGAGAACCTGCGCCACTAAACCCGTCATCATCGGGCTGCCGGCATTGATCAGACGGCCGTTTCAGGCCCGATTACCCTACCCCAGCAGCAGTATAAGCCACGCAGCCCCGGCGGCAATTGCGCTCATAGCTACGGCCGCGCTGGCAAGATCTTTGGCTTTACGCGCCATATCGTGCTGATCCGTCGAGATATAATCCACGGCGCGCTCAACCGCGGTGTTCATCAGCTCGGCCGCCAATACCAGCAGGCCAAGCGCCAGAATCAGGGCGCGCTCGACAGGTTCCAGCGGTAAACCAAACGCAAAGCCGGCGGAAACCACGTTGGCCCAGACCCATTGATGCAGCGATTTTTCATTGCGCCAACATTCCAGCCAACCGGACCATGACCAGATCACCCGCAGCCGAAACCGCCCCCATTCACGTTTTACTCTGTTGATCATCTTCGCCAAGCCCCTCGGCAGAAATTATAGTTTTGTGTTGTTTTTCCACAGCTTAGCGCAACAGTTTTACCTTGTAAATAAACGTGCCAAACGGAATAAACGAGGCAATCACGCCGATCACAACAAGCTTGGCATTTATCAGGTTTTTGAAAAAATACACCAGCAGCGCAAAGATAAAGATCATAAACAGCGCACCATGTATAGGCCCGATAATTTTCACCAGTATCGGCATCCCGATCAAATATTTAAACGGCAGACCGATAAAAAGCAGGGCAAGCAACGAGCTGCCTTCGAATAAGGCCGATATTTTCAGCCAGTGCAGATTTGGTTCATTCATAAGACGCGCCTATTGGTTGATCAATTTCCCTATGCTTTAACAAACTGCGCACATTTGGGCCATGGGAAAATATGTGTAATCATATGGTTTGGTCTTGTCCGGTTCTGTCGCAAAGTTTTATCCTATTCCTGTCCTTGTCCAATCTTGCCATAAGTCGTTTTAAAAATCTATCGGTAGGACACATCAAAATGATGCATTAATTCCAAAGGCAGCCACTATCCGAAAAACGTGATTTTATACGCGGTGTTTTTCTATGTCCGCTACGCCGTTTCCTATCGTGATCTGGAGGAGATT
>CAYSBD010000108.1:0-7161 GCA_964429175.1 uncultured Marinosulfonomonas sp.
TTTTGACTCGTATTGGCAAATAAAATTCAGGTCAATTCAGTCGTGGGAGTATATTGCAGTTTAATATTGCAGTTTAATAGAGACCCTGCGGGCCGCTTTTTTATCTCGGCCCCACAAGGGGGCGCTCGGGTTGCCTGCGGCGCGGATATTTAGGGAACAATAATGGGGAAGGTTAATGAACGATGAAATAAGCTGGGGATAACCCAAAGAAACTTCTTTACAGGTTCGCCGTCATAGACCACCATATATAGTGAGGACGGGCGGTAACATCCACTCGTTATAGTATCGAGACCTAGGAATTGCGCTGCCATTCGTATCCGGGTCATAAGCAGTTAGGGGTTTGGCATGTCATTATCAGAACAGTTTATGGATGCAGAAGACGCGCATCCGATTGATATCGTCGAAACATTGGCCCAGCATCATGCCTGGGAGTTTGAGCGCGTGGCAGATGACCAGATTGCCATGGCCGTTGAAGCCCAGTGGCGGTCTTACTCGATCACGCTTGCCTGGTCGGCGCAGGACGAAACCTTGCGCCTGATTTGCACCTTTGAAATGGAGCCGCCAGACGAGAAGCTGCCGCAGCTTTATGAGGCCTTGAATGCGGTGAATGATCGTTGTTGGGCGGGGGCATTCACCTATTGGCGCGAGCAGCGTTTGATGGTTTATCGCTACGGTTTGGTGTTGGCGGGCGGGCAAATAGCAAGCCCCGAGCAGATTTCTACGTTAATCGAGGTCGCGATAAAATCGGCCGAGCGCTATTATCCGGCCTTTCAATTGGTGGTTTGGGGTGATCAGCCGGTGGAGCAGGCCATGCAGGTTGCAATTGCCGAGGCCTACGGGCACGCCTGATTTTGCGGGCACGCCTGATTTTAGGAAAATCCATGGATATGAACGAGGTTAAAAAACGTGGTCTGGTGATGCTGGGCTGCGGCAAAATGGGCTCGGCCATGTTGCAGGGCTGGTTGGCGCAAGGTTTGGCGCCCGGGGCGGTTTGGGTGATTGATCCGAATCCGTCAGACTGGGTGTCGGGGTTGGTGGCGGATGGGTTGCATTTGAATGTTGCTTTGCCCGCGATGCCCGCGATTGCGTTGATTGCCGTTAAACCGCAAATGATGGGCGCCGCTTTGCCTGCTTTGCAATCCATGGGCGGGGGCCAGACCTTGTTTGTCAGCGTGGCAGCAGGCACGCCGATTGCGGCATTCGAGGCGGTTTTGGGCGGAAACAGCCCGATTGTGCGCGCCATGCCAAACACGCCGGCGGCTGTGTCGCGCGGCATTACGGCCTTGATTGGCAATGCCAAAACCAGCGCGGCGCAGATGGATTTGGCCGAGGCGTTGCTGCAAGCCGTTGGCCAGACCGTGCGGTTGGATCACGAGGCGCAGATGGATGCGGTTACGGCCGTTTCGGGATCGGGTCCGGCCTATGTTTTTCATCTTGTCGAAGCGCTGGCAGCGGCCGGTGTGGCGCAGGGATTGCCTGAAAAAATGGCGATGAAGCTGGCCAAGGCCACAGTTGGCGGGGCCGGGCATTTGGCGGAAATATCGGGTCAGGATCCGGGGCAATTACGGGTGAATGTGACCAGCCCGATGGGCACTACGGCGGCCGCGCTAGAGGTGTTGATGGATGGCGAAACAGGGTTTGGCCCGCTGTTGAAACGGGCGGTAAAGGCGGCGGCGGACAGATCGCGCGAACTTGCAAAATGAGTCAAGATTTAAGCTTTGATCAATTTCTGGCCGTGGATATTCGGGTTGGCAAGGTTATCGGGGCGCAAAGCTATCCAGAGGCGCGCAAGCCTTCGATCAAGCTGTGGCTGGATTTTGGCGATGATCTGGGCGACAAGAAAAGCGCGGCGCAGATTGCGGATCATTACACGCCTGAATCTTTGATCGGCAAGCGCGTCATGGCTGTGGTTAATTTTCCGCCGCGCCAGATTGGCAAATTTATGTCCGAGGTTTTGGTGCTGGGCGTTACGGATGAAAACGGTGCGGTTGTGTTGCTGGTGCCGGATCGTGATGTGCCGCTGGGCGCAGGGATGTATTGATGAAAACGCTTTTGGTTTCGCGCCGTTTGCCCGATGATGTGATGGCCGTTTTGACGCAAGGGTATGACCTGACTTTGCGCTTGGTCGATCGGCCGATGACGGGGGCAGAAGCCACAAATGCGTTGCAGGATTATGATGCAGTTCTGCCCACGTTAGGCGATGATTTTTCGGCCAAGGCGATTGGCCAAGCCACAAAGCCCCGCTGCAAAATATTGGCCAATTTCGGGGTCGGCTATAACCACATTGATGTCGAGGCCGCAAAGGCCAAAAACATTGCGGTGACCAACACGCCCGGCGCTGTGACCGACGCGACTGCCGATATCGCTATGACGCTGATTTTGATGTCGGCACGTCGGGCGGGCGAAGGCGAGCGGCTGGTGCGGGGCGGCGATTGGGATGGCTGGAATCCGGTGCAGATGCTGGGGATGCATATCGGTGGCAAGACCGTTGGCATTATTGGAATGGGGCGGATCGGCAAGGCGATTGCGCGGCGCTGTCATTACGGATTTGGCATGGATGTGGTGTTTCATAACCGCTCGAAGGTTATGGATTTTGGCGTGCCGGCCCGTCAACTGGCAACCTTGGATGCGGTATTGGGGCTTGCCGATATTGTGGTGATTGCGGTGCCCGGTGGTGCGCAAACGCATCATTTGATCAATGCCGATGCGCTGGGATTGATGCAAAGACACGCCCATCTGGTAAATATTTCGCGCGGTGATGTGATTGATGAAACGGCCCTGATTTCGGGGCTAACCGATGGGAAAATTGCCGGTGCGGGGCTGGATGTTTACGCGCATGAGCCGCAGGTGCCGGGTGCTTTGCGGGCGTTGGAAAATGTGGTGCTGTTGCCGCATCTGGGCACCAATGCACAAGAGGTGCGCAGCAATATGGGGATGATGGCCGTGGCTAATTTGCGGGCGTTTTTTGCCGCTGAAACACCCCCGAATCCGGTTTGGGGCGCAGAGCAATAACCCTGCGCCCTGCCGTGTTTCTACAGCTCTTTTTCGCTGTAATACCAATCGACATAATCATAGCCTTCGCCCTTGCGGCTTTGGGCGGCTTGGGATGTGGCCGGTGGTGGCACGATCACTTTATCGCCGGGCTGCCAGCCTTCGGGGGTGGCCACGCGATTTGCATCCGAAACCTGCATTGCCTCGATCAAGCGCACAAATTCGGCGATGCTGCGCCCGTTGGTCATCGGGTAATAAACCATCGCGCGCAAGATGCCTTCGGGGTCGATAATAAAGGTCGAACGCACCGCAGATGTGTCGCTGGCACCGGGCTGAATCATGCCGTAGGCGTGGGCCACATTCATCGACAGATCGGCGATAATCGGGAAATTGATATCAACGCCGAATTTTTCCTTGATGTTGCGCTCCCATGCGATATGGGCAAAATGGCTATCGATGGACAGGCCCAGAAGTTCGGTGTTCAGGGCGCTGAATTTATCCTGCAATTTGGCAAAGGCGATAAATTCGGTGGTGCAAACCGGGGTGAAATCGGCCGGGTGCGAAAACAGAACCAGCCATTTACCCTTGTAATCGCTCAAACTTTTCTCGCCATGCGTGGTCGGAGCGGTGAAATCGGGTGCCGGTTTATTCAGCTGCGGCAATGCGGTTACGGCAAAGGCTTCGTTTGTGTCAGACATTTTATTTCCTTTCGGGTTATGGTTTATTTGGTGGGCTGAAAATATAGATAGGGTTTGCTGTGACAATTTTAAAGCGGTATAAACTGCATAAACTATTCGCAAAAAGCGAATTGTTATGCCGGAGGATTGGGTGAAACTTTTACCAAGCTTGAAGCAGCTGGAATACCTGACCGCCTTGGCTGAAACATTGCATTTCGGGCGGGCCGCGGATTTATGCAATGTCACGCCCTCAACCCTGAGCGCGGGCATTCGTGATCTGGAAACCGTGCTGGGCGTGCCATTGGCCGAGCGCACCAAACGCACGGTTTTAATGACGCCGCTGGGGATCAGGATTGCCAAAAATGCAGGCAAACTGTTGTGCGATGCCGAGCAGATTATGGATCTGGCCCGCAGCAATGACCAGCCTTTAAGCGGGGATTTCAGGTTGGGGGTTATTCCGACGATCGGGCCGTTTTTGCTGCCGCGCGCGGTGCCGCAATTGCATGAAAAATACCCCGATCTGCGCCTGTTTTTGCGCGAGGAAAAAACCGATCAATTATTGGCACGTTTGCGCAGCGGTGAAATTGATGCGGCCTTGATTGCACTGCCGTTTGATATTGATGGTTTGGCCTTTGAAATATTATTTGAGGATCAGTTCCGGTTTGCCTGTTTGGACGACCATGTTTTGGCCAACCGAAAATATGTGGATCAAGCCGATATTGCCAGTCAGCCGCTTTTGTTACTGGAGGAAGGCCATTGTTTGCGCGGCCATGCGCTGAGCGTTTGCGGCTTTGGTCAGGGGCAGAAAACGATGGGGTTCGAGGCCACGAGTTTGCACACATTGGTGCAAATGGTGGCAACGGGTTTGGGCGTGACTTTGGTGCCCCAAATTGCGATTGACGCAGGGGTGAGCGGATGCGCAGAGGTCCGCACGGGGATCAGATTGATACCGTTGTCCGATGATTGCAGCCGCCAGATCGGGCTGGTTTGGCGGCTGTCGTCACTACGAGACGCCGAATGTAAATTGCTGGCGGATGAATTGCGAAAGGCGCAAAAAACGGATCAGGCTGTGCAGGTTTAAGCGGTTCTCAGCCCGAAATATCAGCCCTTTAATTTGGCCGCCACAATCTGGTTTACCGCTTTTGGATTGGCCTTGCCGCCGGTGGCTTTCATCACTTGGCCGACAAACCAGCCTGCCAGTTTCGGGTTGGCCTTGGCCTTTTCCACTTGCGCCGGATTGGCGGCCATAATCGCGTCCACAGCCGTTTCAATCGCGCCGGTATCCGTGACCTGTTTCATGCCGCGTTTTTCAACGATTTCGGCAGGGTCGCCGCCTTCGGTATAGACGATTTCAAACAGATCCTTGGCGATTTTGCCGCTGATTTCAGCCCCTGAGATCAGCGCGATAATGCCGGATAATTGCGCCGCCGTTACCGGGCTGTTTTTGATGGTTTTATCGTCTTTTTTCAAGCGGCCGAACAGCTCGTTTATCACCCAGTTGGCGGCCAGTTTTCCGTTGCCGTTTTGCGCGACTTCCTCGAAATAGGCTGCACTGGAAACATCGGCCGTCAGCACCGAGGCGTCATAATCCGACAGGCCGAAATCACCCATAAAGCGCCGTTTTTTGGCGTCGGGCAGTTCGGGCAATGTCGCGGCAATATTATCAACCCAGTCCTGTTCAATTGTCAGCGGCAGCAGATCGGGGCAGGGGAAGTACCTGTAATCATGCGCTTCTTCTTTGCTCCGCATTGAGCGGGTTTCGTTTTTATCCGGATCATAAAGCCGGGTTTCCTGATGGATTTCGCCGCCATCTTCTAAAATCGCAATCTGGCGCTTGGCCTCAAAATCAATCGCGGCCTGTATGAAACGCATCGAGTTCATGTTCTTGATTTCGCAACGCGTGCCCAGATGATCAAAATCGCCGGTTTCGCGGTAACGCTCGTAAGCGCCGGCACGGCAAACCGAAACATTGACATCGGCGCGCAAATTTCCGTTTTGCATGTTGCCGTCACAAGTGCCCAGATAGCGCAAAATCTGGCGGATTTTAGCAACATAAGCCGCCGCTTCTTCTGGTCCGCGAATGTCGGGGCGCGACACGATTTCCATCAAGGCAACACCGGTGCGATTCAGATCGACAAACGACATATTCGGATCCATATCGTGGATGGATTTTCCGGCGTCCTGTTCCAGATGAATACGCTCGATGCGCACCAGACGGGCGATGCCTTCGGACATTTCAACCAGCACTTCGCCTTCGCCGACAATCGGGTGGTAAAGCTGTGAAATCTGATAGCCTTGGGGCAAATCAGGGTAGAAATAATTCTTGCGATCAAAGGCCGAATAAAGGTTGATTTCAGCCTTTAGACCCAGCCCTGTTCGCACGGCCTGCTCGACGCAATATTCGTTGATGACCGGCAGCATTCCGGGCATGGCGGCGTCAATAAATGACACGTTGGAATTTGGCTCGGCCCCGAATTTTGTGGATGCACCGGAAAACAGCTTGGCGCCTGACGAAACCTGCGCGTGCACCTCAAGCCCGATCACCAGCTCCCAGTCATGTTTGGCACCGGCAATGGTTTTGATTTGAGGGGATTCATATTTCAGATCGAGCATAGCAGTTCCTGTTCGGATGTTGGTTGTTCACGGTCTTTTAAAACAGGGGGGCAAGCGGGGCAAGGGCCACGGTTATTTAAGGGGCGATTGTGCGGCGCGCATCTGTGGTGTAAAGGCAGGGAAAATATTTTTTGGAGATGAAAATGCGTTTAATTTTACCCATGTTGGTCGCCTTGCTGATGTTGCCAAGCGGTTGCGGCAAGAAAAACAGGATATTGGCGATGAACAGCAGTTCTGTGGATGGCTCTGTTTCTGTTGAAAATCCGGTAATGCGCTGGGACCACCGGCCCGAAGCGGCGCAGTGGACGCGTGTTAGTATGGATACGATTTTGAACGGCCACGGTGCTCCGCTGATTTCTATGGTGCCGCGTGATTACCGGACGTGGTGTCCGGCTTATGCCGAGAATGGCCCCAAAGAACGCGCGGCGTTTTGGGTTGGGTTGCTGTCGACATTGGCCAAGCATGAAAGCACTTGGAATCCGTCGGCTGTGGGCGGTGGCGGGCGTTGGTTTGGGCTGGTGCAGATTACGCCGGCAACGGCCCGAGGCTATGGCTGCAAGGTGACGTCGGGATCGGCGCTGAAAAACGGGTCTGACAATCTGTCTTGTGCGATCAGAATCATGGCCGATACAGTGGTGCGTGACGGAGTTATCGCCGAAAACTGGCGTGGGGTCGCGGCCGATTGGGGGCCGTTTCACAGCAAACGTAAACGTTATGATATGATCGCCTGGAGCAACCAGCAAAGCTATTGCCAATAAGGGGCACTTTATTTTCGGCGCGGCGCCGGTAGCAAATGTTGGATTGGGGGGATATAGTTGTTTAGTCCCGGACTTTGACGGTGTATTATATTCCCAAGTATGGAAGGAAGCATTATGGGACA
>CAYSBD010000109.1:0-7028 GCA_964429175.1 uncultured Marinosulfonomonas sp.
CACCATCTTTCCTATCAAACCCACTTTGCCATTGGCGGCAGGCTCATCAACACCGCATCCACATTATGGCCGGTTTCCAAACCAAATTTTGTGCCCCTATCGTAAACCAGATTATATTCGGCATAAAGACCGCGATGCACCAGCTGAGCGTCTTTATCGCCCGCATCCCACGGCGTGTTACGACGCTTTTCGGTCACGGGCAAAAATGCCGTCAAGAATGCGCGACCAACGTCCTGAATAAAACTAAAATCGGCATCCCAATCGCCCGTGTTATGATCATCCAGAAAAATCCCGCCAACACCACGCGCGCGATTTCGGTGCGGAACATAGAAATATTCATCGGCCCATTTTTTAAACTTTGGATAATATGCCGGATCATGCTTGTCGCAATGTTGCTTTTGCACGGCGTGAAATGCGGCTGTATCTTGGGCATATTCAATACAAGGATTCAGATCGGATCCGCCGCCAAACCACCAGCCATGCGGGGTCCAGAACATGCGGGTATTCATGTGAACGGCAGGCGCATGCGGGTTTTGCATATGCGCCACCAGCGAAATCCCCGAGGCCCAAAATCGTGGGTCATCCTGCATTCCGGGCAGACCTTTTTGCGCGGCCATGGCGCTAACCGCACGCGGGTTCAAACTGCCGTAAACCGTTGAAATATTTACCCCGACCTTTTCAAACACACGCCCGCCGCGCATCACAGACATCAAACCGCCACCGGCGTCTGAACCATCGTCGCTGGCGCGCGTCGTTGGCGTTAATTCAAACCGGCCCGCCGCCTGATCGGCAAAAGGGCCGCTGGTTTGCGTATCCTCCAGCGCCTCGAACGCCGCACAAATCTGGTCGCGCAACTGGCCAAACCAATCCGATGCCTTGGCTTTCTCCGGGGTGAAATCAATGCTCATTTTTTGCCCATCCCTAATGTGCAGGTGCTGAAACCGGATCAAGCAAGGTGCGCCCGCCATCCACCGTCATAATCTGCCCTGTCATAAAACCCGCGCCGTCCGATGCTAAAAACTGGACCGCCTCGGCCACCTCTGAAGCGCGCGCAATCCGTCCCAGCGGCGTGTGGCTGATGACATCGGCACGGCATTCTTCGTTGCCTTTTAACATGTCTTTCAAACTGGCGCTCATCACCGACCCAAAGGCCACCGCGTTGACCCTGATGCGTTCCGGTGCCAGCGCAACGGCCAAGGATTGTGTCATTTGGTTTAGCGCGGCTGTGGAAACCGAATAAGCCAGCAATTTCGGGTGCGCGCGCTGGGCCGCGATCGAGGAAAGGTTAACGATTGCGCCGGCCGGTTTGCCGATGTCTTCGTCCTGTTTAGCTTGGGAAATCATGCGCTTGGCAACGGCTTGGGACATGCGAAGGCTGGTGATCAGGTTTTGTTGCAGCAAGGTTTCGACCCCGTCGTCATCGGCATTTAACGGATCCGACACCATGATCTGGCGCGAGGCATTTACCAGAATATCCACCCTGTCAAACGCATCAATCGTGGCCGAAAGCAAATTAGCGATGGTCAATTTTTCGCGCAGATCACCGGCGAAATACCTGATATTTTCTTCTTTTTCAGCATCCTTGGCCAGCTCTTTTTCCAGCTGCTCTTCGTCTATATCGGCGAACATCACATTCGCACCGGCCTGCGTAAACTGGCGCCCGATCGCATGACCGATGCCATAGGCCGCGCCGGTGATAATTACGGTTTTTCCTGCAATCGAATAAGACATCTGGTTGCTCCTGATTCTCGGGATAACTTAGGTGAATTTAGCCCGCTGTGCGAGGGTCGCGCAACGGGCGTGTTGCGTGAAGGATTTTAAACGCATTGTCACCGGCGATTTCCTCGACATTGCGAAAACTGGCCGACAGCGTGCGCTCGTAAGGCAGATGGCGGTTGGCCACAAGCCAGATATGGCCCGAAGGCGTCAGCATTTGCGCGGCCGCCGTAATAAAGGCACGGCCGATGTCAGGGTCTGATCTGCGGCTGGTATGAAATGGCGGATTGGTGATGATGCCGTCAAACGGAATGGCGGGTTTAAACCGGGTGGCATCGGCCCAATGAAACTGCGCGCGTGGATCGGTCACGTTTTTGCGCGCGGACTCAAGCGCGGCGTGATCGGCCTCGATCAGATGCAATTCGCGTATTTTTTCACGGCTAAGAATATGGCGCGAAAGATAACCCCAGCCCGCGCCCAGATCGGCCAGACGTTTGGGTAATTTTGCGGGCAAGGCGGCAATCAGGGCTTGCGATCCGCGATCAAATTTTTCGGCGGAAAATACACCGGGCACCGTTTGAAACCCGTCAGCCAACAGGATCGGCCCCGCACTGGCCCAATCGTCAAAAGCGGCCTTGGCGGGGAAAGAAAACAATTTGCCATGCGCCTTGGAAAGCGGCACCGTGGCGTCCACCCGCTTGCGGCATTCGCGGTAAAATCCCTCGATGCCATCGGTTTTCATGCCATCAATAATAATCAGCCCGTCAGGGGTTTTGGCCACCGCCTCGGCCAGCATCATTTTGCTTTGCGTCTTGGAGCGGGCCAGCTTGACCACGGCCACGCTGTAAGGTCCGGTTGCCTGCACCACCACCTGAAAACCGCGTGCAATCAATGCGTCGTGATCGGGCTTAAAGCCCTGAATGATTTCACAACGATCCTTTGGAAATGCGCTTAGATCATCATCGGCACCTGCGCCATAAATCACAATTTTGCCGTGCTCGGGTAAAACGAACAGGCCATTTTCGGCCGCAATAGAAAAACGGGATGCTTTCATCGGGGTAATATAAAGGCCAAAACCGGCCTATTCCTTTTCCATGGTGCATTGCAGCGGGTGCTGGTTTTTCCTGGCCAGATCCATCACCTGCATCACCCGTGTTTCGGCCACTTCGCGCGAGAATATCCCGACAACAGCCAGACCCTTTTTATGCACCGTTAACATTATTTCAACAGATTGCGCCGCGCTTAGCCCAAAAATACGCTCCAGAATATGGGTGACAAATTCCATCGGCGTGTAATCATCATTTATCAGCAAAACCTTATAAAGCGACGGGCGCGCTGTTTTAGGGCGGGTTTTAAGCGCCAGACCGGTATCGTTATCATCCTGATCACCGTCATCGGCCATCATTTTTAACGGGTATGTAGAGTGCAAAATCAAAGGCATATCCATAGTCTGCTTGGACGCCACATATAGGTGCATCGGAGGGCGGGTTAAAGAGGCAAAACACGAATGGCTGAAACTACAGGGTTTGGCATTTTCCCGATGATCGGTTTGCCTTATTCTTGCCACAAAGAAACATTTAGCGGCCGAGAGTGTTTCGCATACCACATCTAGGATTTTAGCTTGAAAAAAACTGCAAGCCTATGGAAATTAGGGTGTTTTCTGAAATTCAAACCTGTGTTAGGGTTAATGTAATAATAAGAAGCTGACCGAAAAATCGGCAGCACGAGGCAGATAATAGGTGATCGACGTGAAAACACGTCTGGTGCAGTTCATCCGTAATGGATTATTCTTGGCAGTGATATTCTGTCTGTTGGCGTTTGCGCCGATCAAAACGATGGCCGCGCCCTATGCGGCGTTTGTTATTGACGCGCGCAACGGCAAGGTATTGCACGCACGCAATGCCGACACCCGTTTGCACCCCGCGTCCCTGACCAAAATGATGACACTTTATATCGCGTTCGAGGCCATCAAAAACGGTGAAATCTCGCTTGATACAATGGTAACGATTTCAAAGAAGGCCGCCGCTGAACCCCCCTCGAAACTGGGGATGCGTGTAGGTCAGCGCATTAAGTTGCGTTACCTGATCCGTGCCGCAGCGATCAAATCGGCCAATGACGCATCCACCGCGATTGGCGAGGCGATATCGGGTTCCGAAGCCGCCTTTGCGCGCCGGATGAACCGCATGGCCAAAGCAATGGGCATGACGCGCACAACATTCAAAAACATGCACGGGCTGACGCAATCAGGTCACCAATCGACCGCGCGCGATATGACAAAACTGGGCCGGCATCTGTTTTATGACCACCCAGAATATTACAATCTGTTTTCACGCCTCAAGGCACGGGCCGGCACAAAAACCGTATTGCACACAAACCGCAGATTTCTAAATTCTTTCCGCGGGGCGGACGGCATTAAAACAGGCTATACGCGGGCTGCGGGCTTTAATCTTGTGGCCTCGGCGCATCGCGGAAACGAGCATATTATTGTAACCGTATTTGGCGGCCGCTCGACCACAACGCGCAATGCAAAAGTGACCGAACTGATGAATCTCGGTTTTCGCCGCGCGCCCAGCCATGCCCGGATACGCAAACCCGCCCGGCCGCGTTATAGCGGTGCGCCACCCAGAGCTACGGATCCGGCAACACTGGTTGTTGCGGGCAACCCGGCCAAACATATTCCCGGGGTTGCGGGCAAAACGCTTCGGCTTATCAGGGCTGTTGCCAAAAGCCAGCGCCCGCCACAACGCCCGATTAGCGCGCCGCCGGCAGAGCTGTTGATTGCAATGCGCACCGAAATTGAAAGCGCTGTCGAGCAAGCCCAGCAGAGCATCGCAGCAGAGCCGGTTCAAATTGCCAGCCTTGCCAGCCCTGCGCCGGCTGCAACGCCACCGCCGGCCGCGCGCCCGACACAGGTTCTTGCGGCCCCTCAAGTTTCAAAATCTGTGACAGATCCGGTGATTGTAACACGTTTATCGACATCCGGCGGGCGGCTGTGGGGCGTCAATGTGGGCCGCTATTCGTCGCATCATCAGGCCGAGCGTATTTTGCTAAAAACCGCGTTAAAAGAAATGACCACGCTGGAAGGATCATTGCGCAAAGTCGTGCGCCGAAACACCGGCTTTGACGCCAATTTCGTTGGCATGACACAACAAAGCGCCGCCTTGGCCTGTCGGCGCCTGCAAGCGCGCAACATCACTTGCAGTACATTGGGACCAACCTGATCGCGCAGATTATCAGCGTGTCGGCACGGGTGTTTCACCCCGATAATCATAAAATCCGCGTTTGGTTTTGCGCCCTAGCCAGCCCGCTTCGACGTATTTTGTCAGTAACGGACAGGGCCGGTATTTTGTGTCGGCCAGCCCTTCGTGCAGCACATTCATAATCGCCAGACAGGTATCAAGCCCGATAAAATCCGCCAATTCCAGCGGTCCCATCGGATGGTTTGCACCCAGTCGCATTGATGTGTCGATTGACTGAACCGAACCAACGCCTTCGTAAAGTGTGTAAACGGCCTCGTTTATCATTGGCATCAGGATACGGTTTACGATAAATCCGGGGAAATCCTCGGCGGTGGCGGATGTTTTGCCCAGCTTTTCAACAACGCCATGACAGGCCTGAAATGTTGGCTCATCGGTGGCAATGCCGCGGATCAATTCAACCAGTTGCATCACCGGAACCGGGTTCATAAAATGAAAACCCATGAATTTTTCCGGCCTGTCGGTGCGTGACGCCAAGCGCGTGATGGAAATAGACGAAGTGTTCGAAGTCAGCAATGTATGCGGTTCAAGATGCGGGATTAAATCCTCAAAGATTGCGGTTTTAACGGATTCGCGTTCGGTGGCGGCCTCGATCACCAGATCGGTTTGGCCCAGATCGGGCAGCTTTAGCGTGGTTTTGATCCGGCCAAGTGCTGCCAATTTATCGGCCTCGCTGATTTTTTCACGCGAAACCTGACGCTCAAGATTTTTGCCGATCAAGCCCTGCGCCCGATCCAGCGCGTCCTGCGACATATCGGTCATCAGAATTTCATATCCGGCCAAAGCACAAACATGCGCAATCCCGTTGCCCATTTGCCCCGCGCCAACCACACCGATTTTCGAAATTTTCATTACAAACCTCATAAATATTTCAATCAATCTTACGGCGCAGACAGCAACAGGCGCAAGGGGCTGATTCCGTTAAAATATGTCACTATTTTTTTGTTTAGTAATTTCGAAATCTATTTAAGCGAATCTGATCCCGGGTGAACTAAAATATGAGAGGTGGGTATAATGACCTATGAAAACTTGGGGCTGGGTGCTCTTGACTATTTTCCGTGTCGTTACGGGAATTCCAAATTACTGTTTCGCGGTCCGCGTAAAAAAATGGCGGGGGATTTTGTTGCCATGCTTGGCGGCACTGAAACTTACGGCAAATATATTGAGACGCCGTTTCCGGCATTGGTGCAAAATCAGTTGGGGGTGGAATGTGTTAATTTCGGCTGTATGAATGCTGGCGTTGATGTATTTTCAAATGAGCCAACCGTGATTTCGGCTTGCAACAAGGCCCGTGTTACGGTGATTCAGGTGATTGGGGCTCAAAATATGTCCAACCGGTTTTATGCGGTGCATCCGCGGCGAAATGACCGGTTTGTTCGGGCCTCGACCCTGCTAAAAATGGTTTTCCGCGAGGTGGATTTTACAGAATTCCATTTCACAAAGCATCTTCTGAGCACGCTGCAAAATCTATCGCCTGAACGCTTCAAGGTTGTCGAAGACGAGCTAAAAGAGGCCTGGATTGCGCGCATGAAGCTATTGCTGGATAAAATCGAAGGCAAAACCTTGCTGTTGTGGTTTGCAGAGCGCCCACCAAAAGAAGCTACGTCACCTGGCGGGCTGGGTTCTGATCCCATATTTATTGACGATGCCATGATCCAGTCTATCCGGCCATTTGTAACCGATTTGATTGAGGTTGTGCCAAGCCAGAAAGCCCGATCACACGGAACTCAAGGGATGTTATTTCCTGAAATGGAGCAATCGGTCGCCGAAGAAATTATGGGACCGGCAGCACATGCAGAAGCAGCACATGCCCTGACAAAACGACTGGATGCCATGCTGAACAATTAACCTGTACAGCAGGATTGAACTGCATTTAGAATCTATACTCCGAGTCCTTGAACACCCGAAGAAATGCTTGACGTTTTAAATGTTTAGGATTCTGATATGGGCATGATCCGACCCCGCTTTCTTTCTAATGCCGACCGCCGCGAGCTTTTGGCTTGCGCGGCGGGCCAATGCGCTTTTGTTGTTGGACAAGGGCAAGAGCTGCGCCGA
>CAYSBD010000110.1:0-6774 GCA_964429175.1 uncultured Marinosulfonomonas sp.
GACCAGATCGCCGCATGACCAACAATCCTCAAACACCAGATTTGACAATAACTCGAACCAGGTTTCGGATACCCAAAATTAGCAACATGCTTGATCTATTTTTCAAGCTGTGGCATTAACTCGGATTAATGCCATTCACTTCCAGCCAGGTTCGTATGCTAATCACGTATATTGTTATGCCGAGCAATAAACCGACATACCTAGACTGGAGCCTGTATGACTTATTCCATTTCCAAAATCTGTAAAACCGCCACAATCACGAGTGTTTCTGCATTCGCACTTTTGGTCGCCGTTCCCGCCCTTGCAAAAGACGCCGTGGTTCTGGTGCAATTGAACCCCTATGAGGGCGACGAGGCTTATTTTTCGCTATATCTTGTTAATCCTGAAGGGCGTTATGAAAAAACCCTCTGGGTTTCTGGTGACGATGCCGAATGGTATCCTGATCTGGCGCGCTGGTGGCGTTATCTATCGCGCAATCCACAAGAGCTGGATGTAATCACAGGTGCCAGCACGGCTGGTGGTGACCGTCAGATCATCCATCTGGATATTGACGAATCGCTAATCGATGCCGGTTATTCCTTACGGGTAGAAACCAGCGTTGAAGATCAGGAAAACCACTTTGAAGACGCACAAGTTGAACTAACCACAGACGGTCAGCGCGCACGCACGCCGGGCATGGGTTATGTGCGTTACGTTCGTTACAAATTCTGATCTAAAGCCTTGTTCCGCTCGATCCACTCATGGCTTGGGCTGCTGTTTGCAATCCCGATTTTACTGATCGCCATCAGCGGTGCCATTCTGGCCACCAAACCTGTGCTGCAATCGTTTACGAGTGCAGCACAAGATTTGGCGGGCGTCAGTGTGGCTCAGACTCTGGAACGGATCACAACAAAAAACCCGCGTCTGACAATCGATCGGTTGCGGGTCACTGATTACAATGTGGTTTTGGTCAAGGGAAAGCTGGGGAGCCGACGGATTGAAAAACCGGTTAATATAACAACAGGTGAATTGTTGCCGACAATCAAAAACAGTCCCTTTTACGCCTTTGTGCGTGATCTGCACCGCGAAATGCTGGTGGGTAAAACCGGCAGGATTATTTCGCTGGTTTGTTCGATTGCCATGCTTGTTCTGTTGATTTTCGGAACTGTAATACTGCTGCGCCGGATGGGTGGTTTTCGCGGTATGTTGCAAAAAATTGGCGGCAAGAAATCACATTGGCTGCATTCGGTTCTGGGTCGGGCCTTGATAATTCCATTGCTGGTTACCGCCATGAGCGGGGTTTATCTGGGTTTGGTTACCCAAAAAGCCATACCCTCGGGTGCTGAAATGCGCCCTTACTACCCCGAAACCCCTGTTGAGGCTGAACCGGTAGCCGCCTATGAGCTGGCCGGTTTGCAAAACCAGCCGCTGCAAGGCTTGCGTGAACTCCTTTACCCGATTCCCGGTGATTGGTTTGATGTTTATGCATTAAAAACCGATACGGGTTTTGTGTTCTTTGACCAGTTCACAGGCGCTTTGCTTTCCAATACCTCCTATTCCAGCTGGCAAATTGCCAAGGAATGGATTTCGTTTTTACATACCGGCGAAGGTTCGGCCATTTTGGCCGTTCTGGTTGGTCTGGCCAGTTCCGCTGTGCCTGTATTTACCGTTACAGGTATCATCATCTGGTGGCGGCGCCGCGGCAAACGTGTTGCCCATAACGTATCCCCAGCTTCGGCCGAATTTGTCTTGCTGGTTGGCTCTGAAAATGGATCAACCTTTGGGTTTGCCAAACACTTACATGAAAAATTAACCAAAGCCGGCAAGGCTGTGCATATGGCGGCGATGGACAAGGTCAAAGCGACCTACCCCAATGCTGACACCATGCTGGTGCTGGCGGCAACTTATGGTGATGGCCATGCGCCGCAAAATGCCGGACGGTTTTTGAACAAGTTGCAAACCGCCGAAAGCTGGCCCAAACGCCATGCGGTATTGGCTTTTGGTGACCGGAATTTCCCGAAATTCTGTTCTTTTGGTCGTGACGTTGATAAAGCCATGAGCGGAACTCCACTCTTGGAACTGGGCATAATCGACAGACAGTCCTCGCAATCTTTTTCGCGCTGGGGCCGGAAACTGGCGGCCGTTACCAATCTGGATTTTGAGCTGGATTACAAACCCCCTACCCCCAAAACCGCGCGGCTGTATTTGCTGGAGAAAATCCGCTTTGGCCAAAATCTGGACAACCCGTCAGCAATTCTGCGCCTCGGGATCAAATCCGGCCGTTTAAGCCAATATCGGGCCGGTGACCTGATCGGCATATTCCCCGATCGCGGGGCCGCGGCACGAATTTATTCGCTTGGGTCTTCCAGCCATGATAATTTCGTTGAAATCTGTGTGGCGCAGGAACCGGGCGGGCTGTGTTCAACCATGTTGAACAATCTGCCGGTCGGTGGCGAGTTTGACGCATATATCATGACCAACCCCGATTTTTCCCTGCCTAAACGCGGTAAATCCGTGGTGATGATTGGCGCGGGCACCGGCATTGCGCCATTTGCCGGTATGATCCGGCATAATCAGCGCAATCGACCAATTGATCTGTTTTGGGGCAACCGGCATCCGGAATCCGATTTTTACTATGAAAATGATATTAGCGAATGGCTGGATGACGGGCGCCTAAGCAGTTTTTACCCCGCATTTTCACGTGTTGAAAATAAGTCTTACGTGCAAGACCAGCTATCCGCTCACACGGGTCTTTTGGTAAATAGATTGCGCAATGGCGGTACTATTATGGTCTGTGGGGGCTCACAAATGGCCGCCGCAGTTCACACTTTGATTGATGCTCTCGCCAGTCAAATGGGCAGCAGCCTAGCCGAGCTTCGACACGACAAGAGATATCTGGAGGATATCTATTGAAACGGTCCAAACAACAACCAGACATGGAAAGAGGAAACATTATGAAACTTGGTTTTACAACACTTGCAGCTGCTTTGCTGTGTAGCGTTACTGCCTTTGCTGGCTCTGACAACCCGCTGCTGGACGAGGACTGGATGGCCGAAACCGATCTGGCCAAAGTTCAGGCGGCAGTGGCCGAAGGTCACAGCATCACTGACCAAAACAGCCATATGGACACCCCCCTGTCACTGGCGCTTAGTGAAGGTGCGAGCCTTGATGTGGTTCGTTATCTGCTTGATAATGGCGCGGATGTGAAACGTGCAGCCCATGATTCACGCCCTGCGATCTTCTGGGGTGCCGGTTATCGTGATATTGAAGTCATCAAGATGCTGATTGATCGGGGTGCTGATCTGACTGCCAAAGACAGCTCTGGCCGTTCGGTTCTGACCTATGCGGCCCGTCAGCAAAGCGATCCTGCCGTTATTACCTATCTGCTAAGCCTTGGCATGGATATAAACGAGGCCGATGGCGAAGGTCGCACGCCAACGCTCACGGCTGCCGAACGTAATAAAAACCTTGAGGTATTCAAGTTGCTGGTTGCAGCCGGAGGCGATCCAAAAGCCAAAGCCGACAATGGCCGCGATGTGTTTTTGCTGTCAGCTTATCGTAATAAATCGGTCGAGGTTACCGAGCACATGATGGGCCTTAGTGATGACCCACATGCGCTTGACGCTGACGGTTACGGTGCCATGTTGCTGGCCTCTATGCGCAGCCCCGTTGAAAAACTGATCTGGCTAAAGGAAAAAGGTTTTAAACTGGGTGCTGTCAGCAATTCGGGCAATACCGAGCTGATCAATTCAACCTATCGCAACGATCCTGAAGTTACCAAATGGCTGCTTGAGCAAGGCGGCGATGTGAACGCGGCCAACAAGCGCGGGAAAACGCCTTTGCTACACGCCATGATCCGCAACAAACCTGAGGTCGCCCAGATGCTGGTCGATGCAGGTGCCAATGTGAACGCAGCCAATAAAAATGGTGAAACTCCGTTGATCATCGCCGCAAAGCGCACCCGTAAAGGTGTGGATGATGTGGTTGCGATTCTGATATCTGCCGGTGCTGACGCGAATGCAGCCGCAAGAAACGGCACCACCGCGCTGATCGAAGCCGCCCGTGCGGCTAAATCAGCCGATCAGTTAAAGGTGCTGCTGGATGCCGGTGCCGATGTGAATGCCCGTGATAAAGACGGCTATTCCGCTTTGATGTATGCGGCACTGAAAGCCGGTGAAGCTGCTGCAATTCAGATGCTTTTGGATGCGGGCGCAGATACAAGCTTCAAAGATGTGTTTGACGATACAGCAGCGATCATCATCAAAGACAACGAAGCACTGGCCAAAGATCCAATCGCGGCTAAACTTTAAACCACCCCAATCCAGCTTCGTCACCAAAAATAGGTGTCTGCAAGGTTTCATCGAAAACAATCGCTTTACCAAGTGAACCAAAAAGAGGAAATATTATGAAACTTGGATTAACAACATTTGCCGCTGCACTGCTTTGCAGTGCGGCCGCTTTCGCAGGATCTGACAATCCGTTACATGACAAAGAATGGTGGCCGGTATCCACCCCGGCTACTGTTGATGCGGCCATTGCCGAAGGTCATGATCTTAAGAAAAGAAACCACAAGGCCTATAGCCCTCTAGCACTGGCAATCAGATATGGCGCAAGTCAGGACGTACTGGAACATATGATTGGTCTGGGTTCGGATGTTAACCGTGGTTCACACGGTGGCCGACCGGCAATTTTCTGGGCCAGTCGTTATCGCGATGTTCCAATCATCAAGATGCTGATTGAAAACGGTGCTGATCTGACACTACTGGACGATTCAAAGCGTGATGCGCTGGGCTATGCTGGCTTTGGTCAAGAAGATGTGACCGTTATCGAATACCTGATTGAGCTGGGTTATGATGTTCACGGCCGCGATACTTCGGGCCGCACACCGGCACTGGCCGCTGCCTATTATAACCCCAGTCTTGAGGTGTTTAACGCCATTATTGCCGCCGGGGGTGACCCAAAAGCCAAAACCGATGATGGTCGTGATGTGTTCTTGCTGGCCGCTTACCGCAATAAATCTCTTGATGTGGTAAAGGCGATGTATGAAATAAGCGACGATCCACAGGCCATTGATGAAGATGGCAACGGCGCGATGATTTTGGCAGCCCAGCGTGGCGATGTGGAAAAAATGGAGTGGATGCTAAGCAAGGGTTTCATGCTGTCAGAAAGCAATAATGCAGGCAGCACCCCGTTGCTAGGTGCTGCCTATCGCAACGGTGCCGAGTCAATCAAATGGTTGCTGGATAAGGGTCAGGACGTAAATGCGACCGACAATCGCGGTAAAACACCTTTGCTGGCGGCGGCAGTGCGCAATAGTGCTGAAGTCATGGATATGCTGATCAAAGCCGGTGCCGATGTAAATGCCCGCAATAAATCCGGTGAAACCGCGTTGATCATCACTGGCAAACGCACCCGCGATGGCACGGACGATGTCATCAAAGTTCTGCTGGATGCCGGGGCTGATGTGAACGCGGCAGCCAACAATGGCACGACATCTCTGATTGAATCCGCACGGGCTGGTAAATCTGGTGAGCAGCTACAATTTTTGCTGGATGCCGGTGCCGATGTAAATGCCCGTGACAAGGACGGCTATTCCGCCCTGATGTATGCGGCCCTAAAAGCTGATGAGCCAAGCGCGCTTCAGATTCTGCTGGATGCTGGCGCGGATGTTAGTTTCAAGGATGTGTTTGACGATACGGCCGCAATTATAATTAAGGATAATTCAGCTTTGGCTAATGAACCTATTGCTGCTAAATTGTCCGAATAAACAGCCTAGGTAACAAAGGTTCGGCCCGCATGATTATTGCGGGCCGAAAATATTATGGACCAGATTGAAACGATAGACGGGCAAACAATGGGCGGCACTTACCGGCTGCGATTTGCTGTTACCGATAACAGCCCTGACATTAAAATACAGGTTCAGGCCCTGCTTGATATGGTTGAGACCCAGATGTCCGGCTGGAAAGACAGTAGTGATTTAAACCGCTTCAACAATGCTGCGCTGAATGAATGGGTGCCAATCCCGCCCGAGATGACCAATGTGGTAATGCTGGGTCTGCAAATGTCGCAAGAAACCAACGGGGCGCTGAATATCTGCATGGGTGAAAATAGCCGTATTTTCGGGCATGGGGCAGACGTGACGGCCAGTAATAATCCGGTGTCTGCTGCTGTTGACCCCATGAATGTGCTTGAGCTTGATGCACCTAACAGGATGCTGCGCCGCAATCAAAATATACGGCTGGATCTTAACAGCATCGCCAAAGGCTTTGCTGTTGATCTGGTTGTATTTTATTTAAAAAAAACCGGTATCACCGACTTCATCATTGAAGTCGCCGGTGATATTTACGCCGCCGGAAAACGTCCGAATGGTATGCCATGGTCAGTTGCAATTGAATTACCACTCCCGGATAAATCGGTGCCTTTGTGCTTTGTCCCGCTTGTTGATTACGCAATTGCCACATCTGGAAATTACCGCCGCTTCAACAAAACCCAAAACGGTATTGCTGGCCACCTGATCACACCAAAAACCGGTCAAGCCCTGTCCGAAATATACGCCAGCGTTTCAGTTCTGGCCCCGTTCTCGGTCCGAGCAGACGGACTGGCCACTGCGCTGTTTGTGATGGGTGCCAGCGCTGGGTTTAAGTTTGCAGAAAAGAACAATATTGCGGCGACATTCATTACTCGTACTACAGATGGGTTTAAAGAAGAAGGCACCAGCAATATGCATGCCTTACTTGGTCTAAATTTGCACTCGGGACGTAGGGCTGAGAGGAACGGTGAGGTATCATAAGGGCT
>CAYSBD010000111.1:0-3737 GCA_964429175.1 uncultured Marinosulfonomonas sp.
GTATGAAATAAAAGGCGCCACTTTCGGGCCTGTGGTTCTGGGCGACGGGGTAGGGGTGCCCCAGATTTTTAGCGCCCGTTACGCAATTATTTTGCTGCTGCTGGCCGGCTTGGGCTTTGTTATTTACCGGGTCAAAAAAGCTTAATCTGGCTGATAACCGTGAATCAACTGGCGCAATCCAATCAGCCCGCCCGCCGCAATTGCCGCCAATGTCACGGGCGCAGAATAGGCCAGTGTCGAAAACGCCGACAGACCTTGGCCCACAGAACATCCAATCGCAATCACCCCGCCGATACCCATCAAGGCCGCGCCACCGACTTGGCGGCCCAATTCGCGCGGATCTTCGCAAGCCTCCCAGCGGAAATCGCGTTTTATCGCCGATCCGATGAAGGCGCCGATGATCACGCCCAACACAGCGCCAACAGAAAACACCAGCCCGCCAGCCGAGGAGGTCATCAAATATAACAAGGTGCGCCCCAGCGGCGCGATGAAGGTATAACTTTCGACAGCCCCCTCGCCAAAGCTTTCTTTGTGCAGCAACGATGTGCCCCAAAATCCGATGGTAATTGAAACGCCAACCACGGCGGCCCATAAAATATGCTCGGGTTTGCGGCGCAATTTTTCATAGCTTACGGCCCAAAGAATTAGCACGGTAGCAAAGGCAATCGCAAAGGCAAAGGGCGCGATGCCGGTCATTTGGCCCAGCAGATGCGCAATCGAATTCAAGCCCTCGGAGGGTTGCTCGGGCAATAATGCAAGACGCGGGATGGCAAGCGGACCGTTCAAGGTAATAAAGCTGAAAACGGCGATCACCACCAGCACCACCAATGAGCGCAAATCGCCGCCGCCAAACCGCGTTAAGGCGGAAAAGCCGCAATTTCCGGCCATCGCCATGCCATAGCCAAAAATCAGCCCGCCAGCGATACTGGCCCATGGGTTCCATTTGATCTGATGATAAAAAGACAGCGAAAAGTCAAAAATACCAATGGTTTCAAGGCTAAAGGCACCGATAATCGCCACGCCAAGCGCAATGCCCCACATCCGCAGCTTGATCTGATCCTCGCCGTAAACCGCCGTTTCAAGCGCCCCGAGCGAGCAAAAATTCCCCATTCTCCCGGCCAGCCCCAGCAAAACACCACCAACCAGCCCGACAAGAGCCGCCAGCGCGCCATAAGGTATCGCGTCCATCGTAATCCTTCCTGGGTGCGTTGGGTGGGATTTGGCTTAGCGCCGGTTTGGGTCGCAAAACAGCCTGTAAACCAGATCAATCGCCTCACGCGCCTTTGTGTCGCCAAGAGTGTAATAAATCGTTTTGCCTTCGCGTCTGTATTTCACCAACCCCTCAAGGCGCAAGCGCGCAAGCTGCTGGCTGACCGAGGCCTGACGCGATGATAACAGCTTTTCCAGCTCGGTCACGGTTTTTTCGCCTGAACATAAATGGCACAGGATCATCAACCGGCCTTCATGGCCCAGAGCCTTTAAAAAAGACGAGGCCTCGGCCGCGCGCCCGCCCAGCAATTCGATGGTTTCATCGGCATCGTTTTTGATGGCCGTGTTGAACCTTTTTAGTGTCGCTTCCATTCGGATGCTCCTCAGATTTTCCGTATTTCAATAACACCTCGGGAAGAATGCGTAAAGTTACGCGCCTGGGTCTTTTTGTAATTCTTCGGGCAGTTTTTTAATCATGGTTTCCATGAACCACCAGAAAAATTCGTCGCTCTGATAGCCCTCGATGCGCCCCACTTCGTAGCCGTCATTCAGCAAAATAAAGGTCGGTGTGTAAACCGGCGGCGAGTTCAGGGTGATGTCGGCATCAAGCGGGTCATGGATCATGACGGTGGTGAGCGGGGCAATGCGCCCTTCAACAGTTTTGGGATAGATCGGCCCGATTTCGGCCTTCCAGCGCTCGCACCAAGGGCAGCCGGATTCCTCGACCATCATCAGACGCACATCGGCAACGGCCGGCGTGCCCAGCAGAAATGCCGTCAGTGCCAAGCCTGCAATGAACTGCATAATCCGTGCCATTTAATGACTATCCTCATAAAACATAGACGTATACTAATATGTTTTTAATCTAAGGGCAAGGTTGCAGGAAATATGTTGGACGTAACATTTGGCGGGGCAATGATACAGGGGCTGATCGCCTTTTTTTCGCCCTGCGTTTTGCCGATGGTGCCGTTTTATTTCAGTTATATGGCCGGCATTTCAATGCAGCAGTTGCAAAGTGACGACAGCATTGCGCCCGGTGCTGCGCGTCGTTTGGTGATTTCGGCGCTGTTTTTTGCGTTGGGTGTGACCACGATTTTCTTTTTGTTAGGCATGGGGGTGACGGCGGCGGGTCAAACCGTGCGTGTCTGGAAAAGCGAGCTAACTTATGCGGCAGCCGCGATTATTTTTGCGTTTGGTTTGCATTTTCTGGGGGTTTTGCGCATCCCGTTTCTGTATCGCGAGGCCCGTTTCGAAAGCAAAGCCGACCCCTCGACCATTTTTGGCGCCTATCTGATGGGGCTTGCGTTTGGCTTTGGCTGGTCGGCTTGCATTGGGCCGGTGCTGGCCAGCATTTTGTTCATTGCCTCGATGAAGGACAGTGTGGTCGAGGGCGGGTTGTTGTTGATGACATTCGGGCTGGCCATGACATCGCCATTTGTCGTCGCGGCATTTTTTGCCCAGCCATTTCTGCGCTGGATGGCGAGAAATCGCAAATATCTAGCCTATGTTGAAAAGTTGATGGGGGCAATGTTGATCCTGTTTGCGATCTTGATGGTGACAAACAGCTTGAATGTTATCGCCAAATTTATGCTGAAAATGTTTCCGTGGTTTTATGGCTTTGGCTGAAAAGACGATAAAACAGCCAAGGCTGACTGTAAGAAATCTTGTTTTTAGGGCTGGATTTTGCGGCGTAACGTTCTGTAAGATTTGTTGTGGGGGATGGAATAAAATTAACGCCATCGAAGCGTTCGGATTTTATATTATTTAAAGTGAATTAAATCAAATAATTAGGGTCCATTTTTTGGCGAATACATTCATAAATGCATATTTGTATTGCAGTGGTGCGACAATTTGTCTAACAATTATGAACGGAAAAGAAAATTCTAACGGGAGGAATTTCTATGAAGCCAGCTATTCTAGGCATGATTGTCTCGATAGCGACAGTGACGGCAGCAAGTGCCGTTGATGTTGCACCAGCTAGCGTTGTCTTTACCGAAGGTGCGGTTGCCGTATCCTTGACGGGTGTTGCGGGTGACCCTGTAAAGGGTCGGATTATTGTTTATCAAAAAAGAAGGGCAACTGCATTGCGTGCCATTCTAATGATGAAATGCCCGATGTCGCCTTTCACGGTGAAATAGGTCCAAATCTGGCCGGTGTGGCCGATCGTTACACCGAAGCAGAGTTGCGCGGCCTTTTGGCTGACGCCAAGCTGACTTTTGACGGAAGCATGATGCCTTCGTTTTACAAGGTTGATGGTTTTTACCGTCCGGGCAAGGCTTACACAGGCAAGGCGGCGGACGATACATTCGCACCTCTTTTGGCCGCACAGGAAATCGAAGATGCGCTTGCGTATCTGTTGACGCTTAAATAGGCCCAATGGCCCAATTCATAATATCAAGGAGAGAACAATGGAATTGACAAGACGCAATGCCCTCGCACTTGGCGCCGGTGCTGCTGTTGCAGCGCTGATACCGTTTCAGGTTTCGGCAGCCGTTGGGGCTGATGATGCGATCGCGGCCTTTACCGGC
>CAYSBD010000111.1:3837-6527 GCA_964429175.1 uncultured Marinosulfonomonas sp.
GTTTCAGGTTTCGGCAGCCGTTGGGGCTGATGATGCGATCGCGGCCTTTACCGGCTGCGCCCCATCTCGAGGGGGCTTTGGACGAGGTGTTTTCGGGCTGGATTTTTCGCAAATCCGAAACTCAGGAATCGCAAATGGACGATTTTGACAACCCCGGTATGTTGTTCGTCGATATCGCGCAGGATGCTTGGGACACGGTCGAGGGCACCGCGGAAAAATCCTGTGCATCGTGCCATGGTGACGTGGAAGACAGCATGATGGGTGTTAAAACCGAATACCCTAAATGGATTGAGTCCGCTGGCGAGGTGCGTTCAATTGACATGCAGATCAACAATTGCCGCACAGCCGCAATGGGCGCCGAGCCATGGAAATTGACCGGCAGCAAAATGACCGCGATGAATGCGCTGGTTACTGTGCAGTCGCGTGGTATGGCGGTTGATGTGGCGATTGACGGGCCGGCCGAGGAAATGTGGCTGCGGGGCAAGGAAATGTATTACGCCCGCACTGGTCAGCTGGAACTGTCTTGTGCAAATTGCCATGAAGACAGCTATGATCTGAAAATTCGGGCTGATCATCTAAGTCAGGGCCAGATCAACGGTTTTCCGGTTTATCGTCTGAAAAACACCAAGCTGAATTCGGTGCATGCCCGTTTCAAGGGTTGCGTGCGCGACACAAGGGCCGAAACCTATAAGCCGGGCGGCGAAGATTTTCTGGCGCTGGAGCTTTATGTCGCATCGCGCGGCAACGGTTTGTCGATTGAGGGACCATCTATCCGAAACTAAAACTAAAACCCGCGCCTGTCTGTTGGGGGGCGCGGGTTTAAAGCTCTGGCTGGAGGCTTTGGTTTCACAGCGCAGAAAAGTTTGACCTAAAGTTTGACCCAAGGGAGATGAAAATATGATTTCACGCCGTGACTTTTTGCAAGCAACCGTTGCCGCTTCGGCTATTTACGGCGCATCTGGCGTTGGTAACTGGGCGAAACTGGCGGCGCAGCAAGCGTTAACCCAAGACCAGCTTCTGGATTTTGATACGTTTGGCAATATTACGCTGATCCATGTTTGTGACATCCACGGACAAATGAAACCGATCTATTTCCGCGAGCCGGAAATTAATCTGGGGGTTGGTGCCGTCAACGGTTTGCCGCCGCACGTTACCGGCAAGGATTTTTTAAACCTGTTTGACCTGAAACCGGGCAGCCCCGAAGCCTACGCGCTGACCTATGTTGATTTTGTCTCGCTGGCCAAAGGTTACGGGCGCATGGGCGGGCTGGACCGGATGGCCACGATCGTCAATTCGATCCGTGCCGCACGCCCCGATGCCTTGTTGCTGGATGCCGGTGATACTTGGCACGGATCCTACACCTGCCTGAAAACCGATGCGCAGGATATGGTTAACGTGATGAACCACATGAAGCCCGATGCGATGACCTGCCACTGGGAATATACGCTGGGCACGGACCGGGTGAATGAAATTGTCGAGGGCCTTGATTTTGCGTTTCTCGGGGCCAATGTGTTTGATTCCGAATGGGACGAACCGGCGCTGGAGCCTTACAAAATATTTGAGCGCGGTGGGGCTAAAATCGCCGTGATCGGGCAGGCATTCCCATATATGCCGATCGCCAATCCGGGCTGGATGTTCCCGGGCCTGTCATTCGGTGTGCGCGAAGAACGCATGCGTGAAGTGGTTAACGAGGTGCGCGAAGACAAGGGCGTTGATCTGGTGGTGCTGTTGTCGCACAATGGTTTTGATGTCGATCGCCAGCTGGCCAGCCGGGTTGACGGCATCGACGTAATCCTGACCGGCCACACTCATGACGCGCTGCCCGAGCCGGTGTTGGTGAATAAAACCATGCTGATTGCTTCGGGTTCCAACGGCAAATTTGTCACCCGCCTTGATCTGGATGTGCGCGGTGGTCAGCTGATGGGTTTCCGTCACAAACTGATCCCGGTATTTTCCGATGTGATCACGCCCGACAAAACCGTGGCCGCCGCAATTGACGCCGAGCGCGCGCCTTATATTGATGAAATGAGCGAGGTGATCGGTCACACTGACAGCCTGCTTTATCGTCGCGGCAATTTCAACGGCACTTGGGACGATCTGATTTGCAACGCGCTGATTGACGAGCGCGAGGCCGATATTGCCCTTAGCCCCGGATTTCGTTGGGGGCCTAGCCTGCTGCCCGGCGATGCGATCACCCGCGAAGATATTTATAACGCCACCGCCATGACCTATCCAAATGCTTACCGATCCGAAATGACCGGTGAGACAATCAAAACCATTTTGGAAGATGTGGCCGATAATTTGTTCAACCCTGACCCTTATTTCCAACAGGGCGGTGACATGGTGCGGGTTGGCGGCATGGGCTATCACATTGACGTTTCCAAGCCGCAAGGCTCGCGTCTGACCAACATGACAATGCTGAAAACCGGCGAGGCGGTTGATCCTGCCAAAACCTATGTGGTGGCCGGCTGGGCATCGGTGCGCGAAGGCACCGAGGGGCCGGAAATCTGGAATGTGGTGGAAAACTATATCAAACGTAAAGGCACAATTCAGCTGGATCCGAACACTTCGGTGAAAGTGACGGGGGCCTGAATTTAGCGAAAATTGAGGGGCTAAAAACGCAGCTTGGTTTTCATATTAACCCCGATTCTGGATAAGGGGTTGTTGAGAGGGATTCACGAACCGACATT
>CAYSBD010000112.1:0-6464 GCA_964429175.1 uncultured Marinosulfonomonas sp.
GATAGCCTTTCCCGCGCCAAACGGACAAGCGCAAAATATGCCCCCGCAAATTAGGTCAGATACTGCCCGCCGTTGGCTGTCAGGGTTGAGCCGGTGATAAATCCGCTGTTATCGGATGCAAGAAAAACAACGCAGCGGGCAATTTCATCGGCCTCGCCCAGCCGACCAACCGGAATTTGCGCAACGATAGAATCGCGCAGTTTTTCCGGCACGGCCATCACCATTTCAGTGCCAATATATCCCGGACAAATTGTGTTAACAGTGATCCCTTTAAAGGCACCTTCTTGGGCCAATGCTTTGGTAAATCCAAGATCACCGGCTTTGGCAGCCGAATAATTAACCTGTCCCATTTGCCCTTTTTGACCATTGATCGAGGAAATATTAATAACGCGGCCAAAATTGCGTGCGCGCATGCCGTTCCAGATTGGGTGCGTCATGTTGAAAACACCAGATAGGTTGGTGTCAATCACCTCTTGCCACTGCTCGCGAGTTATTTTGTGGAACATGGCGTCGCGGGTGATGCCAGCATTGTTAACCAGAATTTCAATTGGTCCCAGATCGGCTTCGACCTGCGCGATGCCAGCGACACAAGCATCGTAATCGGCAACCGACCATTTATAGGCGGCTATACCCGTTTCTTTGCTAAAGGCCGCGGCCGCGGCATCATTGCCGGCGTAAGTAGCCGCCACTGTGTAACCTTTGGATTTCAAGGCCCTGGAAATTGCCGCGCCAATTCCGCGCGTGCCTCCGGTAACAAGGGCAATTCTGGTCATGTTTAACTCCAAATCTAGTCCGCAACTAAGTTGCGTTAAGGTAATGCATGGCGTAATATTATTGCGCCACCGATTTTTACTACCCGCGTTCGACGCAGAGCGCAACACCCATTCCGCCACCGATGCACAATGTTGCCAAACCTTTTTTTGCATCACGGCGCAGCATTTCAAAAAGCAGAGTGTTCAGGATACGACAACCCGAAGCCCCGATCGGGTGACCAATCGCAATTGAGCCGCCATTTACGTTAACCACGGCGGGATCCCAGCCCATATCTTTGTTAACGGCACAGGCTTGGGCGGCGAAGGCTTCGTTGGCCTCGACCAGATCCAGATCCTCGGCTTTCCAGCCCGCCATTTCCAGCGCTTTTTTACTGGCCGCAATTGGACCAACGCCCATGATGGATGGATCCAGACCAACGGTTGCGTAGGATGCGATGCGTGCCATCGGTGTTAATCCGCGTTTTTCAGCATTGTCAGCCGACATTAGCAAAACCGCCGCCGCACCGTCATTAATGCCGGATGCATTGGCGGCCGTTACGCTGCCGCCGTCACGCACAAAGGCGGGTCGCAGTTTTTGCATGTTTGCAAGCGTTGCGCCGTGACGGATATATTCGTCGGCATCCACAATTGTTTCGCCACGGCGAGTCTTTACGGTGAACGGGGTGATTTCGTCAGAAAACTTACCTGCATTTTGGGCAGCTTCGGCTTTGTTTTGGCTGGCCACGGCAAATTCATCCTGTGTTTCGCGGCTGATTTTCCATTGGGTGGCAACATTTTCTGCGGTTTGGCCCATGTGATAGCCGTTAAAAGCGTCCCACAGCCCATCTCGGATCATCGAATCGATGTACTTTACATCACCCATTTTGTGGCCATTGCGCAGATGCGCGACATGGGGGGAAAGTGACATATTTTCCTGACCACCCGCGGCAACAATATCGGCATCCCCTAATTGGATGTGCTGGGCCGCAAGTGCTACAGCACGCAAGCCCGAGCCACACACCTGATTAATGCTCCAGGCGGCGGATTCTACGGGAAGGCCAGCGTTGATATGGGCTTGGCGGGCGGGATTTTGGCCCTGACCGGCCGTTAGAACCTGACCAAGAATGGTTTCGGAAACTTCATCTTTTCCAATGCCGGCGCGTGTAACGATGGCTTGCAGCACAGTTGCGCCCAAATCATGGGCCGGTGTGTTTGCAAATGCCCCGCCAAAACTACCAACGGCTGTGCGGGCGGCGGATGCGATTACGATTTTGGTCATTTTTTGTCCTCTCAATAATGAATGATCAAAGAGGCCATTTGGGCAGCGACCCCAGTGCTGCCAATAATGTTAGGGGCTTTGTTTCAGCGCAGCAATAGCTGGATGCAGGAAAATGCTTTAGGCGCGTTTTCCTTGGGATGGCATGCGCCAAGGTGGCATTGTTGTGGGGGCGCCGAAATAATATCCTTGCAAGCAATCAACACCAAGAGATTGTAAAAACTGCACATCCTCGGCGGTTTCAACACATTCAGCGACGGTGAACATTTCAAATTGTTCTGCAATTGAAATCAACGCTTTGGTCAGCACCTGATTGTCAGGGTCCGAATGGATATTGCGAATAAACTGGCCATCAATTTTTATAATGTCAAAGTAGAAATTTTTCAAAAACCGGAAAGCCGTATAGCCAGCCCCGAAATCATCAAGCGCAAAAGATATCCCCATTTTTTGCAAATCTGCCATGAACGAGGTGACAAGTTCAGGCATCATCATGGCCGAAGATTCGGTGATTTCAAGGATCAGCCGTTCTGCCGCTGTAGGGTCAATTTTCAGACCATAATGCAAGGTTTCCATCCAGCGTTTATAGCCGACCGAACGTGCAGACATGTTTATTGACAGGCGCAATCCCGGTTCCTCGGCCAGCGAGGCAAGCCCCAATTCGAGCGCCAGACAGTCAATGATCCGCCCCATTTCATCGGTTTCCACCACGTTAATAAATTCACGCGCCGGAATGATACGGCCGGTTTCGTCCATTACCCGGATCAAACCCTCGTGAAACGCAACGCGGTTTGGCCCGGCGGCCTGAACAACCGGTTGATAAGCCAGCATCACCTGTTTGCGGCGCAAGGCATCTTTGACCATTTGCATGGTATCCTTGTCGCGTTCACGAACCGCAAAATCCAGCGGGTTGTCAGCATTCTGGTTCACGCCGGGTTTATAGAATATTTTTCTGGGCGGTTTTCGGTTGCGTTTGGCCATCAGATTCTCCGTATCAAGCCCCGTATCGAGCAAAAACACATTGAAGCCATACTGCCTAACAATTCGTAAATGTTTGCATTTTGTTCTAATTTGATTAAACTACCAGAGAACAGATTAAGTCATTGAAAACAAGGAATTAATTATGAGTAGATGCGATTGGGTTGGCCATGAAAATTTATATATTTCTTATCATGACGACGAATGGGGGGTGCCTGAATACGACAGCCGCACTCTTTGGGAGAAGCTGATTCTTGACGGGTTTCAGGCCGGGCTTAGCTGGATCACCATTCTAAAGAAGCGCGAAAACTTTCGCCAAGCCTTTGCCGGGTTTGATCCAAATGTGATTGCCGACTGGGGCGAAACAGATGTGCAGCGCCTGTTGGGGGATGCCGGTATCGTGCGCCACCGCGGCAAAATCGAGGCAACGATTGGCAATGCCAAGGCGTGGCAGGCCATCGAGGCGCGCGAGGGGTTTGACAGGTTTCTGTGGGATTATGTCGGCGGCAAACCCTTGCAAAACCGTTTTAAAACCATCGCCGATGTTCCGGCCCAGACCCCGCTATCGGTGCAGATTTCCAAGGATTTAAAAGCGGCCGGATTTAAATTCTGCGGCCCGACGATTGTTTACGCATTCATGCAGGCTGTCGGGATGGTGAATGATCATGTGCTAACTTGTGATTATCACGATAAAGTGGCGGCTATGGCGCGATCAGCGCGCTGATAATCGCCTTGGCGCTTTCGCTATCCCATTCGGCATCCCCTGTCAGGCGGGCGATTTCCTGACCCTCGGGGTTTAGAATAACCGTAACCGGCAGCCCTAAAATACCCATGCTACGCGCCAAATCCTGAGACGGATCCAGCAGGATCGGCAAATCCGTGATCCCGGCGCTTTCAAAAAACTTGCGAATACCCGTCAGAGTGTTGCGGCCCGTGGCGATTGTCACAACCTCGAAATCATCACCGCCCAGCGCCTGTTGCAGCCGGTTGATCGACGGCATTTCCTTGCGGCACGGCGGGCACCAAGTGGCCCACATATTCAGCAACACATATTTACCACGGTATTCGGCCAAGGTATGTTCCGTGCCGTCGGGGGCCGTAAAGACAGTTTCATACGGGGTTTTGGCTGTGCCGTGAAATGACAGCTTTTTCATGTCGCCTTGGGCCAGGGGATGCGCGCCCATCATGCCCATGCCTTGGGTTTGCGCAACTGGCCCATCCTGATCGGGGGTCAGAAAAAACGCATTCACAACCAGATAGATTGCACCAACTGCTGCGGCCGCGTATAGGACTGCGTAACGTCGAAAACCCATTTATCCCTCCTTAGGATGCCAAACCATGACCAAACAAACCGCCGATACTAAAGCAGACAGCGCAAAAGCCAATACCATGTGGGGCGGGCGCTTTGCCGCAGGGCCGGATGCGATCATGCAAGCCATTAACGCGTCAATCGGTTATGATCAACGCATGGCAGCGCAAGATATCCAAGGCTCGTGCGCGCATGCCGCAATGCTGGCCGCCACCGATATCATTACTGATAAAGACGCGGGCGTGATTGTGGAAGGGCTGCTCACGGTATTGTCAGAAATCGAGGCCGGAGAGTTTGAATTTTCCGCCGAGCTGGAAGACATCCACATGAACGTAGAATCGCGGCTAAAAGAATTGGTCGGCGAACCGGCGGGGCGGCTGCACACGGCACGTTCGCGCAATGATCAGGTGGCGCTGGATTTTCGGATGTGGGTGCGCGATCAGACCGATGCGGCGATCGAAGGCATTGCCGCACTGATGGAGGCGCTGCTGGTTCAGGCCGAGGCCGGTGCCGATTGGGTGATGCCGGGTTTCACGCATTTACAGGTGGCCCAGCCGGTGACTTGGGGGCATCACATGATGGCGTATGTCGAAATGTTCAGCCGCGATTTGTCGCGCTTTCAAGATGCCCGCGTGCGGATGAATCTGTCGCCTTTGGGTGCGGCGGCTTTGGCCGGAACCTCGTTTCCGATTGACCGCCACATGACGGCGCAGGCGCTGGGCTTTGACGGTCCCACCGCCAATTCGCTGGATTCGGTGGCCGACCGTGATTTCGCGCTGGAATTTCTGGCCGCCAGCACGATTTGCGCCATGCACCTGTCGCGTTTTGCCGAAGAATTGGTGATCTGGTCTTCGGCCCAATTCAGGTTTGTAACTATGTCGGACCGGTTTTCGACCGGATCATCCATTATGCCACAGAAAAAAAACCCCGACGCGGCGGAATTGATTCGCGCTAAAATCGGCCGGATTATGGGCGCGATGGTGGGGCTGTTTACGGTGATGAAGGGTTTGCCGCTGACCTATTCCAAGGACATGCAGGAAGACAAGGAACAGGTGTTTGATGCCGCCGACAGCCTGATGTTGGCGTTGGCGGCAATGACGGGAATGGTGGGCGATTTAACAGCCAACCGCAAAGAACTTGAGGCCGCGGCCGCCACCGGTTTTTCCACCGCCACTGATCTGGCCGATTGGCTGGTGCGTGAATTGAACATGCCGTTTCGCGACGCGCATCATGTGACCGGAACGCTGGTGGCGCTGGCCGAAAACAAGGGCTGTGATTTGCCCGATCTGACGCTTTGCGATATGCAAGCCGTGCACGCAGCGATCAACGACAGCGTGTTCAAGGTGCTGGGCGTGCATAATTCGGTGGCCAGCCGCACGTCTTATGGCGGCACGGCACCCGATCAAGTGCGGCTGCAAATTGCCCGTTGGAGAGAGGTGATGCAATGAAACTGTCACTGATATTAATTTCACTGCTGGTTTTGTCGGCCTGTGGCGCCGATGGCCCGCCCGAGCGCCCGACCATGAATGCAGCTGTGGTGATTTCATCGAGCGGGGTGAGCGTTTCGCCTTCGGTCGGGGTTAAATTGGGCGCTGTAAATCTGCGAGTCGGTCTTTAATTCGTAGAGCAACGCAATTTATAGGGACAGAATGCCGTCCTGTTTGGCTTTGCGCGAATCAGAACAAGCCATTTCAGCCCAGAAATTGGCTTTGATTCAATTTTTACCAAAGTTTTTTTTGCGGCGGCGGGCAAAAGTATTTTTCTATCAGAATTTTAAACATTTCTTATTTATCAATGTGATAACGTCAATATCACACGGCTTAACCTTAGGTAAGTAAAACTCCGACAAAAATACTCAAGATTAGAATGATTCTAAAAAGACTTGCTATCTGTGCCCTTGGAAGCTAGAAGATTGATCAACAGAAGAAAGCAAGCACGCAAGCGTATCGCCAGCCCGCCAGCCATCTTCTTGCCAGCCTCCAGCCAGCCAAACGCAAGCATTATACGCCAGCAAATGCCGCCAGCTTGACTGCCAGCAAAATTCCGACACAGATGATTTCGACATCAGGTCAAGCCTGAAGGTGCGTGATACTGCAGCTAAGTCAGTGCATTCCAATTCAGCGAAATTGGAAACACGCTCACCCCACAGGCT
>CAYSBD010000113.1:0-4944 GCA_964429175.1 uncultured Marinosulfonomonas sp.
ATCAAGTGGCCATGATTGTGGTCGGTTTGACGGCTGTGTGGATGTCGTGGCATGGTTTGTGCATTCAGACATGATGGAATCACGAAAATGACCGCGAGCACCGAGACCATGTGGTAAAAGACCGCGAAGCCCTGAGACAGCTGCATGTTTTTCTGACCAAACAAGAAGGGCATTTCGAGAGTTCCGGCCTAGGCCATGAAGAACAAGAGGCCATGGAATATGTGCGTGATATCAAAGGGTTCTATGCCAATTTGGCCAGTTATCTGGTGGTGATAACCGGTTTGCTGATTTTAAACCTGTTGACCAGCCCAGGCTATTTTTGGGTGATCTGGCCGGCTCTTGGCTGGGGTATCGGCATTGTCACCCACGGGCTAAGCGTGTTCGAAATATTTTCGCCATTGGGCGCAAATTGGGAGCAACGCCAGATCAAAAAACGCCTGCGCCGCAAATGAACGCGCCAGCATCATTCGTCTGCTGCCAGCGGGTGATGCTGCAAAACCAGCTCTTTCAAACGCGCCTCTAAAACATGGGTGTAAATTTCGGTGCTGGAAATATCGGCATGGCCCAGCAGGGTCTGGATGGAACGCAAATCGGCACCTCCGGCCAGCAAATGCGTGGCAAAGGCGTGGCGCAGGGTGTGGGGCGTGACTTTGGCGGGCGACACACCGGCGTGCACGGCCAATTGCTTGATCAGCAAGTAAAACCGGTTGCGCGTCATGTGGCCGGCTTTCGAGCGTGAGGCAAATAGAAATTTTGAGACCACCGCACCTTTGGACGCCGCGAGATCCTGCTGTGCGTCGCGCTGTTTTATCCACGCCCCAAGCGCATTTTTAGCCGGGGGCGATAACGGAACCATGCGCTCTTTGCCGCCTTTCCCGCGCACCAAAATCATCCGCGGATCACCGCGCGTGGCCGCAACCGGCAATGAAACCAGCTCGCTCACCCGCATTCCGGTGGCATAAAGCAGCTCCATCATGCAGGTGTTGCGCAGGCGATCGCGCCCGTGGGTTTGGGCAGCCGATAGCAGCGCCTCGACCTCACTTATGCTCAAGGTTTTGGGCAGCGCTTTGGCCCGCCCCGGCCCCTTGATCTGGATCGCCGGATTATCACTGCGCCAACCTTCCTCAAAGGCAAACCGGTAAAGCCCTTTGATTGACGACAACCGCCGCGCGCGGGTGGATTGGGCCAAGCCCTGCGCCTCGCAATGAATCAGGTAATTTTCAACATCACCGCGCGCGGCCGAAGCGAAATCTGCGCCCTGACCGGTTAGCCAGCCGGCAAAATCCAGCAAATCGCGCCCGTAAGCCGATTGGGTGTTAAGGGCGGCATCCATTTCAGCCGAGGTTGCTTGCAAATAAGTGCTGATCCAGTGGTGCGCATTCATCGCATCAGCCCTGATTGCCCAGCAACATTAATTGCAACGCCGCCCGTCTTGCGACATCTTCCATCCCGACAGAACGAAATAAAATCAAAGACTTGCGTGCATTTTCCAAATCCCCGACACCGTTTTCGGGAAAGCTGTAAATGGCTTCCAAAATGGCCTGACCCAGATTTTTATTCCTTAACAGGCGTAAATAATTTGCGGGAAGCTCGCGGGTTAAAAACGCGCTCCTGATGGTGTCGGCCTTGGCGTTGGGTGCCTTGACGCTGTTTAAATCACCCTTGGCCAATGCCACCAAAAAGGTTTCCATAATCGTGACAGGTTTGAAATCATTCGCCACTTTTTCGTAATCTTTCGAAAGCAGACCAATCCGAAAAGCCAGCCGTGCTGTGCCATGATCCAGCGTCATATCGGCCAGCCCACTGCCGTAAACTTCGGCAAAAACCGGCGAAAGCTGGGCGCGTTTCATTTCATCCCAGGCTTTTGGCAGGGTTTTTGCCACCATTTTGGCATCTTTGTCCGCGTAGGCCTGATCAAATTCCTGCACCGCTTTCACCCGGTCCCAAATCCCGCCCGATGCGGCGGCTTTGCGCTCGGTATAAAGCCCCAGCAGCTGGTTTTCATCAATCGCGCCGCTTTTGGCCAAACGCTCGGCGGCCTCTAGCTGGGGTTTCCAGCCAATATTGCTGCGTAAATCGGCCACGGCAAAAGCGCGGGGCAGGGCGGTGGTGGGGATGGCCTCGCCGATGGCCTCGAACATGCGAAAAACCAGCGGGGTGATTTGCGCGGGGCGCGCGGGCGCAGGCTCGCCCTCGAATAATTCAGGGTCCAGAAAACGGGCCAATAACGCGTCTTCTTCTTGGCTGACAAAGCCCAGAACCTTGGCCGTTTCCAATATCACAGCCGCCGCCGCCCAGTCTCCGTTTCGCGCCAGACAAAAAACCCGGGCCGGAAATGTGGGCGCGATATCGGGTTTTTTGCGCAGGGCTTCGCAAGCCTTGTTTTCGGTTCCGGTTAACAGGGCGACGTCAAACCAGCGGCGGAACAAATCAGGTGTGTGGGCACCAGCGCGCTCGAGCAAGGCCTGAGCCTGCTCTAAATTTCCCAGATCCAGCAATTTATCTATTCGGGCCAAAAACAGATCATTTTTATTCGCCGCATTAATCGGCGCATCCAGCTCGGCCAGCAGGATCATTTGCAATAATTGCTGCAACGCCGGCAATGCGCCTGTGGGCATGGCGCGAATTATGTCGGCCAATTCGGCGCTCGGGGTTGTCCCCCAAAAACTGCGCGGTAAACCCGTGACCGAAATCGGCAAAAGCCCAACCGAATCCAAGGTGGTCGCGCCTATTTTGGCAACGCTCACATCTTCGACGGGCGCACCGTAGCTTACGGCGGGCTCGTTGATCCGGGGGGCGACGGGTTTTTGCACGACCGGCGCGGTCACTGTATCGGACAACCAATCGATGGCCGATAAAGGTGCTTGGGCGCTGGCGGTGCTGCCTTGGCCAATGATGATGGCCGATATGAGGAGAAACTTTTTACTCAAAATCCAGTGTTACCGGCTGGTTCACCTCTTTTATCTCGGGGGTTAGATCGCCCAGATACGCATAGCCGATCATGCCGATAAAGCCCAGCACAAGCAGTAGAACAAGTAGTTTCAGCAATCGCCCCATGTCATTCGCCTTATTTTTAATGTGGCCATAAGTAGCAAGTTACAGCTTTTATATATGGCCTTTTTCCAAAATTCACGCCATTGAATGAAATAAATCTGAATTTAAGCGGGGGATGGCCGGTTTGGCGGCGCATTTAAAGAAAACGATCGTGCTTGTGGGCATGATGGGCGCGGGAAAAACGGCTGTGGGCAAGGCGCTGGCGTTGGCTTTGGCGGTTCCGTTTCTGGATTCGGATGATGAAATTGTCAAAGCTGCGGGCATGTCGATTGCCGAGATTTTCGCGCGCGATGGCGAGGCGTTTTTCAGGGCGCGCGAAACCGAGGTGATCACGCGGCTGATGAAAGAGGAAATCGGCGTGCTGTCTACGGGCGGCGGGGCTTTTTTGGCTGCGAAAAACCGTGATGTGATCACAAACTCAGGTGTTTCAGTTTGGTTGCGCGCGGATATTGATCTGCTTTGGTCGCGGGTTCGGCGGCGCAATACGCGGCCATTGTTGCGCACCGAAAATCCACGCCAGACTTTGGCGCAGCTGTGTCAGGCGCGCGAGCCATTATATGCCAAGGCCAATTTGGCGGTCGATTGCAGGGCGGGTTATTCGATCGAAGCTATGGCGAGTTCGGTGATTGAGGCCGTAAAATCCCGGCCCGATGTTTTAGGAGTGGATGATGATTGATACATTGCGCGTAGAATTGGGCGAGCGTTCGTATGATATTAAAATTGGCGACGGTTTGCTTTCGCGGGCCGGTGCTGAAATCGCACCGTTTTTACAGCGGCCGCGTGTGGCTGTGGTTACAGATGAAAATGTGGCCGCGTTGCATTTGGAAACCTTGCGTGCGGGGTTGGCCGGGGCCGGAATTGAGATGGTGTCGCTGATTTTACCTGCGGGTGAAACTACCAAAGGTTGGAATCAATTCAGCCGAACCGTTGAATGGCTGCTGGATCAAAAAGTCGAGCGTCCGGATTTGGTTATTGCCTTCGGTGGTGGGGTTATTGGTGATTTAGCCGGCTTTTCTGCCGCGGTTCTGCGCCGTGGTGTTCGATTTGTGCAAATTCCAACATCGCTATTGGCGCAGGTTGATAGCTCTGTCGGGGGTAAAACCGGTATTAACGCACCTCAGGGAAAGAATTTAATCGGTGCATTCTATCAACCCTCGCTTGTTCTGGCTGATATTGGCGTTTTGGGAACATTAACGCCGCGTGATTTTTTGGCAGGCTACGGTGAAGTTGTGAAATATGGTCTGTTGGGGGATTTGGCGTTTTTTGAATGGCTGGAACAAAACGGCCCTAAATTGGCGGCAGGTGATATGGCATTGCGATCCGAGGCTGTGCGCAGATCTTGTCAGGCCAAGGCCGGTATTGTGGCGCGTGACGAGACCGAGCAGGGCGAGCGGGCGTTGTTAAATCTGGGCCATACATTTTGTCATGCCCTTGAGTCCGCCACCGGCTATTCCGACCGGCTTTTGCATGGCGAAGGGGTGGCGATTGGCTGTGCTTTGGCTTTTGAGGTTTCTGCGCGGCTTGGTTTATGCCCGCAAGAAGATCCCAGCCGGGTTCGGGCGCATATGCGTGACATGGGCCTGAAGGTGGATTTGGCGGATATCGGCGGGGATTTGCCCGATGCGGATGCTTTGATTGCCTTGATGGGGCAAGATAAAAAGGTGGTTGATGGGACGATAAATTACATCATGGTGCGCGGGATCGGACAGGCGTTTGTAACGGCCGATGTCGATAGCGCTGTGATTAGGGGCGTTTTGAACGAGGCCTTGTCGTTGCGTTAGGGCACAATCCACATCCTGCGACTATTTGTTAGAGCCGCAGGATTTATTGGGCTTGGCGCTAGAACGGAATTTCATCGTCGATATTACCGCCGCCACCTTGCTGCCCGCC
>CAYSBD010000113.1:5044-6381 GCA_964429175.1 uncultured Marinosulfonomonas sp.
GCCGCCATAATTGTCACCGGATGATCCGCCGCCATATCCACCCTGCTGGCCACCGCCGGAATCGCCGCCGCCACTGCGTCCATCCAGCATTACTAATGTGCCGTTAAAACCCGAGAGCACAACTTCGGTTGAATAGCGGTCATTGCCCGATTGGTCCTGCCATTTTCGGGTTTGAAGCGCGCCTTCGATATAAACTTTCGAGCCCTTGCGCAGGTAATTCTCGCAAACCCGCACCAGCCCTTCAGAAAAAATAGCAACGGTGTGCCATTCTGTTTTTTCGCGCCGCTCGCCTGTGTTTTTGTCTTTCCAGTTTTCTGATGTGGCAATGCGCAAATTGCAAACCTTACCGCCATTCTGGAATGTGCGCACTTCCGGGTCCGCGCCCAGATTGCCAATTAGAATTACCTTGTTTACCGAACCTGCCATTTTTAATACTCCCGTCGATTCTATCTATAAACTGACTTTGGTTTATAGCACTGGATTATATTGGGAAACATGAAATAATAAGTTTGGTGGCGCTCATTTTTTGGTCACTGTAATTTCACCGCGTGCGCAAATTTAGCGACCCAAACTGGGGCTGGAGATTGTTAAAAAAAATTGCTATAGTATCTCAAGGATTTTGGTGGCTTTTGAGGCAGGGTGTGATGCAAAGTAAAGTCTGGGCTGTGTTAGGGGCTGTGTTAGGGGCGGTGGTTGGCATGTTTTTATGGGCCGAAACGGTTAGTGCAAAACCGTTGAACCTGTCGACAAAATCGCGTGCGGGGTTATTTCTTTCACAAACGTCTGTATTGGATGGGCGTGCTGCAAAACAATATTCCAATTCGGTTCGCTTACAGCCAAAATCCATAATCACCCCGACAAAAGAAGGCACCCTGAAATATGACGGGCGTTATAAAGGCCGTTTTCTAAATATGGCCAAGGCAGCGGCGCGTAAGCACGGAATTCCAGAAGATTTATTTCTACGTCTGATTCAGCAAGAATCGGCTTGGAACCCGCGCGCAAAATCGCATAAAGGTGCATTGGGTTTGGCACAATTGATGCCGGCAACCGCGCGAGAGTTGAATGTAGACCCGCACAACCCGCGCGAAAATTTAGAAGGCGGCGCACGGTATTTACGCCAGCAATATGATCGGTTCCGCTCCTGGCGTTTGGCGCTGGCGGCCTATAATGCAGGGCCGAATGCCGTTAAAAAACATGGCGGGATTCCGCCGTTTAAAGAAACTAAAAACTATGTCCGCATAATTTGGGGCAGCTAAGTGTTAATTGTTTAGTCCCACGATCTTCTGGTTTTTGCTATAATAGCCTTCAGGAGGTTGATCTATGGGCCGTATATACCA
>CAYSBD010000114.1:0-1323 GCA_964429175.1 uncultured Marinosulfonomonas sp.
TTCCAGAGGCGGGGTAATTTAAGCGAGTATTTGGTTCATCTGATCGGTTTCATCACTCTATATATCCAGATAATAATGTGGACCAATCAGTGTCCGACCAATTAAGCTCGGGATGCTTTGTCTTTTCCTTTGTTAGCGAGCGCCTGAGCCGGGATAGGTTATGCTGCTGCCAACCAGTGTTTGTCCGGCGCCGGCATTTGTCAAAATCAATCAGCCAGACTTGCATATCAGCATCCAGCAGGATGTTGCGGCAATTCAGGTCGCAATGATGAACACTCAATGCGTGCATTTGACGGATAACGCTACCAATTTTTGACCATACGGGCAGGGCAAGCGGTGTTTCCAGCAAAATATCCGCCAATGGGCGCGCCTGAGGGATGCGCTTGGTAATCAAATCCGCGCGGTAGCACAGGCCTGAAGGAACATAGCGCGCCGCCACGGGTTGCGGAACCGGAAGGTTATAGCTGCGCATCCACTCCAGCAAACGATATTCCCGAAAAGAACGGCTATATTCAGCCCCAAAGCGCATGTATAAACCGGAATTGATTTTCCCGATCATCCCGCCTCTTCGAAAGGGGCGTAATACCAATTCATGCCCCTGTGCATGCAAAAAAAACGCATGCCCTCTCCCTGGCGCGCTCCCGTGTATATTTCCTCGACTGCGATGCCAACCCGGATCAAATAACCGCGGACTAATCTGCGGTAAAATTTGAGTGTTGTAACAGATCAGCTGCCCGTCTATTTTTGCCACTTCTGTTGTCTGCATTTCTTTGACCCCTGTATATGGTTATAATAATTTACAAACCGCGCAAGAGCAATCTGTCTGCCCTGCCTGGTTTCAAACCTGCCTGGTTTCAAAAATATACTTCCAGAGGTGGTCGCGGGATCGCGCCGGTATCGGGAAAGGGCGCGAAGTTACAATCACCATAAGCCACAGCCATCAATTGGAAATTTAACACCATCAGAATAAATTTAAGATGGGTAAATGTTAAGGCCATCAAAATCAAGAACCCTGCAACCGTTGGAAGGGGATTTGAGCCGCAGCGCAGCAGGCAAATATGTTATCTCACAACCTTGACTGTAGCGTTTAAAATCTGGCCGCGCATTATAATGTGAGCTGCCTCGGCCCCAAAAACCACATTATTGCACCCTTAGCGCATTTCTTTATCGTTTGGTGCTTGATTCCTGATCGTTAGTGCCCTAATCCCGAACACGGTCCTAGGGGTTTAGCTCAGTTGGTAGAGCATCGGTCTCCAAAACCGAGGGTCGTGGGTTCGAGTCCCTCAGCCCCTGCCAAACATCCAACAAATTCATTTCCTACGG
>CAYSBD010000114.1:1423-6318 GCA_964429175.1 uncultured Marinosulfonomonas sp.
GCGGCCTGCATCCGGCGGCGGTCAATCTTTTAGCCCCAGCAATGGAGATTTCAAATACATCAAATCGGGATCAGCCAAGCGCTCTCTGGGGGCTTGGGTTTATGTGCCCGCTAACGTGTGCCCCGACAGCCTGCCTCTGGTTGCTGTTCACGGAATTTCGCGCCGCGCCAAAGAACAGGTGCAAATGTTTGCCGACGCGGCCGACAGAACCGGACGCATCGTAATCGCGCCGCTGTTTGGCCGCAGACATTGGCGCCACTATCAGCGCATCAGTAATAACTATCGGAGTGATCGCGCCTTGCTGGATTTATTGTCGCGCATCGAAATGCAGGGCATCGCCGGGCTGCGTAAATTTGATCTGTTCGGTTATTCCGGTGGTGCCCAGTTTGCACATCGCTTTGCCATGCTTTTCCCCCAGCGCATTGGCAAGCTTAACCTTGCGGCTGCCGGATGTTACTGCATGCCTGACCTGAACACGGTCTACCCTTATGGTCTGGCAGCACGTCCGGGGCGCAAATCCGATTGGGGTCCGCGCATGATGGCCGGTCTGGATAGCTATTTGCGCCTGCCGATCAGTGTTTTTGTAGGCGCCAACGATACCGTTGCCGACCCCGCTTTCCGGCGCTCGCCCGAACTGGATGTCAATCAGGGCACCAACCGGCTGATGCGGGCAAAGCGTTACCATGCCGTCCTGTCCGAGCTGGCGCATCTGCGCGTAATCCGTTCACGAATTTCCATATCGCTACTGCCAAACAGCAGCCACAGCTTCTCGCAATGTGTCAAATCCGGCGGGCTTGATCGCCTTGTGCTGGGCTGACACCTGCTTCATATTCTCTGCAATCCTGAAAGGATCAACCCTATGACACTTCAAGCCCCCACAAATAATTTTGCCGTCCGCAACATGCTGGAGCAAGCCAAATGGGCATTTGCAACCCGCCGAGTGGATCACTCGGATGCCTGCGGTTTGTCGCAAAATTTCAAAGACGCAATCGCCGGAGATCTGGTGCTGGGTCGCGTCACCTCGATCAGTTCACACAAACGCATCCAGCTGCCATCGGGTCGCCCTTCACGTCTTTACCCCGATGATCTGGTGGTGCTGGCCGTTGGTGCGCGTTATGCGGCCGATCAATTCGAAGGTCACGCCGAAATTGACGCAAATGGCGCCGATATGTTGGCCGGTGGTGGCTGCATTGGCCGCATGGTGGCTAGAAACGAACGGGTCAAAGCCCCAACCCGGATTGAGCCGATCGGCCTGCTTAAAAACGCTGATGATCGCATCATCAATTTGGCCGATTATGCCCTGACAGATGTGCAGGATCACGCAACAATTCCGGTGATCTGCATTGTCGGCTCTGGTATGAATGGCGGCAAAACCACCGCAACGGCAGCGCTGATTTATGGTCTGCGTCAGGCGGGCTGGAACGTGGCTGGCCTAAAGGGCACCGGCACTGGCGCGTTTGGGGATTATAACGCCTATGCCGATGCCGGCGCGCATTATGTCGGCGATTTTACCGATACCGGCATGGTCACCACTTATCTTGAGCCAAAATCGCGCATTGTGGCCACGATTGACCGGCTGCTGGTTGAATCCGAAATCCAGGGTTGCGATATTGCCGTGCTGGAAATTGCCGACGGGGTTTTGCAAAAAGAAACTATCGAATTGCTGCAGGATCCATCGGTGCGCGGCCGGATGAGCGGCTTTATTTACGCCTGCGGTGATGCCTTAAGTGCGGCGGGTGGTGTTCACGCCTTGCGCGGGTATGGCATTGAGCCGGCGGCAATCACGGGTATCGTCAGCTGCTCGCCGATGGCAACAACCGAGGCCGTAAACGCAACCGGAATTGAGGTGGTCACCAGACAAGGTCTGTCTGACCCGGCAATCGCATCAAGCCTGTTCAACGCGATGCGCGCCACGCGGTTAGGCGAGATGGTTGCATGACATCAATGCCCAAAATACTGGGAAAGCGACGGGGGCGGGAATTCGCCCTCATCGTTTTTGCCTTGCTGGGTCAGGCAACGGCGGCGGGCGCGGCCGCTTTTGCTGTTCGGGATCTTTTTTCGTCACTGGCCGCGCGGCAGGGTTTTACCGATTTCACGCCATTTCTGGTGCTTGGTTTATCGGGCCTTGCAATCGCGATTCTGCGTGTTTTTAGCCGGATTGTCGGCGAACGGATGGGGCAAAGTTACGCCTATGATATTCGTTGTGAAATTTACAGCCATACCAGCCGGATGGCGCGCGAAACTGTCGCAAACCGGCGCTCGGGCGCGATTTCCTTGCGTTTTGTCGGTGATCTGACGGCTTTGCGCAGTTGGGTCGGTCTGGGTATGCCCCAGCTGGTGGCGGCGGCTATTCTTATTCCGGTGACGCTGTTGGTTTTGTATCTGATCGAGCCGGAATTCGGATTATACACCCTGCCGCTTTTTATCCTTGCCGTGGCAATCATGGCGGTTTTTGGCAGTAAATTACCCGAGGCAAACCGCTATTTGCGCAGCGCCCGCTGGCGGTTGGCGGCCGATATGACCGAACGCATGCCAAACGCGCCGTATTTTGAATCGATCGGCCGCACCCGTTATGAAATGGATCTGATCAAAAAGCGCACGGACACATTGATTGATGCCTCGATGGAGCGGCTGAAATCGACGGAATATGTGCGCGCCGTTCCCGAAATTATATCCGCAATTGCGGCGGCAATGATTATCTGGCTGGGGTTTCGCGCCCAGTTGCCAACCGGATCAGTGGCCGGTGCGCTGGCCGCGCTTGGATTGGGCGTGCAGCCCTTGCGCGATCTTGGCATGGTCTGGAATCGCCACTCGGCCTGGGCGGCGGCGCATGAAAAATGCATCCGCGCGCTTTCGCAAGATACCATGCCTGGGGATCAGGAAAAACCTGCCTTGATCTCAAAAAAGCTGTCCGGCGTTTGTGTCACTTATCTGCATATTTCTGATAGCACCGAAACCTTGGCAGAGGCACCGGCCGGCAGCAAAATTGCAGTCACAGGCCCAAGCGGCACCGAAAAAACCAGCCTGATGGCAGGGCTGGCGGGCTTGAACCCGCAGATGACGGACAGGGTTGAAATCAACGGCACCGACCTTGGGCAATTCAATGCAAAACAGCGCAGCAGCCTGATTACGTTTATTACCGCGGATGATCCGCTGCTCAAGGGCAGTTTGCGTCGTGCTTTAACGCTTGGTTTGCGCAAACGCCCCAGTGATCGCAAAATCATCCGAACGGCCCAGCGCATTGGTCTTGGCCCCGTGCTTGAACGGCTGGGCGGGCTGGACGGCAAGGTTTCCGAAGGCGGGCGCAATCTGGAATCGGTCGAGCGCATCTGCTGTCTGGCCGTGCGCGCGATGCTAAGCAGAACGCCGCTGGTTTTGCTGGATGGGCTGGTGGAAATGCTGGATGCTGACAGTCAGGCCGTGCTTTTTCGCTGGATGCGCAAATCGCAAGCCACGGTTTTGTTCACATCGCGCAGCCGCGTCGAACAAACCGGGATTGATGCGACTTGGGACTTTACCGAAACGGGTCTGGATTTGCGCTAAGCAGACAATCCCCTGATAGGCTATTTGCGCCCTGATAGGCTATTTGCAAATATCTTGTAGCTGGATCAGCCCGTAGCCATAGGTTTCATCCTTGCCTTGGTTGCCCAAATCACGGGTGTTTCTTGTCAGTTCAAGCGCGACTTCGGCCGGGGTTATGCCAGGGTTCTGGGCGATAATTACGGCCGCAGCAGCAGAAACGAAGGGCGCGGCAAAAGATGTACCGGTTTTATGGCGCGCACCGCTGATCGAGGTCGCCGTCCAGACATTGACACCGGGGGCTGCGAAATCAATATGCTCACCGCGCACGGCACGACGGTAAACTGTGGCATTGTGGTCAACCGCCGTCACCGAGATCACCTGATCATAAGCCGCAGGATAGACAGGCGCAGAATTTGGCCCGCCATTACCCGCCGCCGCAACGATCACAACACCGCGATCATTCAGCTCTTCAACTATCCGTTCAAGCAGCGTGTTGGGAGGGCCGGCCAGCGACATATTGATAACCCGCACGCCGTCATTTGCCAGTTTATCCATTGCCTGCACCAAAGAATACGCATCCGAGCGCTCGTCCTTTCCAGCCCTGTGAAATGTATCAATCGCCAAAAGCCGCGCGCTTGGCAACAGACCGGGTGAACGCCCGTTCGGATCACCCACCAAAAGGGCGGCAACCGCTGTGCCGTGCTTTTTGCCAGAGGGTTTTAGCCCGTCCGCATCGACAGTATCCACCTTAAGCCGGCTATTTAAAAAGGTTTTGTGATCGGGGTTTATTCCGGTGTCAATCATGCCAATCAGCGCCGGCGCACCGCAATCAAAGCGCACCTTCAGGTCGGGGTCGATCTTGATGAGATCAAACTGCATGCAGTGCTGTCCAGTGCAATCAGGCGCTGTTGAGGTTGTGCGGTAAAAGTGATTGAAATCCGTAACCGCATCCGGGCGTAAATTTTGGACTTCGGCGCGCGCTGCCCCAAGTTTAGCTCCTTTGGGTATTTGAAGGCGGGTAGAGCTGCGGTCCGGAGACGCTATGTTATGACGTTCAAGCACTCTATATCCACGTTGAAGCAGTTTTGACAAATCCTCATCGTGCAACCCAAGCGCAATAATTTCGGCCTGCTCATAAGCTAACCTCTGCGATCTAACCGCAACCGGAGCAACCGCAACGGAGCGAACAGACCGGTTTTGTGAACGTGCATTGTCAAAATGATCATCGCGGTTGCCATCATTGCGGTTGTCATCGCGGTTGTCATCGTCATCGTCATCGTCATCGTCATCGTCATCGTCATCATCATCATCATCATCATCATCATCGTCATCATCATCATCATCATCATCATCATCGTCATCATCATCATCAT
>CAYSBD010000115.1:0-6193 GCA_964429175.1 uncultured Marinosulfonomonas sp.
CAAAACCACTGGCCCAGCCTGAAACACGATGTTGGCGTTATTAATAATTACGTCAGCCGCTTTTTGCCCGCCGGATTTTATTACAAAACTTTCATGTTTCCCCGTGCGGCCTGGAAAACTGTGTTTGAGCCGATTCTGCGCCAATCTGCGGGTCTTGGCAAACCCACAAAGGGGCGCGATGCGGATCGTTATGAGCATTTTTATTACTTCACCGACATCCTGATTATCGGCGGCGGAATTGCGGGTTTGCAGGCGGCGTTGGTGGCGGCAGGTTCCGGTGCCAAGGTTTTGCTGATTGAACAAAGCGCCAATTGGGGTGGGCGCGCTGCCGTGGACGGGGCGCAAATTTCCGGGAAACCGGCCGAAATCTGGGTTGAGCAAACGCTGGATAAGCTGCGCAAGATGGATAATGTTATCATCCGAAACCGGCTGACGGGCGCGGGGGTTTATGACCACGGCTATGCGTTGGGCTATGAGCAGATTACCGATCATCAGCCCGAAAAGGACGCCCCGCGCCACCGGCTTTGGCGGATCAGGGCCAAGCAAATAATCACTGCCACCGGCGCGATTGAGCGCACATTATCATTCGCGGGTAACGATATTCCCGGCGTGATGCTGGCCAGTGCCATGCGTGATTATCTGCTGAATTGGGGGGTGGCAGTGGGGCAAAAAACCGTTGTCGTCACCAATAATGACGATGCCTACCGCACCGCCATCGCGCTGCATAACGCGGGGCTGCAAGTGCCGGCAATCATTGATGCGCGCACGCAGCTTGATGGCGATTTACCCAAACAGGCCCGTGCCTTGGGAATTGAAATTCTCGAGGGTCGCGCCATTGCCAAAGTCAAGGGTGGCCAGCGGGTTAGCGGTGTCGAAATCTGCTTGCAAAAAGGCGGTGGCGGGGGGCGTGAGGAAATCAGTTGCGACTGTGTTGCGATGTCTGGCGGGTTTTCACCCGTGGTGCATTTATGGTCGCATTGCGGTGGAAAACTGAACTGGAGCAGTGATCGATCGCATTTTATGCCCGATCTGAAACGCCCGCCAACCGATGCTGAGGGGCAGGGGTTTGTTGTTGCTGCCGGCATCTCCAGCGGCGCGATGGATACGCCCGATGTGTTAATGGATGCGACCAAAGCCGCCAAATCTGCGGTGAAAGCCGCCGGTTTCAAGCCTAAAAGATCGAGGCCGCCAAAGGCGCGTGCGACATACGAGGCGCCGATGCTTGCGGTCTGGATTATGCCTGCGAATGCCACGCCGGATCTGCGCAGTAAAATGTGGCTGGATTTTCAGAATGATGTCAAGGTTTCCGACATTCAACTGGCCGCGCGCGAAGGTTATGAAAGCGTTGAGCACACCAAAAGATACACGACATTGGGGATGGCTACGGATCAGGGAAAATTAAGCAATATCAATGGCCTTGCTGTTCTTTCTAACTCTTTGAATCAATCTGTTCAGCAGACCGGAACCACCACTTTTCGTCCACCTTACACGCCGATTTCCATGGGGGCGATTGCTGGTGAGGCGCGCGGTGAAATATTTCAGCCTTTGCGCCGCACACCGATGTATGAATGGCACGAAAAACAAGGCGCATACATGGAAGCTGCCGGGCATTGGCGGCGGCCATATTGTTACCCGCGCGGCAACGAAACCCATGATCAGGCCGTAGTGCGAGAGATTAACAACACCCGACAATCCCTTGGTTTAATTGATGCTTCTACGCTGGGAAAGCTGATCGTCAAGGGGCCGGATGCGGGTAGGTTTCTGGACATGCTTTACACCAACATGATGTCAAACCTGAAGCCGGGCCGTTGTCGTTACGGGCTGATGTGTTCTGAAAACGGTTTTCTGATGGATGACGGCGTGGTCGCGCGAATTGATGACCATACATTCCTGTGCCACACCACATCGGGTGGCGCGGATCGCATTCATGGCTGGATGGAGGAATGGCTGCAAGGCGAGTGGTGGGATTGGAAAGTTTATGTGGCCAATGTGACCGAACAGTTTGCCCAAGTCGCCGTGGTTGGTCCCAATGCGCGCAAGGTTTTGCAGGCGTTGGGCGGCATGGATCTTGGCCGCGAGGCGTTGACATTTATGGGCTGGGCGGACGGTAAAATCGGCGGCTTTGATGCGCGCGTTTACCGGATTTCGTTTTCCGGAGAGCTGTCTTACGAAATTTCCGTGCCCGCATCAAAGGGGCGTGCATTTTGGGATAAACTGTTAGAGGCGGGTGAGGAATTTGGCGTCATGGCCTATGGCACCGAGGCGTTGCATGTCATGCGGGCCGAGAAGGGTTTTATCATGATTGGCGATGAAACCGACGGCACCGTGATCCCGCAGGATCTGGGGTTGCAGTGGGCGATTTCCAAGAAAAAGGACGATTTTTTAGGCAAACGGGCGCAGCAGAGATCGTTTATGGCCAACCCGGATCGCTGGCAATTGGTGGGCCTGCAAACCATTGATGGCTCGGTTTTGCCGGACGGGATTTATGCGTTGGCCGAGGGCGAAAATGCCAATGGCCAACGTAATATGCAGGGGCGCGTGACCTCGACCTATTATTCGCCGACGCTGAATTGTGGCATTGCCATGGGGTTGGTGTTGCGCGGGCCTGAGCGGATGGGCGAAGTGATCGAATTTGGTCGCACGGATGGCGGCACGATTGCTGCGAAAATTGTGGACCCTGTTTTCTTTGATAAAGACGGGGAGAAGCAAAATGTCTAATGGTGTTAGTGCGTTACAGGGCGTTTCGTATGATGGATATGTGCAGGTTTGCGAAATGGGTCTGCAAGGAATGTTGACGGTTCGCGGTGATTTATCGATGGTCAAAATGGCCAAGGCGGTGAAGGCGGCTGTGGGGGTTGAGATGCCGGACTTGCGCGAAATTATTACAAAAAACGACAAGGCAGCGGCGTGGATGTCGCCCGATGAATTGCTGTTGTTGATGGCGCATGATCAGGCCGAGGCCACGGCTGCCAAGCTGCGCAAATCTTTGGGTAAAACCCATTCGTTGATTGCCAATGTATCGGACGCCCGCGTGATGTTTTGCGTCAAGGGAAAGGCGGCGCGCGAGGTGATCGCCAAACTGTCGCCTGCCGATTTGCAAAGCTTGAAATCGGGTGAAATCCGCCGCTCGCGTCTGGGGCAGGTTCCGGCGGCGTTCTGGATTTCGGCGGGCGATGAAATCACCGTGATCGCATTTCGCAGTGTGGGGCAGTATGTGTTTGATCTGCTAAAAAACGCCGCCAAACCGGGGGGCGAGGTCGGGGTGTTTTAGGTGGAAAATCTAATTATTTAAAAAGGCTCTGACGTCAATTCGGGTGTTTAAGGCACGAATTTCCTATGAACTTTCTCTTGACCTACCCCTGTTTGAAGCGCCATTTAGATGTTTAGATTTCACGCGAATAAAACCAAGGGGGACAACATGTCTTTTACACTTCCCGATCTACCTTACGCCCATGATGCGCTGGCCGGGGCCGGCATGAGCAAAGAAACCATGGAATATCACCACGACCTGCACCACAACGCCTATGTGACCAATGGCAATAATCTGATTGCCGGCACTAAATGGGAAGGCAAGTCGCTCGAGGATATCATCACGGGCACTTATGACGCTGGTGCCGTGGCCCAGAACGGTATTTTCAACAATGCGTCACAGCATTGGAATCACACGCAATTCTGGGAAATGATGGGGCCGGATTGCGCTGCGATGCCGGGCGAATTAGAGGCGCGCATTGTCGATGGCTTTGGCTCGGTGGCTGAATTTAAAACGCAATTTTCGGCCGCAGGCGCGGGTCAGTTTGGCGCGGGCTGGTGCTGGCTGGTGGTTGATACCGACGGCACATTAAAAGTAACCAAGACCGAAAACGGTGTAAATCCGCTGTGTTTTGGTCAAACCACGCTGTTGGGTTGCGATGTTTGGGAGCATTCCTATTACATTGATTTCCGCAATAAACGCCCGGTTTATTTGACCAACTTTCTAGACAATCTGGTGAATTGGGAAAATGTTGCTGCGCGATTGGCCAATGCATAAACCTGTGCATAAACCTGTGCATAAACCTGTGCATAAATCCGCGCTTAATTTAGTGCTGTAAATACGTAATGCTCTCCGGTTTCGGGGGGCATTTTTATTTTGCATAGCCTTTTGACCCGCCAATGTGACGGTGCTATGCTTCAAGCCAGAAGCCAGAAGCCAGAAGCCAGTATTGGCGAAATGCGCGCTGGGGAGTTTGCAATGTCGGAAACATCGGGTGTTGGTGTGGTTAAACTTGTGTTGGGCGCGGTTTTTGCCTTGGTTTTATTGTTGGGCGCGTATTTTATTTATCAGAAAAACGCAGCCCCTGCGGGCGATAACCCTGTTTCGCAAACAACCCCGACAACAGAGCCTGACCAACAAGACCCAGGTATTACCGCGCCAAAAACGGATGTATCCAATACTGCCCCCAAATTTGATCTGGTTCGGGTCGCGCCGGATGGTGCGGCTGTTATTGCTGGTATTGCCCTTAAAAATCAAGAGGTTAGCATCTTTCTGGGTGGCAAAAAGATCGGCGCTGCGACGGCCGATAACCAAGGTAATTTTGTCGCCATGCTGGATTTTCCACACAGTGAAGATGCGCAGGTTTTGTCATTGTCGGTGCCTGATCCCGCTGGCGATCCCGTTGTTTCCAGCCAGCAGGTGATTTTGGCTCCGGTGCTTGAAATAGCGCTTGGAGCGGGTGACAAGACCCAAACACCAGCCCCGCCCGACCCACAGAAAACGGCTGATTTAACTTCAAAACCGGACGCTGCATCGCCCGATGACACCCCCCCGGTTTCAAAACAACCGAAATCCGCACCGGCCGTTTTGTTGGCCACCGATCAGGGCGTGCGCCTGTTGCAGCCGGCCCAAAACAGCGCGCCGCAGATTGAAAATGTGGTGATTGACGCCATTTCCTATGATGCTTTGGGCCAAGTGCAGCTGACGGGGCGCGGCAGTGACGCCGGATTTGTGCGGGTTTATCTGGACAACACGGCGATTCAAACGGCTGTGATCAACCCCGATGGCGCGTGGCACACAAATTTGCCCGATGTCGATGCGGGGGTTTATGTTTTGCGGGTGGATCAGGTTGATGATCGCGGCGCGGTGGTTTCGCGCACCCAAACGCCGTTTAAACGCGAAGAAGCAAAGGTGTTGCAACAGGTCCAAAACGCCGAAAAACCCATGGCGGTGAGCAGCGTAACCGTGCAGCCCGGTGCTACGCTTTGGGCGATTGCGCGCGATAATTACGGCGACGGGGTGATGTATGTAAAAGTGTTTCAGGCTAACCGCGCCCAGATCCACGATCCCGATCTGATTTTCCCCGGTCAGGTCTTTACCGTGCCGGCCAAAAAACCCTAAAGGCTGGCCAGAATAATCAACGCGACCACCTCGGCCACTTGTTGGCTGGCCCCTAGAATGTCGCCGGTTTGCCCGCCAATTTTACGCTGGGCGATCCGTGCCAAAACCAGCGTCGAAATTGCAATTCCAACAATCACACCGATAACCGCGCTGCCCAAAAGCGCCGCCGCCAGCCCGCCGCCCAGCACAAAAGCAACCCAAACCGCGCCCTTGCCGACCCGCCCAACGCTGGCCGACAACCCGTCACTGCGTGCGTTTTCCATCGTAGCCATCATCAAAACCATCGGCAAACGCGACAGCACGCCAACGGCAATCAGTGCCACAAAATTATCGGCGCGAATCAGCGCGGCAATCGCCCCCCAGCGCAAACCCAGCGATAAAATTAGCGCGATCACGCCGTAAGCACCGATCTGGCTGTCTTTCATAATTTCCAGCCTGCGGATTTTGTCCCAGCCCCCCCAAAGCCCGTCAACCGTATCGGCCAGACCGTCCTCGTGCATTGCCCCGGTCAGCATCACAGAGGCAAATAATACGAGGCCCGCGGCCAGTTCGGGCGAGATTCCGGCCCAATCCAGACCAAAGGCAAAAGCCGCCAAAATCATCCCTAAAACCAGCCCGACCAGCGGAAAAGCCCAAGCCACAACCGCCCCGCGCGCCGTGTTTATGCGCACCGGTATTCGGCTGAGCAAGCCAAATGCGGCGGCAATATCGGCCAGTTTAATCAGCTTTTGGTCGGGTTTTGTCATTCACATGGCCTTTTTATCGGGTCTTGCATCTTGGCACGGGATAAACCTAAAAGATGATAAATATCAACGAGGAATA
>CAYSBD010000116.1:0-6151 GCA_964429175.1 uncultured Marinosulfonomonas sp.
CAACAACGCCATGATATGCCGCCTTTTTAGGGCGTCACCAACTGTCGGCTATAACTCCAAAAAACAGTATCGGTATTGCAGAACCCTTTACAAGACCCGCAATTTGGTAGAGCGTTGTTTCAACCGCCCTCTCATCGCTGCAAACAGCGACTGCCGGGCACTGATCAAGGACTGGCGATCCTTGTCATTGCGAACCTTCCGTTGCCCTGAAACGTTCCTTTGCAGCCGCAGATCTCGCTGCAATCGTTATTTGGTATTTATAAGTCTACGCCCTTAAGTCTACGCCCTAAAGAGGCTTGCATTTTACCTATTGTTACGACCCTTTGTAGACTGCTTATTTTTTAGTGCAGCTGACGCTGCACTGTCTTTGTCAAATCGCTCAAAGAAAATGGCTTGGGTAAAAAAACCGAATTTGGAACGGAGGCCTGATTATCGACAGCATCCTCTTTTGCATACCCAGAAACAAACACCACCTTTACATCCGGGCGGTCTATAAGCGCTTTTTTTACCCAGCTGGGGCCATCCATGCCAGGCATGATTACGTCTGTAACAAAAACATCTACCGTCAATGCCTCGTCTTCCAAGGTTTTCAGGGCTTCCTCTGCGCTCTCAGCCTCAATCACTGTATAGCCGCGCAAACGTAATGCCCGTGATGCAAAAGCGCGTACGGGTGCTTCATCCTCAACCAGTAAAATGACCCCCTCGCCTTGCTTCAGAGAAGGACTGGCTACTTCAGAGCTCACGGTTTTTTGAGGCATTGCAACTTTATCATGAGCCGGAAAGTACAGTGTAAAGCATGTACCACTGCCAATTTCGCTATCCACAAAAATATACCCGCCCGATTGCTTGACAATGCCATAAGCGGTGGACAAGCCAAGACCAGTGCCCTCCCCCACAGCTTTGGTCGTATAAAAGGGCTCAAATATCTTGTGCCGTTTATCAGGTGCTATTCCCTCGCCATGATCAATGACCTTGACCACAACATAGTTTCCTACAGGCACTTCCACCCGATCCCGCTCCAATGGCTCTAACAAGATTTTATCTGCAGTTTCTATCCTGATTTCACCACCTTGGGGCATCGCGTCACGAGCATTGACGACCAAATTCATCAAAACCTGTTCCAACTGGCGTTTATCCGCGCGGATCGGGTGCAGACCTGGATCATGTGACAAGGAAAGCCTAACCTTTTCCCCCACAAGTCGGTTTAACAAATGTGTCAAATCCGACAACGTATCGCGCAGATCAAGAATTTCAGGTTGTAGGTTTTGTTTGCGGGAATATGCCAACAGCTGTCCCACCAAACTGGCCGCACGGTTAGCATTCTGGTTGATCTGCACCAAATCTCCATAGTCAGGATCACCTTGATCATGCCGTAACATCAGCAGATCACAATGGCCTGAAATCGCAGTCAACAGGTTGTTAAAATCATGCGCAACACCACCGGCGAGCTGGCCAATCGCTTGCATTTTCTGGCTCTGCACAAACTGTGCCTCCAATGACTTAAGTTCCGTTGCGTCATTCAAAACAGCAATAAGCATTGGTGAAGCATTTTCTTCAATCCGGCTCAACATCACCTGTAAATATACTTCTTTATCCGATTTTCGTGCCCGCAGCACTTCGGGACGTTTCAGCCCCCGCCCTTTGGCAGCATCCGAAATCCAGTCTGTAAGAGAACGGCCCAAACCTTCAACAAGTTCGCTCAAATCCGTCTCTTTAGACATAGGGTCATTTAGCAATCCTCGAGCCAACCGGTTGGCCTGAACCACAACGCCATTTTCTGAAATTTTCAGCATCGGCACGGGAAGATTATCAAAAAACTGCCAACCACTGCTCATCTCGCCAGTCAGCGCGCCCGGCAGCAAATAAATTTCGCGCCGTCCCGCAGCCCCCTGCAATTCTGCAACAAGTGTGCGTAAATTACCATCCTTGCCGGCAACTTCATGTTCTTGTCCGCTAGAAATGGGTAGATCATTAAACACTCGGTCCAACGTTTTCACCCGACCGCCCAATAATTGGCGCATAGCGTCATTCATAAACAGGATCGTGCCCGATTTTGAGGCCGTCAGCATAGGCAGGCTTATTCCTTCGGCCCCGCGACTGTTAATAACCCGCTCACCCATATCCTCGAGCCGCCACAAAAACCCGCCGGAGATCTGATGCACAGCCAGCCGGATATGTCCGCGCCGCGTTACCAGATCTTCACGCGCAGCCCCCAGTGCGATCGCCTTATTCTGCATCCGAAACAGTACCGCAGATGGGTTCGCAAACAAATCACGCAGCACCGTTGCAAGCGAATTCCCCTGAGCGGTAACAAAGCGTTCCTTGGCGGCCGTATTCATATAGCCAATTTCGCCATCCTTATCGGTTATAAAACTGGGCGACGCATCATTGGCCACAAATTCTGAAACGCCGCGGTAGACCTGCTTTCTAGAGCGTTTACGCTTCAGCACACCCAGCTTTGCAAGCAGCGCTATAAATCCAAGCGTGACCCCGGCCGTCATCAGCAATATGCCAAACATGGGATCCGGCACAAAAAACGCCGCCAAAAACAGCACAACGCCAAACAACCCCAGATACGTCAGCTTATCCGACACTGGCATTTTACTCTGGGTCGTAAAACTTGGCGCAACTACCGAATGAGTCACCGTTATTTCCCCGTATGTTGATTCGTGCTTTCTCCAGTTTCAGCCCCAACCATTAAGCACAGGTTAAAATTGGGGTGGAAAGTCGAGGCTAACAACTACGGGTTGATTATGGCGAATATTACTTGCGCGTCAAGAGAGCGCAGAAAAATCCGTCACCCCCGTCAAGCGGCGTAAAGCGAGTTTTTCGGCTGCATTTCCAGTCAGGATGGGCTGCCAGAAAACCTGCAATCTGCGCGTAATTTTCAACATCAAGCAACGAACAAGTGCAATATGCCAACCCCCCGTCAGGCGCAACAAACCTTGCGGCACGGGCCAGAATACCGGCCTGAATAGCGCATAAATCATCCAGCTGAGCCTGATCCAGAGACCATTTTGCCGCCGGTGCGCGCCGCCACGCGCCGCTGCCCGAACACGGCACATCGCAAAGCACAAAATCAAAGGGGACCGCGCCATTTACAGACTCGGTCGTAAGGTCCGTAATTTCAACACCGGCGCGGGCGGCACGATCGGGCAAATCCTGCATCCGCTCAGGATCAACATCATGGGCAAAATAATCGCCGTCCACACGCGCGGCCATGGCCAGAACCTTGCCACCACCACCGGCGCAATAATCCAGCACGCGGGTCCCGGATTTCAAGGGCAGCAAATCAACCACAGCCTGCGAGGCCGCGTCCTGCAACTCCACTCGACCGTCTTTATAAGGAGCGCTCAAATGCACACGGCGCGGGTTTTCGGTGACCTCGAGCGCGGTGGGCGACAGCGGATTCGCACGGGTGGAAATGCCCTCCTTGGCAAGCGAATCCGCCGCTTTATCACGGCTGGTTTTCAGGGTATTCACACGCAAAAACAACGGCGCGCGGCGTTGCAATGCGTGGCAAATCGGGGCAAAATCATCGCCAAGACTGGCTTGCAACGCGGGCGCAATCCAGTCGGGACAATCAAGCGCAATATTGCCCTCGGGCACGGCGTTATGGACGGCCTCGGCTTCGCTTAAAATTTCGGGCGCGTGACCAATGCCGGTAAATAATTCTTGCGGATCAAGACCTTGCGCGCGCAACAATCCCAGAACAATGCCACGGCCGGTTTCGCCCCCGCCCAAATGCGCAAATGATCGTTTGCAACGCAAGGCGTCAAAGACGTGATCACGCACCGCAGCCCGGTCTTTGGAGCCTGCAAAACGCGAGCGCCGCGCCCAGTTTGTCAGGGCTTTTTCAGCGGCTGCACCGGCCAGAATAAAGTCCAGAATCTCAATGGCGGACGAAAGGCGGGCGGCTGGAATCATGGCATATACCCCGTTAATTCAATACATTAATTGTCGCGCGTAATCACTTGATATTACGACATTCTATAATTCGGGCTTTCGCGGGTAATCTGCACGTCATGCGCATGGCTTTCCTTTAGGCCAGCCGCCGTAATACGGACAAACTCGGTCTTTGTGCGCATCTGCTCAACCGTGGCACATCCGGTGTAACCCATCGCCGCGCGAAGGCCGCCAACCAGCTGGTGAATAACCGTGCCGGCCGGACCTTTATAGGGCACTTGGCCCTCGATCCCTTCGGGCACCAGTTTATCGCTGGCCGCATCCTTTTGAAAATACCGGTCAGCCGAGCCACGCGCCATCGCCCCAAGGCTACCCATTCCGCGATAACCCTTAAAGCTACGGCCTTGATATAAAATGATTTCTCCGGGGCTTTCATCGGTTCCGGCCACCATGGATCCAACCATCGCACAGCTGGCACCAGCCGCAATCGCCTTGGCAAAATCGCCGGAAAATTTGATGCCGCCATCGGCAATAATCGGCGTGTCGGTATCGGCCGCACCGCGCGCGCTGTCAACAATCGCCGTCAGTTGCGGCACACCCACACCCGCCACAATCCGCGTGGTGCAAATCGAACCCGGCCCGATGCCAACCTTGACCGCATCCGCACCCGCCCCGATCAGCGCGCGGGTGGCCTCGGCCGTGGCCACGTTGCCCGCCATAATCTGCACATGGCCAAACGCCTTTTTGGCCTTTTCAACCGCAATCGCCACGCCCTCGGAATGGCCATGCGCGGTGTCGATCACAATTATATCAACCCCGGCATCCGCCAGCGCCGCCGAGCGTTCAAACCCCGCATCGCCAACCGTGCTGGCCGCCGCCACCCGTAAACGGCCCAGATCATCCTTGCAGGCCTGCGGATTCAAAACCGCCTGCTCAAGATCCTTGATCGTTAACAAACCGGTCAACTTGCCAGCCCCGTCCGTAATCAACAGCTTTTCAATCCGGCGGGCCTGCATCAGGCTTTTGGCCTCGGCCAGATCGGCGGGCTCGTGCAAAATGGCCAGATTATCGTGGCTCATCATCGCGTGAACCGGGGTTTTATCATCGGACGCAAAACGCATATCGCGGTTGGTGACAATGCCAACCACGCGGCCCGCCCCGTCAATCACCGGAAAACCCGTGACGTGATAACGTTTCTGCAACGCCTTGGCATCGGCCAGCGTCTGATTGGCCGTCAAAGTGATCGGGCTATAAACAATGCCGCTTTCAAAACGCTTGACGCGGCGCACCTGACGGGCTTGTTCTTCAATATCCAGATTGCGGTGGATCACCCCCATACCGCCGGCCTGCGCCATGGCGATTGCCATGCGGTCCTCGGTTACGGTGTCCATCGCCGAGCTGAGCAGCGGGATGTTAAGGCGGATTGATTTGGTGACTTGAGTTGCCGTGTCGGCCGTTGAGGGCAACACATTCGAGGCAGCAGGAACCAGCAAAACATCGTCAAATGAAAGGGCGTCGCGAATCTCCATCGGGTCTCTCCTTGGAAGGCTTCATTTGACACGTCCCTATTTCATGGATTGTTGCGGGTGAAAAGGGGCTAACTGGGATTACTTGGCCCAAAACTGCTGTGGATCACGCAAATTAGCCATGACAGAACCAATTTCTCTGGTTAGGCTTGGGTTATTGAAAACAATATTTCCGGCCACAAACATTTCTGGGAGGAAAAAACCATGGCTTTTAAATTCAAGTAAAAATACGGCAATTTCATCGGCGGTAAATTTGTTGATCCGGTGGATGGTAAATATTTTGATAATACCACGCCGCTCAACGGATCGGTTCTGTGCCAAATTGCGCGCTCGAACGAAAAAGATATCGAACTGGCGCTGGATGCCGCCCACGCGGCCAAAGATGCGTGGGGCGCCACCAGCGTCACCGAGCGCAGTGCCGCGCTGCTGAAAATCGCCGATATCATGGAAGCAAATCTGGCCCTGCTGGCCGAGGCCGAGACTTGGGATAACGGCAAACCGATCCGCGAAACTACGGCCGCCGACATTCCGCTGGCGGTTGATCATTTCCGTTATTACGCCGGTGTGATCCGCGCCCAAGAAGGCACGATGAGCGAAATTGACGCCGACACCGTGGCCTATCATTTCCAAGAACCGCTGGGCGTGGTTGGCCAGATCATCCCGTGGAATTTCCCGATTTTAATGGCGGCCTGGAAACTGGCCCCCGCGCTTGTGGCCGG
>CAYSBD010000117.1:0-6120 GCA_964429175.1 uncultured Marinosulfonomonas sp.
AGACCAGATCGCCGCATGACCAACAATCCTCAAACACCAGATTTGACAATAACTCTTTTCGGGGGGATTACCGGGCCACTTCAGGTAAAGTAGGTCAGGGCTAATACAGCTAAATATCCTGACGGACAATTTCACCAATTAAGATATCTCTAACCACTGGTCCGGCAACCTTTCTGGCAACCTGATACAAAGAATCCCGCAAGATTATCATTTTATTGCTGCTGGTAAATACACCATCAAAGCCTCCAGAATTTGCGTGCTCAAAAAGAACTTGGTTGAATGCATCCCTTAGTTTTGGCTCACGTTGAAATGTTGCTTCTTTTCCGCCGGGAATAACCTCAATGCTAATAGATAACACGACCAGCGCAGCCATCTTACCATGCTTAATGACAGGGATGACAAACTGATTATTCATCTTCACAAACTCTGGAACAACAATATTTCCATCTTTATCTACTGATGGTGCGGTTTCTGTATGCTCTGTGCTAGTTTTGGTTTGTTTCTGATCTTTGTTGTTGCGCTCTGTTGGCTCAGGCTTAAGCATAACCCCTGCACCAATACCGACACCTACGCCAATAAGAGCCATAAGAACTGGAAGTATTTTACCCATAGTCAGTTTCCTTAGAATGGAAGAACAATATCAGCGATTTGTTGGCCGTAAGGGGGTTGCTGAACATTGGAAATATGACCTCGACCACCATATGAAATGCGCGCCGAAGCAATCTTGTCATATGTAATCTGATTTTGCCGCGAAATATCTTCTGGTCGAACATATCCTGTTATTAATAATTCGCGGACCTCAAAATTCACCCTGACTTCTTGAGAACCCTGAATGGCTAGTACACCATTTTGAAGAACCTCAATTACAGTAGCCGCAATTCGCAAGGTTAACTTTTCCTTTCGTCGGACTGAACCATCACCCGAGAATGTGCTGGTTGAATTACTTTCAAAGGCATTTGCCATACTCGCCCCACCAAACAGTTTATTATCTATACGCTGAGGGATTCCTAATAATTGCGGCAGGCCGGATTTTTTGGCGCCTTTTCGACTGCGTGATGTGGAATTTGATATTTCTGCTTTGTCATCTATTTCAATTACAACAGTTAGAATATCTCCGCGCTGAACTGCGCGCCGGTCTCCTAAGAGTGACCGGCGCCCCGCATTCCACAAAGATGCATTTTCTGTTGGTCGGTGAGGCTCTATGGTTCTTGGGAAGGATGGCGTCATCATTGCATGATGCTCATCCGTACCCTGAGAAGATGTAAATACAGGAACGCGGCCAACGGTTTCTAAATCTGCACACCCAGCCCCTAGGAGGCTGAAAGCAATCAACAAATAGTGAAGCGTGTATTTCATATATTTAGATCCTTCATCATTTTTTACTGCCAACAGTAACGGAACCATCTGCGTTAATGATTCCGCTAACTGTGGATCGTGAAGTTAAATTCATTACCCGCAAGAAATCGCCAACGCCCCCTCGGCCAAGTGAGCGCGCGTCAGTGACAATACGCAAACCACCGCGCCGATAAACAAGCGGTACAATCTGGTTGCGTTCAATAATGGTAACAGGGCCAATATCCTGTGGCCGAATAGGGCGGCCAGCATATAGAACTACACGGGTTTCTTGGCCTACGGCCTCGTCTATTCGGGTAAGAGATCCGACGCTATCCACCGCCTTTAATGTCACATCCACAGGCCCAATGATTGTATTGCTACGAATTGTGCGTGTTGAGACAAGCGTATCTGCGACTGCAGCAGGTGCAAACGACAAAATAAATATGAAAAACCATTTACCCATCAGCGTATCTGCGTCGTTGCGCCGAGCATCTGGTCGGCTGCGGTAATGACCTTGGCATTTAATTCATAACCACGCTGGGCTTCGATCAATTCGGTAATTTCACGCACGGCATCAACCGACGATTCCTCAAGAAATCCTTGACGCAAAACACCTAAACCGTTTTCGCCCGGCGTGCTAACAAGCGCCGGCCCCGAAGCCGCGGTTTCCAAGAATAAATTACTGCCAATAGCCTCCAATCCTTTTGAATTCGTGAAAGTAGCAAGAGTGAACTGACCCAATAGTTCTGGTTGGATGCGGTCATTAAAATAGGCATAAACTTCGCCCTCGGCATTAATAGAAATACTGCGGGCATCGGACGGAATTGTAATGTCCGGCACAACGGGATAACCATCGGAATTTACAATCAAACCATCGGCTGAACGTTTTAGCCCACCATCGCGCGTGTATCCAGAAGCACCTGAAGGTAAAGTAACCTCAAGATATCCGGCCCCTTCAATGGCCATGTCCAGATCAGCACCTGTAGCACTAAGTGCCCCTTGCGCCAGTTGAAGCGAAACTGCGGTGGGCCGAACACCCAGACCCAGCTGCACACCCGTTGGCAGAACTGTGCCATCAGCCGCATTAATGGTCCCCGCGCGGGTGACTTGCTGATAATGTAAATCCGCAAATTCAGCACGGCGGGCATTATACCCTGTTGTGCTCATATTCGCGAGGTTGTTTGAAATAACCTCAACGCGCATTTGCTGGGCGCTCATGCCGGTCGCGGCAATTTGTAGGGCACGCATTTAATTCTCCTTTTTCATCTAACGGCCAAGGGCTTGCAGGACACCGCGAATGCGCTCGTCCTCTTTATCAAGAAAACCCTGACCTAATTCATAGGCGCGCTGAACCTCGATCATCCGGGCAATTTCAATCACCGGATTCACGTTGGAACCCTCGATGAAACCCTGTAAAATAGACGATTTTTCGACAGGAACCATATCACCGTCAACACGAAACATAACTCCGCTTTGACGGGTTAAGTCAGTAGGGTCCGCAGGCAGGAACAAACCAATATTGTTTTGCGGTTTTCCATCGGCGCTAAGTGTCCCATCGGAAGCCACAGAAATTGTTTGTGCATCCGGCGGAATAAAAATGGGCGCGCCACCGCCATCCAGCAGCCGGTATCCATCGTGCGTCACCAGTTCACCTTCAGCATTGGGCGTAAAGCTTCCTGCGCGTGTCAGCTGCTCGCCATCCGGTGTTTCGATCATAAAGAAACCCTCACCTTCAATTGCAAAATCAAAGGTCCCGTTGGTTTGGGTCAGGCTGCCTTGCTGCTGCACTGTCATACGCACACTCGCTGTTGCCATCGAAAGCGAGCCTTCATTCCCGTCCAACGCTTTAATATGCTCGGCAAAAATAATGCCTTCTTTGCGAAATCCCGTGGTGGACAGGTTTGCAAGATTATTGGCCACCGTTTGCATTTCGCGCAGCAGGCCTACTTGTCGCGTAAGAGTGGTATATCCGGAATTATCCATGCGCTACCCGCCTACAATCAATGGGATGATAGTTCTGCTGAAAAACGATGTAAGCGTATAGGTCATATAATTCATCGTTGCCCAAAAGACGATCAGCATGGCCGCCAGTTTAGGCACAAAAGTCAGCGTCATTTCCTGAATGGATGTGAGCGCCTGAAACAGGCCAACAACAAGGCCCGTTATCAATCCAGCCACCAGAATTGGTAGTGAAATCGCCACCCCGATCCACAAACCTTCGCGCATCACATCAAAGAAAATCAGCTGATCCATTAAACAGGCATCCTGAGAATTTCCTGATATGCCTCGACCACTTTGTTACGCACAGTAACGGCCGTTTCGATGGCCAATTCTGTTTGGGCCAAGGCCGTAACCAGCGAGTGGGGGTCTGCCCCGCCGGTCATAGCGGCCTTGGCCACGTCTTCGCCTTGCTGCAAGGTTGCGGCAAAATCGGATGCGATTTTTCCAAACGCACCGGCTGCCCCCCCGACCGCCTCGGGATTCGCCACTGTGGCGGAACGGGTTGCTGCATATTGCTGGGCTGCGAGTGAGGATCTTATATCCATTTTAGATTACCTTTCATCGACGTAAAAGCTCCATCAGGCTTGCTGACATTTTGCTGGCCTGATCGAACATCTTGAGGTTCGCCTCATAGCTGCGCTGCGCTTCGCGCGCGTCAGCGATTTCGATCACCAGATCAACGTTCGATCCATCATAGTGACCACTCTCATCTGCAAGCGGGTGAGCTGGATTAAAAATCCGTGTCAGATCGGATCGGTCAAGTTCTACCTGACCAATCCTCACCATTCCCGTTTGCTGCCCCCCCTGCACCACTTCCTCGAACGAGGCCGTTTTTCTGTGGTAACCGGGGGTATCTGTATTTGCGATATTTTCCGAAACATGGCGCAGGCGTGTGGCCTGTGCTTCCATGCCGCTGGTTGCCAGCTGTCGGATTGTTGCAAATTCGCTCATCTCGTCGCCTCCTATTGACGCCCAAGGCTGGTGCGCAATATGCCCAGCGATGATTTATAAATTGCCATTGCCCGTTTGTGATGGCCGCCAATTTCAACCGATCGCATCATTTCCGTTTCCAGCGAAACATTATTGCCATTGGGTGATTCGCTGCCTTTGCCGGCAATAATCGCGGGTGACGGATTAAATCCACTGCCCCCACCCCCGCCACCGCCAATATGACCGGCACGGGTATTGCGCAGCTCCATACCGCCTGTTTGTTTCCTGTAAGTATCGGTAAAAGAAGCCAGATCGCGCGATTTATAGCCCGGCGTATCCGCATTGGCGATATTGCTCGCTGTCAGTGTCTGACGCGTTTGGGCATGGCGCGCCATTGCGCTTGCCATCTGGAATATCTCAAGTTTTTCATACATCGGGGCTTCTCCCTCGAACAATCTCAACTAAGCTTTAACTCTGATTCCTTTAGAAAAGGTTGTCATGACCAATCAGGAGAATCCGATGCCGGTTACAGAGATCGAATGCCTTACCGCCGAAATTGCCGACCTGCGCCCTATATACAATGTAGGCAGGGTGGTTCGGGTAGATAGTGGAACGCTTACAGTGCTTGGCCTTTCAGATACGGCCAGCCTTGGCGATCAGGTAATAATATCGCGGCGCGACAATAAACCGATGGGCGGCGAGGTTTTGCAGCTGTCGCGCTATAAAATAGTGATTCTGCCAGACCAATCGGCGGAAGGCGTCGTTATCGGTGACAAAGTGAAATTGCTGGGCCCCGCCGAAATCGCCCCTGACCAAAGCTGGATCGGGCGTGTGGTTGACCCATCGGGCACGCCGCTGGACGGGCGGCCATTATTGCGCGGTATCCAGGCAAGGCCCATGCGCGCCGCGCCGCCAAAAGCAACAGAGCGTCATGCCCTGGGCGAGCGATTGGAAACCGGCATTGCCGTATTTAACACTATGCTGCCGATTGTGCGCGGGCAACGCATTGGCCTGTTTGCCGGATCGGGTGTGGGCAAATCTACGTTGCTGGCCAAATTCGCCCGCGGGGTCAGTGCCGATGTGGTGGTGATTGCATTGATCGGTGAACGTGGCCGCGAGGTGCGTGAATTTGTGGATAATGTGCTGGGACCGGAAGGGATGAAACGGGCTGTGGTTGTGGCTGCAACATCGGATCAATCGCCTTTGGTGCGCCGCCGCTGCGCCTGGACAGCCATGGCCGTGGCAGAACATTTCCGCGATCAGGGGTTACATGTTTTGTTGCTGGCCGATTCCATCACCCGCTTTGCCGAAGCCCACCGGGAAGTTGCGCTGGCCTCGGGCGAGGTTGCCTCCCTGCGCGGCTATCCCCCGTCAACATCGCACATGATCATGTCTTTATGCGAGCGCGCCGGGCCGGGTGCGGGTGATGCCGGCGACATTACGGCATTGTTTAGTGTGTTGGTTGCAGGATCGGATATGGACGAGCCAGTGGCCGATATTTTGCGCGGGGTGCTGGATGGGCATGTCGTGCTGGATCGCCAAATCGCCGAGCGCGGCCGGTTTCCTGCGATTGATTTATTGCGCTCGGTTTCACGAAGCCTGCCTGGGGCGGCATCGCCAGATGAAAATGAGCTGATCAGTAAATCGCGCCGTTTATTGGGGGCGTATGATCAGGCTGAAATGATGATTCAGGCCGGCCTATATACAACGGGGTCCGATGCGCTGATTGATGAGGCGATCACTGTCTGGCCTGAATTGGATGCTTTTCTGGCGCGCGATGAACCGGATAATACCCAAGCAAGCTTTGCGCATCTTGCGGCTTGCTTTCCTACGGCGTTGTTGCATGGATCAGTT
>CAYSBD010000118.1:0-6109 GCA_964429175.1 uncultured Marinosulfonomonas sp.
TATAAGCGTTACTCAAACATCCAGCTCCTCGACAAACTGCGCGTTTTCCTGAATATATTGAAACCGCATTTCGGGTTTTTTGCCCATCAAACGCTCGACCAGATCGGCGGTATCACCCGGCATGTCTTCCTCGATCGTCACCCGGATCAAGGTGCGGCTTGCGGGGTTCATGGTGGTGTCTTTCAAATCCTTGGCGTCCATTTCACCCAAACCCTTAAAGCGTGAAACGTCGATCTTGCCTTTGCCGCCAATCCCCTTTTCCATCCACGCGGCTTTTTCAGCCTCGTCGATGCAATAAACCCGTTTGGCGCCTTGGGTCAGTCGAAACAGCGGCGGACAGGCCAGATAAAGATGCCCCGCATCAATCATCGGGCGCATTTGGGTAAAGAAAAACGTCATCAACAATGCGGCGATATGGGCACCGTCAACATCGGCGTCGGTCATGATAATTACTTTTTCATAACGCAGATCATCAAGGTTGAAACGGCTGCCCATCCCAACGCCAAGCGCTTGGGATAAATCATTAATTTCATTATTCGTGCCGATTTTAGAGCTGGCGGCACCCAGAACATTCAGGATTTTACCGCGCAACGGCAGCAAGGCCTGCGTCTTGCGATTACGCGCCATTTTGGCCGATCCCCCCGCAGAATCGCCTTCGACGATGAACAGCTCGGTGCCTTCGCGCGAATTGTTGGAACAATCCGTTAATTTTCCGGGCAGGCGCAGTTTTTTGGTGGCGGATTTGCGTTGGGTTTCTTTTTCGGCGCGTCGTTTCAGGCGCTCTTCGGCCCGCAGCACCAGATAATCCAGAATCGCGCCGGCCGATTTGGTGTCGGCGGCCAGCCAGTTGTCAAAATGGTCGCGCACCGAATTTTCGACCATTTTTTGCGCGGATTCATTGGACAGACGATCCTTGGTCTGGCCCACAAAACTGGGGTTGGCAATGAACACCGAAACCAGCACACAGCCGCCGGTGGTCAGATCGTCGCGGTTGATGGTCGCGGCCTTTTTGTTATTAACCAATTCGCCATAAGCGCGGATGCCTTTCAGGATCGCGGCCCAAAAACCGCTCTCGTGGGTGCCGCCCTCGCGGGTGGGCACGGTGTTGCAATAGCTGTTGATGAAACCATCGCGCGACGGGGTCCAGTTTACGGCCCATTCCACATAACCGGCCTCGCCAAATTTTTCGCCAAATTCGACCTTGCCGGAAAATGGCGCATCGGCATAAGTTGCGGCGTTACCCAGAACTTCGCCCAGATATTCGGCCAGCCCGCCGGGGTAATGAAATTTGGCCGTCATCGGCATTTCACCGTCAACCATGCCGTCAGCCACGCCAGATTTCCAGCGGATTTCAACACCGGAAAACAGAAATGCCTTGGATTTTACCAGATCATACAGCCGCGACGGTTTGAATTTCAGATCGCCGAAAATTTCAGGGTCGGGATGAAAGGTAACCGTGGTGCCGCGCCGGTTGGGGGCCGCGCCGATTTCCTCAAGTTTGCCCAGCGCCAGACCGCGCGAAAACCGTTGTTGGTATAATTTGCGATCCCGCGCCACCTCGACGACCATGCTGTCCGATAACGCGTTCACCACCGAGGACCCAACCCCGTTCAAGCCCCCCGACGTGGCATAGCTATCACCGGAAAATTTGCCGCCGGCGTGCAGGGTGCATAAAATCACTTCAAGCGCGGATTTATCGGGGAATTTGGGGTGCGGATCAACCGGAATGCCGCGGCCATTATCGCGCACCGTCACCGAATAATCGGCGTGCAATTCGAACTCGATGCGGTTTGCGTGGCCCGCCACGGCCTCGTCCATCGAGTTGTCCAGAATTTCGGCCACCAGATGATGCAGCGCGCGCGCGTCGGTGCCGCCGATATACATGCCCGGACGTTTGCGCACAGGTTCCAGCCCCTCAAGCACTTCGATCGAGGAGGCGTCATATTTTTTCTCGGGCTGATTGCCCGAAAGAAGGTCCGTTGCGGGCATGTTTCTGCTCATTTTTTGTTTTTGTTGATGCATTCTAATGCAGGTCGGCAAGCAGGTGCAACAAATTCCGGTTTCAACCTTGCTTGCCGGAAAATTGTTCCTGCCATTCCTGACGCTGCGCATCGCTGATTTTGGCAAATGTAACCTCGGGAACCGTGAATACATGACCGGCTGGCAAGCTGTTCAAGGCCTCTGTCACATCATGGGGCCAGCTGTGATCATCGGTGTTCATCGCGGCCAGCAAGGTTGCGGCGGCATCGGGGATAAAGGGTTTGGAGAGCACCGCATAAAGCCGGATCAGGTTCAGCGACAACCGGATTGTGGCGGCGGCGGCGTCCGGGTCGGTTTTGAATGTGCTCCAGGGTGCGGCGTTTTGCAAATATTCATTGCCCGCCACCCAGATCGCGCGCAGCTCGGCCGCGGATTTGCGGATTTCCATTGCCTCCATGTGGGTGTTGTAGGCCGTGATGCGTTTGTCCAGCGTGTCGATCAACGCGATTTCCACCGCGCCATATTCGCCGCCCTCTGGCACGGTTTCGCCAAATTTTGCGCGGCAGAATTTAGTCACCCGCGAGGCAAAATTGCCCAGCACATCGGCCAGATCCTTATTGACCGAGGCCTGAAAGTTTTCCCAAGTGAATTCGCTGTCGGAATTTTCGGGCGCGTGCGATAACAGCCACCAGCGCCAATAATCGGACGGCAGGATCGACAGCGCCTGATCCATAAACACACCGCGTCCGCGTGATGTCGAAAACTGGCCGCCATCGTAATTCAGATAGTTGAAGGATTTGATGTAATCGACCATCTTCCAAGGCTCGTTTGTGCCCATGATCGTGGCCGGAAATGACAGGGTGTGAAACGGCACATTATCCTTGCCCATAAATTGCACATATCGAACATCTCCAGCACCTTTATCGGTGCGCCACCAACGCTGCCACGCGTCATCGCCTAAACCTTGGGCCTGCGCCCATTCGGCCGTTGCGCCGATATATTCAATCGGAGCGTCAAACCAGACGTAGAAAACCTTGCCCTCCATCCCCGGCCAAACCGCGCCATCGCGCATCACCGGCACGCCCCAATCCAGATCACGCGTGATGCCGCGATCGCGCAGACCGTCGCCATCATGCAGCCATTTTTTGGCGATTGATGTGGTCAGAATTGGCCAATCTGTTTTGCTGCTGATCCATTCATCCAGCTGCGCGCGCATTTTTGATTGGCGCAAAAACAGGTGTTTGGTGGCGCGCACTTCCAGATCTTTCGAGCCGGAAATAGTGGAATACGGCGCAATCAAATCGGTGGGCGACAGCGGTTTTGTGCATTCATCACATTGATCGCCACGGGCCTGATCATAGCCGCAATTCGGGCAGGTGCCCTCGATGTAGCGATCGGGTAAAAACCGTTTATCGGCGTTGGAATAAACCTGTTTATCGCTGACTTCCTCGATCAGATCATTATCGGCCAGACGGGCGGCGAAATGTTGGGTTAATTCCTGGTTTTGCGGGCTGGAAGAACGGCCAAAATGATCAAATGAAAGCCGGAAACCATCGGCAATATCGGCCTGAACCTTGTGCAATCGGGCGCAATAATCGGCCACCGGAATTTCGGCTTTGGCGGCGGCCAATTCGGCCGGTGTACCGTGCTCGTCCGTGGCGCAAATAAACATCACCTCGTGGCCGCGACCACGCATGTAGCGGGCATAAAGATCGGCCGGCAATTGGCTGCCGATCAGATTGCCAAGATGTTTGATGCCGTTGATATAGGGCAAGGCGGAGGTGATCAGGATGCGTGCCATTTTAGGTGCCTTTAAATGTCTTTTCAGCTTCTTAACCCATGGCGGGAACAAGCGATAGTGACAAGCGCGACAAATCTTGCACAGCTAGCCCAGAAAAATGCCGACGATCACCATCATCAAACCAAACACGGAAATGAAAAACGCCGCCATATTCAGCACGACAATCCGCTGCATCCGCACGCCCATTTCGGCATCGGCCAATTTGGCGCGCTTGGCTTTCAGAGCCAGCGCGATGCAATAAAAAATGCCAATCAGCCCGGCAAATGAAATAACAGCGCCGATCCAGATTATATATTCCATCACTTATCCCCGTTTTGTTCGCCACCAGCGCCTAAACCATGCGCAAGCTTACGGCAAGCCCTTGCGCATCGTTTGGCGGGGCGCTAGAAAACGGCCTTAATCCAGCAAAAAGGGCATATAAAATGAGCGACACATCTTCTGATTTAAGTTACCGGGTTACGGCGGATGAATTGCGCGCATTTATCGAGCGTATCGAGCGGCTGGATGCCGAGAAAAAAGATCTGGCCGAGGCCCAAAAAGAAGTGATGTCCGAGGCCAAGGGGCGCGGTTACGACACTAAAATCATCCGCAAACTGATTTCAATGCGCAAACGCGATGCACAGGATTTGGCCGAAGAAGAAGCGGTTCTGGAAATGTATAAAGAAGCGCTGGGCATGTCCTAGCCCGCTTGCGTCAGCCAGCCTTGCACATGCTGCGCGCTTGGCACGCTGCCGCTGTGAACCACCACCCCGTCCAGCACCACGCCCGGGGTGGAAATCACGCCAAAGCCCATAATTTCGGCCATATCGGTGACTTTTTCAACCGTGATTTCAACGCCGGCCTCGCTGGCTTTTTTGGCGATCAAATCGGCCGTAACGTTGCATTTCTTACAGCCCGATCCGAGCACTTTGAAGGTTTTCATGATGTGGTTCCTTTAGGTTAAAATCGCGTTGAATAAATAGCCGACAAGGATGAAGGCAACAAACAGGATGCCGACGAATGTGGCAATCAGCTTGGGTTTCAGAACTTTGCGCAGGATGATCATTTCGGGCAATGAAATGGCCGCAACCGACATCATCAGCGCCAGTGCGGTGCCAATCGGCACACCTTTGGCGATCAGCGCCTCGACAATCGGGATCACGCCGGTCGCGTTGGCATAAAGCGGAATTCCGACCAAAACGGCGGCCGGCACCGCAAACCAGTTTTCCGCCGCGGCGTATTTCAGGAAAAATTCCTCGGGCACAAAACCGTGCAAACCCGCGCCGATCCCAATGCCCACCAGCACATAAATCCAGATGCGGCTGATGATGGTTTTCACTTCTTCCCGGGCAAATTGCAGACGCTGTATAAAACCTGACGGGCTGGCTTGCTCGGGTGCCTCGCCCATGCGGATTTCCCAGACATATCCTTCGACCCATTTTTCCAGCTTGAGATATTCGATCAACAGCCCGCCGATGACGCCAATCGTCAAACCTGCCACCACATAAAGCAGCGCAATTTCCCAACCCACGGCGGCGGCCAAAACCACCACGGCGACTTCGTTGATCATCGGCGAGGTGATCAAAAAGGACATGGTCACGCCCAGCGGAATGCCGGCCTCAAGGAAGCCGATGAACAACGGAACCGACGAGCACGAGCAAAACGGCGTCACCGCGCCAAGGGCCACCGCCATCGGGTATGACACTTTGCGCGAGCGCCCCGCCACCATTTTGCGCACCCGTTCGGGCGTTAACAGCGAGCGGAAAAAACCGATGGTAAAGACGATCAGCGCCAGCAAAAAGAAAATCTTGCTGACATCCATGACGAAAAACTGCACCGCAATGCCAAGCTGCGAATCCGGCTGCAACCCAAGCACTGTGTATGACACCCAGTTTCCCAAACGGTTAAACATTTCAAACATTTTTGGCTCCGGTTTTGACTTGTGCGCTCCGGTCGGGGCGGTTTTTCATCTCTGCAAGGCGGCGCGCATCTTGGCGCAGAACGGCCTCGTCTTTTATCGCGTGCAGGGCGGCCGCTAAAACCTGTTGCCGCCAATCGGGCATGGTTTTGGCAATCTGGTAAAACACCCATTGGGCATCGCGCCGCGAGATCAGCAGACCGGCATCGCGCAACGCCCCAAGGTGGCGCGAGATTTTTGGCTGTGATAAATCCAGCGCGACAACCAGCTCGCAAACGCACAGCTCATCCTGATTTTGCATCAAAAAAAGCGCCCGAAGACGGGTTTGATCGGCCAGCATTTGAAAAGTTTCAATTTGTTTCATAGCCGAGTATATACACGAAGGCGAATATCCGGTCAATAGCATATATGACCGATCGAATATTAAGCTT
>CAYSBD010000119.1:0-6023 GCA_964429175.1 uncultured Marinosulfonomonas sp.
GTTGTATGAACCCGTCACCGCCTCGTTTGGGTGTGCCAGATTAATCTCTTTAACAGAAAGCCACTTGCCCCTGTTGACATGCCCCGCGACTCTTCATATACGGCCTTCACTTGGGCAGGGTTTATTCCCTATTTGCCCGAATTATAACTATTAGTGGTCACGATCCGGGCTGGCGCTCCGATCCTCTGGTAAGCCCGTCATGACGTTCCAGCGAATTTGGAACGGATGTGGCGTTTGCGCTGTGCGGATGTTCGATCCGTAGAATAATTTAACGTGTTGAAACGACGGGGATGACCTGAATGCCAACGATACAGCAGCTGATACGCAAACCGCGCCAGCCTAACATTAAACGCTCAAAGTCCATCCATCTGGAGGGCTGTCCGCAAAAGCGCGGTGTTTGCACCCGTGTTTACACTACAACGCCTAAAAAGCCGAACTCGGCTATGCGTAAAGTCGCCAAGGTCCGTTTGACCAACGGCTTTGAGGTGATCAGCTACATCCCGGGTGAAAGCCACAATCTTCAGGAGCACTCGGTGGTTCTGATTCGCGGGGGTCGCGTAAAAGATCTTCCGGGTGTGCGTTACCACATTGTGCGTGGTGTGCTGGATACCCAAGGTGTCAAGGATCGTAAGCAACGTCGTTCGAAATACGGCGCCAAGAAGCCGAAATAAGGGATTAACGAATGTCACGTCGTCACGCCGCCGAGAAACGTCAAGTATTGCCAGATGCCAAATTTGGTGATCTGATTTTGACGAAATTTATGAATAACCTGATGATTGATGGTAAAAAATCAATCGCCGAGGGTATTGTTTACAATGCTTTTGATCGCGTTGAAGCCAAGCTGAAAAAAGCACCTGTCGAGGTGTTTCACGAGGCGCTTGAAAACATCAAGCCGTCTGTCGAGGTTCGCTCGCGTCGTGTTGGTGGTGCAACCTATCAGGTTCCTGTCGAGGTTCGTCCCGAGCGCCGTGAAGCGCTGGCAATCCGCTGGTTGATTATCGCTGCGCGCAAGCGCAACGAAAACACCATGGAGGAGCGCCTTGCGGGTGAATTGATGGATGCCGCAAACGAGCGCGGCACTGCTGTTAAAAAGCGCGAAGACACCCATAAGATGGCTGATGCGAACAAAGCGTTCAGCCACTACCGTTGGTAACACTTTAAGATTAGGTCCCAGAAAATGGCACGCGAATATCCTCTCGACCGCTATCGTAATTTCGGCATTATGGCCCACATCGATGCAGGTAAAACCACCTGTTCGGAGCGGATCCTGTATTATACCGGCAAATCCCACAATATTGGCGAAGTGCATGATGGCGCTGCGACAATGGACTGGATGGAGCAAGAGCAAGAGCGCGGTATTACGATTACCTCGGCTGCGACAACTACATTCTGGGCCCGCACCGAAGACGGTGAAAATGACCAGACCGAAAAACACCGGATGAACATCATCGACACGCCGGGTCACGTTGACTTTACGATTGAAGTTGAGCGTTCCCTGGCTGTTTTGGATGGCGCGGTTGCTGTGCTGGATGCCAACGCCGGTGTTGAGCCACAAACAGAAACTGTTTGGCGTCAGGCCGACCGTTATAAAGTTCCGCGCATTGTGTTCGTTAATAAAATGGACAAAATCGGCGCTGATTTCTTTAACTGCGTTCACATGATCCAAGACCGCACAGGTGCGACCCCTGCCGCGATCCAGCTTCCGATCGGTTCCGAAACCGAACTTGAGGGTCTGATTGATCTGGTCACCATGGAAGAATGGGTCTGGGAAGGCGAAGATCTGGGTGCTTCTTGGGAAGTGCGTCCGATTCGTGACAGCATGAAAGAGCTGGCCGATGAATGGCGCGCCAAGCTGATCGAAATCGCCGTTGATATGGACGATGATGTGATGGAAGCCTATCTGGAAGGTAAAGAGCCAGATGTGCCGACACTGCGCCGTCTGATCCGCAAGGGTACGCTTGAAATCGCCTTTATTCCGGTTCTGTGTGGTTCTGCCTTTAAGAACAAAGGTGTTCAGCCGCTGTTGAACGCTGTGATCGATTATCTGCCATCCCCGCTGGATGTGGTTGATTACATGGGCTTTAAGCCCGGTGACGAAACCGAAACACGTGATATCCCGCGCCGTGCGGATGATGACATGCCGTTTTCGGCGCTGGCCTTTAAAATCATGAATGACCCGTTTGTCGGCTCGCTGACATTTACGCGGATTTATTCCGGTAAAATCGCCAAGGGTGATGGTATCATCAACTCGACCAAAGGGCGCAAAGAGCGCATTGGCCGGATGATGATGATGCACTCCAATGACCGCGAAGAGATTTTCGAGGCTTGGGCTGGTGACATCATCGCATTGGCTGGTTTGAAGCAGACGACAACCGGTGACACGCTTTGTGATCCGAATTCTCCTGTGGTGCTGGAAACCATGACGTTCCCCGATCCGGTTATCGAAATTGCCGTTGAGCCAAAGACCAAAGCCGACCAAGAGAAAATGTCGACCGGTCTGGCACGTCTGGCGGCCGAGGATCCATCCTTTCGGGTGGAAACCGATATGGAATCAGGTCAGACAATCATGCGCGGCATGGGCGAATTGCACCTTGATATTCTGGTTGATCGCCTGAAGCGTGAATTCAAAGTTGAAGCCAACATTGGCGAGCCTCAGGTTGCTTACCGTGAGACCATCGGCCATGAAGCTGAAATTGACTATACCCACAAGAAACAATCTGGTGGTTCCGGTCAGTTTGCGCGCATTAAAATGGTTATTATGCCGACTGAACCTGGCGAAGGTTTCTCATTCGAGAGCCGTATCGTTGGTGGTAATATTCCCAAGGAATATATCCCCGGTGTTGAAAAAGGCATCAAATCGGTGATGGATAGCGGCCCGTTGGCTGGTTTCCCTGTGATCGATTTCAAGGTTGCCTTGATTGACGGTGCTTTTCACGATGTTGACTCATCTGTGCTGGCCTTTGAAATTGCCGCACGTGCCGGTATGCGCGAAGGTTTGCGCAAAGCGGGTGCCAAGATGTTGGAACCGATTATGAAAGTCGAAGTGATCACGCCTGACGAATACACAGGTAACATCATTGGTGATCTGACATCGCGTCGCGGTCAGGTTCAAGGCCAGGATACCCGCGGTAACGCGATTGCTATCGAAGCATACGTGCCGCTGTCCAACATGTTCGGCTACATTAACAACCTGCGTTCCATGTCCTCGGGGCGTGCGAATTTCTCTATGCAGTTTGACCACTACGATCCTCTTCCGATGGCTTTGTCGGAAGAAATCCAAGCAAAATTCTCGTAACGCGGTGGCGTTACTATAAATCACGAAGGAGGCCACCATGGCTAAGGAAAAGTTTGAACGTAATAAACCGCACGTTAACATCGGCACAATCGGCCACGTTGACCACGGTAAAACCACATTGACCGCTGCGATCACCAAATATTTTGGCGATTTCAAAGGGTATGACGAAATTGACGGCGCGCCAGAAGAAAAAGCACGCGGCATCACCATTTCGACAGCCCACGTTGAGTACGAGACTGAAACACGTCACTATGCTCACGTTGATTGCCCGGGCCACGCTGACTATGTGAAAAACATGATCACCGGTGCGGCGCAAATGGATGGCGCGATTTTGGTTGTGAATGCTGCTGATGGCCCTATGCCTCAGACACGCGAGCACATTTTGTTGGGACGTCAAGTTGGCATCCCGTACATGGTTGTTTACATGAACAAAGTTGATCAGGTCGACGATGACGAGCTGTTGGAACTGGTTGAAATGGAAATCCGTGAGCTGCTTTCATCTTACGAGTATCCTGGCGACGACATCCCTGTTGTTCCTGGTTCTGCCTTGGCAGCCATGGAAGGCCGCGACCCTGAAATCGGCGAAGAATCCATCAAGAAATTGATGGCCGCTGTTGACGAATACATCCCGACACCAGAACGTGCTGTTGATCAGCCATTCCTGATGCCGATCGAGGATGTGTTCTCGATTTCCGGACGTGGTACTGTTGTAACGGGTCGTATTGAACGCGGCGTGATCAACGTTGGCGAGGAAATCGAAATTATCGGTATCCGTGACACGAAAAAGACCACTTGTACGGGCGTTGAAATGTTCCGCAAGCTGCTGGATCGTGGTGAAGCCGGTGATAACGTTGGTGTTTTGCTGCGCGGTATCGACCGTGAAGGTGTTGAGCGTGGTCAGGTTCTTTGTAAGCCTGGTTCGGTTAAACCACACACAAAATTCGAGGCCGAAGCCTATATTCTGACCAAAGAAGAGGGTGGCCGTCACACGCCGTTCTTTGCCAACTACCGTCCACAGTTTTACTTTCGTACAACTGACGTAACTGGCACGGTTACTTTGCCTGCTGGAACTGAAATGGTAATGCCTGGCGATAACCTGAAGTTCGAAGTTGAACTGATTTCGCCGATTGCCATGGAAGACGGTCTGCGTTTTGCGATCCGCGAAGGTGGCCGTACGGTTGGTGCCGGTGTGGTTTCCAAAATTCTTGCCTAATTGAACGATCAGGTTCGATGAGGGCCACCGGATGAGCCGGTGGCCCTCCTATCAACTTATAAGCCTCGAAAGGCTAACGAAATGCAAAGCCAAACTATTCGCATTCGGCTAAAAGCGTTTGACTATCGGGTTCTGGATGCCAGCACCCAAGAGATCGTCAGCACCGCTAAACGGACGGGCGCCACTGTGCGTGGCCCAATTCCGATGCCAAACAAGATTGAAAAATTCACTGTTTTGCGCAGTCCACACGTGAACAAAAAAGCGCGTGAACAGTTCGAAATCCGCACGCATAAACGCCTGCTGGATATTGTTGACCCAACACCTCAAACCGTAGACGCGCTGATGAAGCTCGACTTGGCGGCCGGTGTTGACGTTGAAATTAAGGTTTAGGGGGGCAAGCAGATGCGCTCTGGTGTAATTGCAAAAAAGATGGGCATGACCCGTCTTTTCATGGAGAACGGCCAACAGATTCCTGTAACCGTTCTGCAACTCGATAACCTGCAGGTTGTAGCGACCCGCACGGTTGAAAAAGATGGCTACACAGCTGTTCAGCTGGGCGCCGGTACAGCCAAGGTCAAGCGCGTTTCAAAAGCGATGCGCGGTCACTTTGCCGCCGCCAAGGTCGCGCCGAAACGCAAGATCGTGGAATTTCGGGTTGCGCCTGAAAACCTGATCGAAATTGGCGAAGAAATCATTGCCGACCATTACTTTGAGGGCCAATACGTTGACGTAACCGGCACCTCGATTGGTAAAGGTTTTGCCGGTGCTATGAAGCGTCACAACTTTGGGGGCCTTCGCGCCACGCACGGTGTGTCGATCAGCCACCGTTCGCACGGCTCGACCGGTCAATGTCAGGATCCTGGCAAAGTGTTCAAAGGCAAGAAAATGGCTGGTCACATGGGCGCTGCCCGTATCACCACCCAAAATCTTGAGGTTGTGCGCACGGATGCCGATCGTGGCTTGATCATGGTCAAAGGCGCGGTTCCCGGTTCCAAAGGCGGTTGGGTGACATTGAAGGATGCGGTTAAAAAACCGACAGCTGACAATGTTGTTTTCCCTGCGGCGCTGCGTTCGGCTGTAAAAGCAACTGAGGCTGAAGTTCCAGCCGAGAAAGAGGGAGATGACGCATGAAAATCGACGTGATCAAACTTGATGGCGAAAAATCCGGTTCTGTAGATCTTGGCGACGAGATTTACGCACTGGAGCCGCGTGCCGATATCCTGCACCGTGTTGTGCGCTGGCAGCGTAACAATGCGCAGGCCGGCACCCACAAGGTAAAGACCCGTTCCGAAGTTAACTATTCCACCAAAAAGATCTATCGCCAAAAAGGCACCGGTGGCGCACGTCACGGCGCGCGTTCGGCTCCGATTTTTCGCGGTGGTGGTGTTTACAAAGGCCCGACGCCTCGCAGCCACGGCCATGAGTTGACAAAGAAATTTCGCAAACTCGGCCTAAAACATGCCCTGTCTGCAAAGGCGATCGCAGGCGAACTGGTTGTGATTGATACGGCCGATT
>CAYSBD010000120.1:0-5737 GCA_964429175.1 uncultured Marinosulfonomonas sp.
GACCTTAACAAAAGCGCTTGCTGGAATTTTGCCCGATGATCTGTGTAACAAGGTCAGGCGAGTTCCAATTTCATTGATTAATAGGTTGCTATTTCCAAGCAAACAAAACGCAAAGTTTTTACACTCGTAACATTATTATAATGCTGCTAAATTATCTGTAAATAATTAACATACGTCTGGAATTTGAATGTCAGGATCACCTAATCACCGCCGAATCGTTTCGTCCCGCCATCTTGCTGAAGGTGAAGGCTGGGAGGCATCGGAATTCGAATATGGTTTAATTATTGCCTACAATGCATTCAGCCGATGGATGCAGCGGTGCATGACTGCGGCAGGAATGCCCGAACTAAGCGCGTTGGAAATCCTTGTCCTGCATAACACCAACCATCGAAATCGCGAAAAACGCCTGACGGATATTAGCTTTCTGCTAAATATGGAAGACAGCCATACGATTAATTATGCATTGCGTAAATTGCTTAAACTTGAACTTTTGATATCGGAAAAACGTGGAAAGGAAGTCTTTTATCATACGTCTGACACCGGCCGGAAACTCTGCGAACGCTATCGGAAAATTCGCAGCCAGTGCCTAATCGAAGGTATCCCCGGCACTGGAATAACAGGTGAGGAATTTAGCAAGATTGCGACCAGCCTGCGGTCTATGTCGGGGCATTATGATCAGGCAAGCCGTGCCGCATCTTCGCTTTAGTTCCCCATTGCATTTGGCAGGTAGGTTACAATTGATGGGAAAACTGTAATAATTAGTGCTCCCAGCAATAGTAAGAAGAAAAACGGCATCGCCGCTACAGCGACGCGCAAAATATTGACGCCCGTCAGCCCCTGAATGACAAACAGGTTAAATCCAACTGGCGGAGTTATCTGGCTCATTTCGACAACCAGCACCAGATAAATCCCGAACCAAAGCGGATCAATTCCGGCCGCTTCGACCATCGGTAAAATGATCGATGTTGTCAGAACGACGACCGAAATACCATCAAGAAAGCACCCTAAAATTATGAAGAACACTGTTAAAACGGCGAGCAATGCATAGGGTGACAGCTCAAATGTGCTGATCCAGCTGGCCAGATTACGCGGGATGCCGGTAAAGCCCATTGCGATTGATAAAAACGCGGCCCCCAAGAGGATAAATGCAATCATACAAGAGGTTCTGGTTGCAGACATCAGGGCATCAATGAATGCCTTGCGCCCGAAATTTCCAGAGGCCACTGCCAGCACCGTCGCTAGCAGCACACCAAGAGCCGCCGCATCTGTGGGGGATGCAACGCCGGTATAGATTGAGCCGATAACCCCCCCGATCAGTAGCATAACCGGGATCAGGCGTTTGGAGGCCCGCATCTTTTCGCCAAAGGTATATTGCCGGGTTTCCACCGGAATAGATGCCGGATCCAGCTTTGCCTTGATCATCACATATCCCGCGAACAAGCCTACCAGTAAAATACCGGGCAAAACACCGGCAACAAACAGACGGGCAATGGATTGCTCGGTTGCCACGCCATAGACGATCAGGATAATCGAGGGCGGTATCAACAGCCCCAAAGTTGCCGATCCGGCCAAGGTGCCAAGGATAAGCTTCTCCGGGTAGCCTCGCTCTAGCAGCTCTGGTACGGACATTCTGCCAATCGTAGCCGCCGTTGCAGCCGATGATCCCGACACAGCGGCAAAAATTGCACACCCAAGAATATTCACATGCAACAACCGCCCGGGAATATTGCCAAGCCATGGGGCGAGGCCCGAAAACATATCTTCGCTTAGCTTCGAGCGCAAAAGGATTTCGCCCATCAGTATGAACAGTGGCAAAGCCGCCAGAGGCCACGAATGGCTATGACCCCAGAGGGTTGTCGCCAGCACCAGCCCTTCGGGGGCATTCGAAAAAACCGCAAGGGCAAAAAGCGCCATAATTGTTAGGGACACAGCCACCCAGACACCCGCCGCCAGCAAAAAAAGCAACAGGCCCAGAAGAATCGCAAAAATCATCGGGTCAGAGAATGTTTCAAACATTTCTACTCCAATCCTGCATCAAGAAGAACGGGGGCACCTGTAAGGAGCGCCTCGATCAGGGTATCAAGAAATGCAATTGTCAGCAGGCCCAACCCGCCGACCATCGTCAATTGTGGAATCCACAAAGGAACGGCAACAATTCCAGTAGACATATCCCCATAGTGGTAACTTTCACCAAGCAGGGACGCGGTGAAATAAGTGGCATACCCAGCCATCATCGCCCCAAGCGAAAGCGCGAAAACCTCTAACATCCAGCGCGGCCTTTTTGGCAGGTTTTGCACCAGCAGATTAACTCTGATATGGTTGCCAGCCCGCAAGGTATAAGCCATTGCCATGAACGATGCTGTTGCGAGGAAAAATCCGGCAAAATCGGCATATGACGGTATGGTAAATGATAAATCGGGTCCGCCAACGCGTGCCAGAATATTTAGCATCACCTGTGCAGATACAAGCAGGCATATCCCCAGAATTGCAAGTGCCGCAATCCCCCCTGCGGCTGTATAGGTCGCATCCAGTACACGGCGCATTTTTGGCTCTCCCGTCATCAATTCCAATACGAAAGCCTGCGCCAGAAAATTCAGCGCAGGCTTTTTGTGTTTAGTTCTGAAATGCTTCCAGGATAGACAGCGCATCTTCGCTTGCGTTGTTTTTCCAATTGACCAGCATAGTTGCACCAATCGCTTGCAAACCCGTCACCAATTCGGTGGATGGGGCAACAATCACAATGCCATTATCTGCCATTATCTGGGTTTTTGTGGTCGCTTCAGCCTTGGACATTTCCCAACCGCGGGTTTCGGCGCTCGCAGCTGCTTTTAGAACAGCGGCCTGAACCTCTGGTGAAAGACCATCAAACATACGTTTATTCACCACAACAATATTCTTAGGCAGCCACGCATCAATTTGAGTGTAATGGGTCAGAAAATCCCATGCTTTAGAATTGGCACCGGTTGAAGGCGAAGTGATCATGGCTTGCACTTGGCCGGTGGCAAATGCCTGTGCGATATTAGATGCCTCGATCTGAACAGGTGCTGCTTTTGCAAGTGTTGCAAATTCTTCCAGTGCCGCATTATAGGCACGAAAACGTAGGCCGGCCAAATCATCTACGGTTGCGATTTTGCCATTTGTGTAGAGCCCTTGGGCTGGCCACGGAACCGCAAACAGGGGCATCAAGCCCTCTTTGGCCAGTAAATCTGTGATCACCGGCTTTTGGGCGGCCCAAAGTTTTGCCGCGTCTTCATAACTGGTTGCAAGGAAAGGCTGGCTGTCAATTCCAAATGCCAAGTCTTCGTTTGAAAGGCGTGACAAGAAAAATTCGCCAAGAGGCACCTGACGCGAGCGGATGGCATTTTTGATTTCCGCATGCGGGAACAATGATCCGGCGGTATGCAGATTAATTGTTAAACCGCCATTTGTAGCGGCTGCAACATCATCGGCAAACTGCTGAATGTTAACCGTGTGGAATGTGCTGTCGCCATATGGCGTCGGCATGTCCCAAGTTTCAGCAACCGCCGGGACAGCAAGAGCAGTCAAAGCCGCAAAGGCGGCAGCGTATTTTATCATCATAGTCTTAACTCCCAAAATCAGCCTAAAATTTTTATCAGGTATTACGTTTATATAACGTTGACAATTTGCCAGTGTTTTGCAAATGATGCAAGGAAATTTTTAACGGAGACAAAAATAGTGGCAGATTTGAGCAATCATGGCAGTATTAACTTAACAATTTCAAGGTGTTGCTTTGATTTTGGGGATAAGGCGCAGAACGTATTTTTGATTGATTACGCCGGATCACAACATGGAGGGCTCAAATTTTTAAAGGTTTACTTCGCGCAAAGCGCCTTATTTCCGGGTTCTTAGTTTGGCCTAACTATTTTCAATACGAGAGAACAATTTATTTTCCAAGCCAAAGGAGAACATATCATGTGGCAATTTTGGGTTGACCGTGGCGGCACATTTACCGATGTTGTCGCGCGCAAACCGGATGGGTCGTTGCGTTCGCACAAGCTTCTGTCAGAAAACCCCGAGCTGTATAAGGATGCCGCTGTTCAGGGCATTCGTGATTTGTTGGGGCTAGCTCAGAATGACCCAATACCCGCAGGTGTGATTGATGCTGTAAAAATGGGTACAACCGTTGCCACCAACGCATTGCTTGAGCGTAAAGGCGATCGAACCCTGCTTCTGATTACCAAAGGCATGCGTGATTTGTTGCGTATTGGTTATCAAAACCGCCCCAAGCTGTTTGATCTGAATATTGTGCTGCCCGAGTTGCTCTATGAGGAAGTGATCGAGGTCGAAGAACGGCTTGACGGCGATGACAACATCATCACGCCGCTGGATATTCGCAGCTTACGCGGCACGTTATCTGATGCATATGGGCGCGGGTATCGATCGGTCGCCATTGCTTTGATGCATGGGTACAGGTTTCATGATCACGAGATAAAAATCGGTGAAATAGCAGAACAAATCGGGTTTTCCCAGGTTTCTCTCAGTCACCAAACCAGCCCGTTGATCAAGCTGGTTTCGCGCGGCGATACTACGGTGGTTGATGCCTATTTATCCCCGATTTTACGCCGTTATGTGGCGCAAGTCTCCGATGCCTTGGGTGCCGCAAAGGGCGGCTGTAAATCGCTGATGTTTATGCAATCCAATGGCGGCCTGACCGACGCGGCATTATTTCATGGCAAAGATGCCATCCTATCTGGCCCCGCCGGCGGCGTGGTTGGCATGGTGCGCACGGCAGCGGCCATTGGCGCGGATAAGTTAATCGGTTTTGATATGGGCGGCACCTCGACCGATGTGTGCCACTACGCGGGTGAATTCGAGCGCAGCTTTGAAACCGAGGTTGCAGGGGTGCGAATGCGCGCACCGATGATGGATATTCATACTGTAGCGGCCGGTGGTGGCTCGATCCTGTCCTATTCAAACGGGCGCATGCAGGTTGGCCCGCAGAGTGCCGGAGCTAATCCCGGACCCGCCAGCTATCACCGCGGCGGGCCGTTGGCAGTAACCGATTGTAATGTGCTGCTTGGCAAGGTGCAGCCTGACCATTTTCCACATGTGTTTGGCCCAAATGGTGATGAGCCGCTTGATGTCGATACAGTGCGCAGCAAATTCAAAACCTTGGCACAAAAAATAGCTGATGAAACGAATGAACCACTTCGTAGTTCTGAAGAACTGGCCGAAGGTTTCCTGCGGATTGCTGTTGAAAACATGGCCAATGCCATTAAGAAGATCAGCGTGCAGCGCGGTTACGATGTGACCAAATACACCATGAATTGTTTTGGCGGTGCTGGCGGCCAACATGCCTGTCAGGTGGCCGATGTGCTGGGCATAGAGCGTATTTTCATTCATCCGTTTGCGGGCGTTCTATCTGCCTTTGGCATGGGGTTGGCCGATGTGCGCTCAATGCGTGAATACCAGTTTTCCGATAATATTGAGCAGGTTGAGATTGCCTCAAAAACGCTGGAAGGCTTGACCAAAGAAACCCGATCAGAAGTTTTGGATCAAGGCATTCTGGCCGATGCTATTACCCTTGTGCACACGGCCCATATTCGCACGGATGGTTCGCATCAAACGCTTGAAGTGCCCTTTGGCAGCGTTGAGAAAATGCGGCAGGGCTTCCATGATGTGCACAAACAACGCTTTGGGTTTGTGCCGGAATATGGCCACTTAATCATTGATCTTTTATCCTGCGAAGCGATCGGGGCGACCGGCGAAGACGTGA
>CAYSBD010000121.1:0-5689 GCA_964429175.1 uncultured Marinosulfonomonas sp.
TTTTCTTGTGTCTGGGTAAAGAAGCCCAATCACTCGCTTGATGCGTTCTTGTCTTTTTTGAATAAACCCTCTATAGAATCGCCTGTCGTTAAGGTGATTTAAACCATATAAAAACATGACGCATACAGGGCTGGGAATAATCCGGCCCTTTATCGTTTTTTTGCGTGCCGGAAAACCCTGCGACCAAATCGAAACCCAAAGACCGGCGGAGCCAACCGCACGGCCAGTATAAACGAATGAAAAAGGAAAATGAGACCACATGGCTCAGTTAACATCTATGGAGGACTTCGAAGCCCTTCTTGAAGAAAGCTTCGAAATTGACACACCCTCAGAGGGTTCTGTCGTAAAAGGCAAAGTTATCGCAATCGAAAGCGGTCAGGCCATTATCGACGTTGGCTATAAAATGGAAGGCCGCGTCGACATCAAAGAATTCGCAAACCCCGGGGAAGCACCTGAAATCGCTGTTGGCGACCAAGTTGACGTGTTTCTGCGGATGGTTGAAAACTCCAAGGGCGAGGCTGTGCTTAGCCACGAAATGGCGCGCCGCGAGGCCGCTTGGGATCGTCTTGAAAAAGCATATGCTGACGAAGAACGCGTTGAAGGCGCCATCTTTGGCCGCGTCAAAGGCGGCTTTACGGTTGATCTGGGCGGCGCTGTTGCGTTCCTGCCCGGCTCTCAGGTTGACGTGCGCCCTGTGCGTGATGCCGGCCCGCTGATGGGTCTGAAGCAGCCGTTCCAGGTTCTGAAAATGGACCGTCGCCGTGGCAATATCGTTGTGTCGCGCCGTGCAATCCTTGAGGAATCCCGTGCCGAACAGCGCTCCGAAGTTATCGGTAAACTGGCCGAAGGTGATTCCATCGACGGTGTGGTCAAAAACATCACCGAATACGGTGCGTTTGTTGATCTGGGCGGTGTTGACGGGCTTTTGCACGTTACCGACATGGCTTGGCGTCGGGTGAACCACCCATCTGAAATCCTGACAATTGGTGAAACCATCAAGGTTCAGGTGATCAAAATCAACAAAGAAACCCACCGCATCAGCCTTGGCATGAAACAGCTGCAGGATGATCCGTGGACCTTGGTCGAGGGTAAATACGCGCTGGAAACAACGCATACGGGCCGCGTCACCAACATCACCGATTACGGCGCATTTGTTGAGCTGGAGCCGGGCGTTGAAGGTCTTGTTCACGTTTCGGAAATGTCCTGGACCAAGAAAAACGTGCATCCGGGCAAAATCGTTTCGACCAGCCAGGAAGTCGAAGTTATGGTTCTGGAAATCGACAGCACCAAACGCCGCGTGTCTCTGGGTCTGAAACAAACCATGCGGAACCCGTGGGAAGTGTTTGCAGAAACGCACCCCGCCGGCACCGAAGTTGAAGGCGAAGTCAAAAACATCACCGAATTCGGTCTGTTTATCGGCTTGGACGGCGACATCGACGGTATGGTTCACCTGTCGGATCTGACATGGGAAGGCCGTGGCGAAGATGTGATTGGCGATTTCCACAAAAACGATGTGGTCAAGGCTGTTGTCAGCGAAGTTGACGTTGAAAAAGAGCGCATCTCGCTTTCGATCAAAGCCTTGGGCGGTGATCCGTTTGAAGGCGTAACCGATGGCGTTAAACGCGGATCGATCATCACTGTCGAGGTCACTTCCATTGAGGATGGCGGCATTGAGGTGACTTATGAGGGCATGAAATCCTTCATCCGTCGTTCGGATCTGTCGCGTGATCGCGCCGAGCAACGCCCCGAGCGTTTCGGTGTCGGTGATAAAATCGACGTTCGCGTAACCAACATCGACGCCAAAACCCGCCGCTTGGGTCTGTCGATCAAAGCACGCGAGATTGCCGAAGAAAAAGAAGCTGTTGCACAATACGGATCGTCAGATTCCGGTGCATCATTGGGTGATATTCTGGGCGCGGCTCTAAAATCCGACGATAAATAATCACCACTTGTTTTTATAAAACCTTAGCGGCCCTGTAGATTTCAGGGCCGCTTTTTTGCGAATCATTTCAACTGAAAATATAGAATAAATGCGCCCAATTTTTCTCCGATCAGCCACTTCCAGCTAGGGTGCGGCATAATATCGCTCTAAATCAGCGCCCTCGCACAAAATTTTCGTACAATTTCTATGGCAATTGCTTTCTAAATCATGAATGTTTGCATATAATAACCAAAATATGCGACATAGCCGCCAATATAGCTACCGGTATAGCTACCGGTATATTTTATTTTACGGTCGCGCTTTTAAAGGGGATTAAAGAATGATCAGGTCAGAGTTGGTTCAGAAAATTGCGGATGAAAATCCACATCTTTATCAACACGATGTGGAGCGCATCGCCGACACGGTTTTTGAGGAAATCATAGGGGCTATGGCCAATGGTGACCGGGTCGAGCTGCGTGGTTTTGGTGCCTTTTCGGTAAAAAAACGCGATGCACGCGTGGGTCGCAATCCGCGCACTGGCGAAACTGTAAACGTTGAAGAAAAGCACGTTCCGTTTTTCAAAACAGGCAAGCTGCTACGCGAACGCCTAAACGCCAAATAAGTCGAGACGGCACATGACCCAAGGGTGAATCTATGCGCTACATTCGTTATGCCTTTTATCTGTTGCTTGCCATTTGCCTGATTACCTTGGCGTTGGCCAACCGCGGCGCTGTCACCTTGCAATTACTGCCTGACCAGCTGGCCGACTTTGCCGGTCTGCCAAACACGCTGCAATTGCCACTGTTTATCATCATCTTTGCTGCCATTATTATCGGCCTGTTGATCGGGTTCGTTTGGGAATGGCTGCGCGAGCATAGGCTGCGCGCCGAGGCTGCCCGCACAAGGCGCGATGTCAGGGATTTAGAGCGCGAAGTGGTGCGCCTGAAAAGTGATAAACCCGACGAAAAAGATGACATCCTCGCCCTGCTTGAGAAAAGCGGCTAAAGGCGATAAACCCAGCCCATGGCTGATACCAAGATTAAAATATGTGGGCTAAGCGATGCCCGTCATGTCGATGCGGCTGTCGTGGCCGGTGCGACCTATCTGGGTTTTGTTTTCTTTGCCAAATCCCCGCGCAATGTCAGCATTGATCAGGCCCGTGCCTTAACCATAAATCTGCCTGCCGGTATTACCAAAGTGGCGCTGACGGTGAACGCCGATAATGCGACACTTGATGAAATCGTTAACGCCGTGCCTTTAGATCTGCTGCAATTGCACGGCAACGAAACCCCTGCCCGCGTCGCCGAAGTGAAGGCGCGCTATGGCTTGCCCGTGATCAAAGCCATCGGCATTTCCGATAGGGCCGATTTGACCGTAATCGACAGTTACGCGCAAGTGGCCGATCAGCTTTTGATCGATGCCAAGCCGCCAAAAAATGCACAATTACCCGGCGGTAACGGGCTGGCTTTTGACTGGCGCTTGATTTCCGGCCGGCGCTGGAACCTGCCGTGGATGTTGGCCGGCGGATTGACACCCGATAATGTAGCCCAAGCGGTGCGCCTGACGGGGGCGGCTCAGGTTGATGTTTCCTCTGGCGTGGAAAGCGCTGCGGGGGTAAAGGACAGTGAGTTGATCGCCCGCTTTATTGATGCGGCGCAAAACGCAGCATGCGGAGAGATAAAATGAGCCAGAAACCAAACAGCTATAAAACCGGGCCTGACGAGCAGGGGCGCTTTGGCGATTTTGGCGGGCGATTTGTTTCCGAAACCCTGATGCCGCTGATCCTGTCGCTGGAGCAGCAATACGAGCACGCCAAAACCGATGACAGTTTTTGGGCCGAAATGCACGACCTCTGGACCCATTACGTTGGCCGCCCCAGCCCGCTTTATTTTGCCGACCGCTTAACCGCGCATCTGGGGGGCGCAAAAATTTATCTGAAACGTGATGAGCTGAACCACACCGGTGCCCATAAAATCAACAATGTTCTGGGCCAGATTATTTTGGCACGCCGCATGGGAAAAACCCGCATAATTGCCGAAACAGGTGCCGGCCAGCACGGGGTTGCCACCGCCACGGTTTGCGCAAAATTCGGTTTGAAATGCGTGGTTTACATGGGCGCGCATGATGTTGAGCGCCAAGCGCCCAATGTGTTTCGCATGCGGCTTTTGGGGGCGGAAGTGGTGGCGGTAACGTCGGGTCGCGGCACGTTAAAAGACGCGATGAACGACGCCATGCGCGACTGGGTGACCAATGTGGATGACACATTTTACTGCATCGGCACCGTGGCCGGCCCGCACCCCTATCCCGCCATGGTGCGTGATTTTCAGGCCATCATCGGCCATGAAGCCAAAGAACAAATGCACAAGGCCGAGGGCCGTTTGCCCGACACTTTGGTTGCCGCAATCGGCGGTGGATCAAACGCGATGGGGCTGTTTTTTCCGTTTCTGGATGATGAATCTGTGCAAATCATCGGGGTCGAGGCCGGCGGCAAAGGTGTGAATGCCAAAATGGAGCATTGCGCCTCGTTAACCGGCGGCCGACCCGGCGTTTTGCACGGCAATCGCACCTATTTATTGCAGGATGATGACGGCCAGATTCTGGAAGGCTTTTCAATTTCCGCCGGTCTTGATTACCCCGGAATTGGCCCCGAACACAGCTGGCTGCATGACATTGGTCGCGCGCAATATGTGGCGATCACCGATGTCGAGGCCTTGGAGGCGTTTCAATTATGTTGCGAGCTGGAAGGCATAATTCCGGCGCTTGAGCCATCCCACGCGCTGGCCCATGTGATGAAAATCGCGCCCAGCCTGCCCAAGGATCATCTGATTTGCATGAATTTATGCGGGCGCGGCGACAAGGATATTTTCACCGTGGCCAAGGCGTTGGGTGTTGAAATGAACACCGGGGCTTAGCGCGGTTCTGTCGCAAAGATTTCCTATACACGAGTAATGCTGAGATTGTTAAGTTTAGGCAGCCAAGCTGGCAAACTGTTTGAACGGTGACATATTGTTTGACTGAAATTGTTTCTTTCGGATCATGTGGGCGACTTCGATGCCAGCGAGCGTGGCGGCGGCTGAATGAAAAGCCTTAAAGCCCAAAGTTGGCCGAGTGATTTTCTTGATGAAACGGTGGTCCTGCTCAACGATGTTGTTGAGATATTTCACGCGCAAGATTTCAATCCGTTGTTTGGTACGTGAGAATTTCAGGCCGACATTTATTCGTTGAAGATCTGCTAGATTGGCTCCACTTTTGTCGATCACAATTCTTGAAGGAAGGTCGTTCGTTTCAATTGCACGTCTGAAAAATAATCTGGCCGCGGCCTTATCACGGCGTCTGGAAAGCATGAAATCAAGGGTTTTCCCGTGTTTATCAACCGCCCGATAAAGGTACATCCATTTTCCTTTAACCTTGATATAGGTCTCGTCCATGCGCCATGATCCAGCTGTGAGGGATTTCTTAAACTGGACCCGTTTGGCAATGTCAGGCGAATATTTCACAACCCAGCGGTTCAACGTCGCATGGTCTACCTGAACCCCACGCTCAGCCATAATCTCTTCCAAGTCTCGATATGAGACGCCATAGCGAACATAAAAAAACACCGCATACAAAATCACGCTTTTGGGATATTGGTGCCCTTTGAAATCAGTCGCCATGGTTAACTGCTCACCTTCAAACTCGGAGGCATGCGTCTAGCACAACAAGACCATGACGCCCAGAGGTGGTCGCGGAAATTCGGACCAGTTGTTAAGATGAATCGGCCTATGAAAA
>CAYSBD010000122.1:0-5584 GCA_964429175.1 uncultured Marinosulfonomonas sp.
ATAAAGCCGAGTTATTTCGGTTTGATCCCACCCAGAAGATTGTGGGACTTAACACTTAGCCTCTTGCCACAAGGCTTGCATCAAAACACCCAGCCGCCTAACACATAGATTATGCGCTCAATTTTTGACCAAGGCACCGCCGCCCCCTGCCCCGACAGCTTCAACATGGCCCAATATGTGCTGGCCAGATCCAGACTTTTGGCCTCCAAAACCATGCTGTCGATCATCGGCCATGACAGCCCTCAGGACTGGAGCTTTCGAAAAATCGAAAAATCCGTTCGCGGCGTTGCCAGCGGATTGCTGCAAGCCGGGCTAAAACCCAACGACCGCATTTTGATGCGTCTGGGCAATACGCCGGAATTTCCCATTCTGTTTCTGGCCGCCATCAGCGCAGGCATTATTCCGGTGCCGACTTCGGCAGAATTAACCACAACCGAGCTTGACAAAATCTGCAATGATCTATCGCCAAACCTGATCGTGTCAGACGACAATATCGCGCTGCCCAGCCAGCCCGAATGCCCCGTCATCAGCGCCCGAACCTTGCGTGAATTTTACACATTGCCGCCGGCGTTTTACGAAACAGGTTGCCCGAACCGGCTGGCCTATATCATCTACACCTCGGGCACCTCCGGCAAGCCGCGCGCGGTTTGTCACGCGCATCGCGCAATCTGGGCGCGGCGCATGATGTTGACGGGCTGGTATGGCTTGACTGCGCATGACCGCATTCTGCACGCGGGCGCGTTTAACTGGACTTACACCTTGGGCACCGGCCTGATGGACCCGCTGATTATCGGCGCAACCGCATTGATCCCCGCCCCCGAAATCACCCCGGCCCAATTGCCCGATCTGATGGCCAAACACCGCGTTAATATTTTTGCCGCCACACCGGGGATTTATCGCCAGATCCTGAAAAACCCGCTGCCCCGGCTGCCCGATTTACGACACGGTTTATCCGCCGGTGAAAAACTGCCCTCCCGCGTGCGCGATGGCTGGCAAACCGCTACCAACACCGCGATTTTTGAGGCCTTCGGCATGTCGGAATGCTCAACCTTTGTTTCCGCCCACCCCAAACAGCCCGCGCCAAAAGAGGCCTTGGGCTATCCCCAAACCGGCCGCCGCGTGGCGATTGTCGATACCGATGGCACCCCCGTTGCGCGCGGCGAGGCCGGAATTCTGGCGATTAATCGCGATGATCCGGGCTTGATGCTGGGCTATCTGAATGCGCCTGACGAAACGGCCCAGCGGTTTAAAGGCGAATGGTTTTTAACCGGCGACAGCTGCACAATGGCTGCCGATGATTCCATCCGTTATCTGGGGCGAAATGACGATATGATGAACGCCGGCGGTTTTCGGGTCTCGCCGCTTGAAGTCGAAACCGCATTGGCCCGGCACCCCGAAATCAACGAAATCGCGGCTGTGGAAATCAGCGTCAAAGCCGACACAACGGTGATTGGCGCTTTTTACACCTCCGATCAGGCTCTGGACGCGGCCGAACTTTTAGAATACGCCCGCCAAACACTGGCCCGCTACAAAACCCCGCGCGTATTTGAGCGGGTTGCACAAATGCCCAAAGGGCCAAATGGCAAATTGCTGCGCCGGATTTTGCGAAAAACATACGAGACCAAAAATGATCAAGCTTGATATTATTTCCGACCCGATTTGCCCGTGGTGCTATATCGGCAAAGCCTATCTTGACCGCGCCTTGGCCGCGCATCCCGATCATCCGTTTTCGATTGAATGGCAGCCCTATCAGCTAAACCCTGACATGGCGCGCGCGGGCATGGATCGGCGGCAATATCTGGAGCTGAAATTCGGTGGCAAAGACGCTGCCATCAAAGTTTACGCCGAGATCGCCGAAAAGGCGCAGGATGCCGGGCTGCAAATTGATTTCGCGGCTATAAAACGCACGCCAAACACGATTAACGCGCATCGTTTAATCCATTGGTCCGCAATTGAGGGGCGTCAGGCATTTGTGGTTTCGGCGCTGTTCAAGGCTTATTTTACCGAGGGTCGAGATATTGGCGCGGATGGCGTTCTTTGTAACATTGCCGCTGATTCCGGTATGGACGGCGATATGGTCGAGCGCCTGCTGGCAACCGATGCCGACATTTCCGACCTCAAGGCACGCGATGCCTACAGCCGCCAAATTGGCGTATCGGGTGTGCCGACATTTATTGTGGCGGGTGATAAAGTGCTGAGCGGCGCGCAGCCGGCGCAATTATGGGGACAGGTGATTGTCGAGCTGAATGAAACCATAAATAACGGAGGCAATCCGTAATGTTGCGCGCCCCCCAAACACCGCTTAAAAAACCCGAATTTGTAGCCGTGATTGCAATGTCTTTTGCTACGATCGCTTTTTCAATCGACGCAATGCTACCCGCCATGCCCCAAATTGGCGAGGCTCTGACACCGGACAATCTAAACCGCGCCCAACTGATTGTGACCAGCTTTCTTTTGGGGCTGGGGCTGGGCACATTTTTCACCGGACCGCTGTCAGACGCCTTTGGCCGGCGCCGGGTTTTGCTGGGCGGATATGGTATTTACATCATCGGCTCGCTGTTGGCTATCGTTGCCGGATCGCTGGAACTGATGTTGGCGGCACGGTTTGTGCAAGGCCTCGGAGCGGCCGGGCCGCGGGTGGTGGCGGTGGCGATTGTGCGCGACAATTACGCGGGGCGCCAAATGGCACAGATGATGTCGTTTGTGATGACGGTTTTCATGCTGGTGCCGGTGATTGCGCCCAGCATCGGAGCGATCATCATCGCGCTGGCCGGATGGCGGGCGATTTTTTTGTCTTTTGTGGTTTTTGCGCTGATTTCCGGCGGCTGGTTTGCCCTGCGCCAACCCGAAAGCCTGCCTGTGCCCAAGCGGCGGAAATTCAAAATGTCACTGCTGTGGGCAGGCACAAAAGAGGTGCTGTCAATTCGCGTGGTCAGAATCTCGATTGCGGTGCAGACCCTGCTTTTGGGGGTGCTTTACGGGCTGCTGGTCAGCTCGCAACAGGTGCTGGATATCAGTTTTGACCGGGGGGCAGAATTTCCGCTCTGGTTTGGCGCGGTTGCAATTATTGCAGGCATTTCGGGCATCGTGAACGCCAAACTTGTCTTGCGATTTGGCATGCGGATTTTAGTGCGGATTGCGCTAGCCGGTGTGATGGTTGTTTCGGCCTGTGTTGGCGCCCTGTTCTGGTTGGGCACAATACCTGACGGGGCCTATTTTCCGGCGTTTATGATTTTCATGACCGCGGTGTTTTTTATGGTCGGCATGACGATGGGCAACCTGAACGCCATCGCAATGGAGCCTTTGGGCCACATGGCCGGCATGGCCGCATCGATCATCAGCGCGATTTCTACAGTGCTGGGGCTGGTGATTGCGGTGCCGCTGGGGCTGTCATTTGACGGCACGCCTTTGCCGCTGATTATCGGTGTGTTTTTCTGTGTGACTTCTGCGCTGGGGTTGATGCATTTTATTCGCCGCGAGCCGGTTTAAGAGATTCTATGCGCTGCCGCGCGGCGGATATTTATCGAACAATAATAATGGGTTATTTATCTGACTTAGCCTTTTTGGCCGCGATTGCTTTTTGGGCCAAATCGCGCGCAATGGCGTAGGCACCTTTTACCTTATCCGCCGCTTTGGTCCAATCGCGACGGATCACGATTTTGGTGCCCTTGACCAAGGCCAGACCGCGCTGATCGTTGATAAATTCAACCAAACCGGCGGGTGAGGCAAATTTATCGTTGTGAAACTGGATCGTCGCGCCTTTTGGCCCGGCGTCAAGCCGCGCAATCCCGGCCCGTTTGCACATGGCTTTGATGCGCACCACCAGCAGCAGGGAGTTGACTTCTTTTGGCAATGGCCCGAAACGGTCGATCAATTCGGCGGCAAAACCTTCGAGTTCGACCTTGGTTTTAAGGCCCGACAAACGACGGTAAAGCCCAAGGCGCACGTCCAGATCCGGCACATAAACCTCGGGGATCAACACCGGAACGCCCAGATTGATCACCGGAGACCATTTGCCGCCATCATCCGGCAGACCGATTTCACCGGATTTGATTTTGCCAATCGCTTCTTCCAGCATCTGTTGATAAAGCTCGTAACCCACTTCGCGCATCTGGCCTGATTGCTCGTCGCCCAACAGATTGCCCGCGCCACGAATATCCAGATCCTGACTGGCCAAAGTAAAGCCCGCCCCCAAGCTATCCAGACTGGCCAGCACCCGCAGCCGTTTTTGCGCCGTGGCGGTTAATTTTAGCCGTGGTTTTGTGGTCATGTAAGCGTAAGCGCGGGTTTTGGAGCGCCCGACCCTGCCCCTGATTTGATACAATTGCGCCAGCCCGAACATATCGGCGCGGTGCACAATCATGGTGTTGGCAGTCGGAATATCCAGGCCGGATTCAACGATCGTAGTGGCCAAAAGCACGTCATATTTTCCGTCATAAAACGCGTTCATGCGGTCATCCAACTGACCGGCCGCCATCTGGCCATGGGCGATAATATACGAAACCTCGGGCACCTGATCTTGCAAAAATGCCTCGATTTCCGGCAAATCCTTAATGCGCGGCACCACATAAAACGACTGGCCCCCACGGTAATGTTCGCGCAACAAAGCCTCGCGCAGCATCACGGCGTCAAATTCGCTAACGTAAGTGCGGATGGCCAGACGGTCGACCGGCGGGCTGCCGATGATCGATAAATCGCGCACGCCAGATAGCGACATTTGCAACGTACGCGGGATTGGCGTGGCTGTTAGCGTCAGCACATGCACGTCAGAGCGCATTTCTTTCAGGCGCTCTTTGTGGCTTACGCCAAAGCGCTGTTCTTCGTCGATCACCAGCAATCCCAGTTCTTTGAAACGCACCGATTTGGCCAGCAAAGCGTGGGTGCCAATCACAATATCCACGGTACCACGCGACATGCCTTCGCGGGTTTGTGCGGCTTCTTTTGCACTAACAAAACGCGATAAGTGACCTATTTTAATAGGAAATCCTCGGAACCTATCAACAAAAGATTTGTAATGTTGGCGCACCAAAAGCGTGGTTGGCGCAATCACCGCCACCTGTTGACCCTGCATGGCCGCAACGAAAGCAGCACGCATGGCGACCTCGGTTTTGCCAAAGCCAACATCGCCGCAAATCAGCCGGTCCATCGGATGACCCGAGACCATATCGGCCAAAATATCCTCAATCGCAGACAGCTGATCATCGGTTTCCTGATAGGGAAAACGGGCCGAGAAAGCCTCCCATGCGTGGTGTTCGGGCTGCATGATTTGGGCCGATCGAAGCGCGCGTTCGGCGGCCAGCCGGATCAGTTTTGCAGCCACTTCGCGAATGCGTTCGGTTAATTTTGCCTTTTTGGCCTGCCACGCGCCACCGCCCAGCTTATCAAGCAGCCCGGTTTCATGGCCGAATTTTGATAAAAGTTCAATGTTTTCAACGGGTAAAAACAGACGGTCCCCGCCGGCATATTCCAGCGCGATACACTCATGCGCCGCCCCCATCGCCGTGATGGTTTCCAGACCCCGATAAATCCCGACCCCGTGATCCACATGCACAATCAAATCACCCACCGACAGGCTTTGGGTTTC
>CAYSBD010000123.1:0-5569 GCA_964429175.1 uncultured Marinosulfonomonas sp.
ACATGACAGTCCATGAAAATGCGTTGACCTTGAATAATAGCGGCAGCGTTGGGTACTGTTTCTATCATGATTATAAATTTGTTGTGTCCGACCACTGCACGGTTATAAAAATAAAGGATAGCACTATTAAGATGAACAAATTCATTGGCCTGTTTCTAAAACCAATAATCGAATCCATGAAACCAAAATATAATTTTGCGCGTGAAATTAGCGATGCAAGATTAACAAAGGAACACGTCAATCTTCCTGTGACTCAATCTGGTGACCCAGACTGGGCATTCATGGAAAATTATATGAAGTCCCTTTCTTACAGCCGTAGCATTTAGTGCAAAATAACCAGAACCGTACTTGTTTTAATATAGCTCAACCGTTGCAAAACCGATCCTTTTTGCAACGGTTTTTGAGGATAAGAGAAATCAAGGGCTTGGCTGTCGCAAAACCTTGTTGCAAAATGATCTCATGAATATTGGCTATGTGCGTTCATGCTCAATGCCTCTGTGGGGTCTGTTCCGGCTGGGGGCGAAATCCTACGCTAAGGGCAATTAGCGCTTTTTCGACCACCTATATTCACCTGTGAGGAGGATATGTGCCCATCCGAGCGGGGAAGTGTGTGCCAGAAGCTCTGGAGGTGTGGATAATCCAGCTTTTTCTCTTTGATGGACTGCATCACCCAACCGGGCCGTGTTCCAATATATAACGATTGCCGTAAGCAGGTTCAGCCCTGCCATGCGGTAATGCTGACCTTCGGTTGTTCGGTCGCGAATTTCACCCTGACGACCAATGCGCAGAGCATTCTTCAATGCATGATGGGATTCACCTTTGTTTAGACCAATTTGGGTGCGGCGTTGCATATTAGCATCCAGAACCCAGTCGATCATAAACAGAGTGCGTTCAACCCGCCCGATTTCACGCAGGGCAGCCGCCAAATCATTTTGCCGAGGATATGATGCAAGTTTGCGTAATATTTGGCTTGGGGCGATGGTGCCAGCGGTCATGGTCGCTGCAATCCGCAATATATCCGGCCAGTTAGATGTGATCAGGCTTTCTCGGACTTTACCGCCAAGCAAGCCACGTAATTCCTTTGGGCTGTTGGCCGGATCAAACACATAGAGCCGCTTTGATGGTAAATCGCGGATACGGGGAATGAATTGGTAGCCCAGGATCGAAGTGACCGCAAACACATGGTCGGTGAACCCGCCTGTGTCGGCGTATTGTTCACGGATGCGCTTGCCTGTTTCATTCATCAGCAGGCCATCGAGAATATAGGGTGCTTCGCTGACCGTGGCAGGAATGGTTTGGATTGCAAAGGGCGCAAATTGATCTGACACATGGGTGTATGCTTTTAGGCCGGGGTCGCGGCCGTATTTAGCATTGATTAGATTCATTGCTTCACCCTGTCGGGTGGTCGAGAAAAACTGACCATCGCTGGACGCGGTAGTTCCCATGCCCCAGAATGCAGCCATTGGTAATTTGGCTTGTGCTTCCACTACCATCGCCAAAGCGCGGTTCAAGGCCTCACTTTCAACATGCCAGCGTGAAAGGCGCATTAATTTCCAATAATCGTGGGTGTTGGTAGCTTCAGCCATTTTACTGAGACCCAGGTTGATACCCTCTGCCAGTAGCACATTCAGCAAGCCAATTTTATCTTTGCAGGGCACGCCGGTTCGTAAATGGGTAAAGGCATCAGTGAAGCCTGTGGCCGCGTCCACATCCATCAGAATATCAGTGATGCGCACTTCTGGCATACGTTTATAAAGATCGAGGATCATCTCATCAGCACCATGGGGAGAATTAGCCGATAGGCGGTCAACATGCAGGACGCCGTTTTCGATGCTGCCGCCGGGAATGCTTCCGGACCGAGCTGCTTTAGCTAACCGCTCCAGACCAGATTCCATTCTGGCTTTCCTGTATGCAATCCACGCTTCCGGATTGAATGGAACCATCAATCTGGCATTGGCAGTGACGGCTTGGGCGGGCACTAAAATCTGTTTCAAGTCCCCATAGCGCTTGGAGTGTCGAAGCCAAATATCGCCGGACCGAAAGGCATCCCGCAGATGAAACAGGACCGCCACTTCCCACAGGCGGAGATCACCATCATCCTGCGCCTTCAAATGTTGGTGCCATTTTGATGTTCGGCGTAGAAAACCTGTCGGGCGCTCAGTGTCTGATCCATTTCGGATCAAACAGGCCCCTTTAAGCAAGGGTGCCGCAACTGCTGCCCCATGAATATCCAAAATACGCAACATGCGCGGTGCATATCGCCGGAAACGGTTATATCCCTGCGTAACATGAGTAAGTGGATCAGCGGACATTGTGTTCGTCAAACGGGCCGCAGTTGCCACCAGATTTTGCAGGCCCTCCCAGCCTAAACTGTCAGAGATTGCAGGTTCCAGTTCAGCTTTGTCGCCTTGGGCTTCAAGCAATGCGCTGCCCAGTTCTGCAAAAGATCGTAGCGTTTGGCGAACGGCTACCTTCGCATCATCAACGCGCGCGTCACAAAGCCTTTTAGCTTCGCGCCATGTTCTACCGACAATTCTATCATGAGTTTCTACAATAGCGTCAGCAAGACCTGCCTGCCATTCCACCGCACAAACCGCTAGAATGGCAAGCCGCCGTTTATTGGATAGATCACGTAGACCATCCGCAAAATAACGCTCCCCCTGTCGTTTCAGACGTGCAACACGATGCGGGGGAATATCGGCCAGAATATCTGGTGACAGTTCAAGGTTTTTTAAAAATGCCAACCTGTCCAGCAAGCGGTTTACATCCGCGGAATTCTTGCCCGGTTCAAACTGGCGCAGCCAGACAAAGCGGCTTAGGTGACTATCAACCATATCTACCAGAAGAGCATCCAAGCGAGCGCGATCTTCATAATCCATGCGGCTTGATATTGTCTCCTCAATCTTGCGTTCTGCTGCAACTAGGGCATCGGCACATTGCCGTTCTATAGTAGAAATGGCGGGCACGATAATTTGGGTTTTGCGGCATTGCTCAACGAACCGCCTCGCTAAATCATCGTTGGAACGCGCATCTTCAGCCTGTTCAATAAGCCACATTTTCAGCTCACGGGCTCCTTGGCCAGTAAACGCCCTATAGCCATAAAGCTGTCGCAAGGCGGCCAAGTGTTCATGACGGGTTTCTTCCCGAGAAGCGTATTCCAGAAGGTCGTCCACGTTTAAACCCAGTTGTGCCGCCAAAAACCGAGTGACCTCCTCGGGAATGATTTCCCCAGAAAGCAAAAGTCGGCCAGGGTAGCGCAAGGCACATAATTGCAGTGCAAACCCGAAACGGTTGTGCGGACGGCGGCGGGCGTGGATGTGTTCAATATCTTCATCTGCCAGCGTGTAATGCTTCAGCAAAGAGAGTTCATCGATTGGAAGGTCAAGCAGTGCAGAGCGCTGGCGTTCTGTCAGAATACGGCGTCTTGGCATGTGGAATCGTCCCTGTTAACCATTAGATTAAAGTGGACAACATTCACGCCAGTAAAATCAATGGCTTACAACGCCTAAATCCATGAGGGTTCAATTGGGACAGAAAGCAGTCATTTACGCACGGGTCTCAACTTCTGATCAATCGTGTGAACGTCAGATAGGTGAACTTACCAGTTTTGCTGAACGAGGGGACTTTGAAATCGTTGGGGTGTTCAAGGAAACCGCATCCGGTACAAAGTCCAACCGTGCCGCCCGCAACCAAATCATGGACTTGGCACAGGCCCGAAGAATTGATGCTGTTCTCGTGACAGAACTTTCCCGATGGGGACGTTCCACCCAAGATCTTTTGCAAACACTGGAACAATTGGCGGGCTGGAACGTATCTATCGTGGCTATGAGCGGTATGACCTTTGAGTTGAGCACGCCACACGGACGTATGATGGCCACCATGCTGGCGGGCATCGCCCAATTTGAACGAGATCTATTGAGCGAACGAGTGAAGTCCGGCCTTGCGGCGGCAAAGGCACGGGGTAAAAAGCTCGGCCGTCAAAAAGGTCAACGGCCGAAATCAGACAGGTTGGCACCCAAGGTGCTGGAGCTGGTTGAAGATGACCGGAGCTATCGCTGGATAGCGCGCGATCTTGGTATCAGCAAAAATACTGTAGGCGATATCATCAAACGGCACAGGCAAAACCAATAAATTCTCCCCCTCTAAATACTACAAGCCGCTTTTTGGCTATTGACATGTCAATATATGGCTACCATATGTGTCATTATAACGATCCTTGGAGATGGAAAAATGACAAACAGAACCAACCACATGGAATGCCGAATGCGCCAGCGTGCAATTACTGAAGATATGGTGAACACAATTTTAGAATTAGGGGACTGGAATGAACGAGGAGATCGCATAATTCTCCCACGCCGCGTTCTTACCCCTGAAATCCAAAAACGGCGTGAAGAACTAAAAATTCTTGAGATCATTCAGCGCCGCAAAGGGCTTTCACTTGTGCTTGATGGCGAGACACAGATTACGGTCTATTCCAATTCAAAAAGGATGCATTCATGAGAAAACAGCAGTCAAATGACTTTACTAGACACGTTGGAGATACAATTATCACCCTGCTTCCCGATAATTTTTCGGATACCGGCGATATGCATGGTAAAAAACCGACAGAACGAAAATTCAACATTCGCATTCAGCAACAAGATATTTTTTTACTGGATGCTTTAGCTCTACATAATGGCACATCTCGATCAACGCTGATTAATCACGTTTTGCATGGCATTTTGCTGGATGAACTGATGAGCATTAAAGATTTAGATGCCCGTGCCCTTATAGCTGCCACAGCCGATGCTCGGGCCAATTATGATGAATTGGCAGAACCTTGGCTTGAAACTGTATTTAGTCCAGAGTTTCAGAAGGTGTTCGACAATATATGCACTTACAATTCACCACACGACATGGGCGGTGGTCCACCTCCACCTGAAGGATACAATAGCGAGGCTTTTCACGGCCTGAGGGCGAAACTTAAAGGAATGAAGCCATGAACAATGGAATTTTGTCTAAAGTAGTTTCGGAAATCGATGATGCAAATGCGGAAAATCGGGCTGATAAATACGTTATGGTCAACGTGCGTCCAGGTGAAAAAGTATCTGCTATGCTTGAGGTGATTTCGCATCTTTCCCAAAAAACGCCGTCGGCTGTGATTGCAAACAAACTCTCTTCGCAGATTGCACAATATGCGATTTCGTCCTTGAGGCATTCAGATGCCATCTTGGACGCAGCAGAAAAAGCCATAAAAGAGGATTGCGTAATTTATTCAGATACTGCGCTGGATAAATTAGAAAAGGATGGCGTAATCAAATGTAGCGACCCCAGAATAGATGCTTTGTTCTTTGGGGATAGCAAAGAAAAGGCAGTAGATACTTGACCCGCCTAATTTATCCCCCTCTCGCTTCACATGCCAAGTTACGGCAAAAAATGACCGCCGGAGAGCAAAAGGTGTTGGAGCTTTTCGACCGCGAATTGGCACCCGAATGGGAGATATACATCCAGCCGCACCTGAATGGCTTGCGGCCTGATTTTGTCCTGTTGAATCCTGACGTTGGCATCGCCGTGTTTGAGGTGAAGGATT
>CAYSBD010000124.1:0-5502 GCA_964429175.1 uncultured Marinosulfonomonas sp.
AGCAGGTTTGTAATGAGGCGGGAAAATTGCTGGATCAGGCACTAACACGCAGAATTGGCTCTGATTTTCAAAGCTCTCCGCGCTGGAAACGTTTAAGTGACCGCTTTATCACCGCAACCCGTCTAGAGGTAGGATTTTGGGATATGGGTCTAAAACCATGAAACTTGGCGTTGGCATCAGCATAAAAGGGGCGGCCAGTATCGCAGGCAAGCGTTTGTTTGAACCGCTGGATTTGCAGCTGGCTCCGGGGCAATGGACTTGCTTGTTGGGGCCTTCGGGTATTGGTAAAACCACCTTGCTATATTTGCTGGCAGGTTTGGCAGATCATGTAGATTTTGACGGTAAAATCGGCGCCGATGATGGTCTGCCATTAGCCGGTCGCATTGCCTATATGGCACAAACCGATTTGCTGATGCCGTGGTTGACGGTGCTGGATAATACCTTGATCGGACAACGTTTAAGGCAGCAAGAAGTTGCAACCGAAAAGGCATCTGGCCTGTTGGCCAAGTTGGGTTTGAAAGAGCATTTGCACAAATATCCCTCGGCTTTGTCGGGGGGGCAAAGGCAGCGCGTGGCATTGGCGCGCACATTGATGGACGAGCGCCCGGTAGTGTTGTTGGACGAGCCATTTTCAGCACTGGACGCGCGCACGCGGGCCGAAATGCAAGAGCTGGCGGCCGAGTGGTTGCAGGGTGCAACAGTGTTGCTTGTCACGCATGATCCGGCCGAAGCCGCGCGGTTGGGCCAGCAAATTTATCTGTTGCAGGAAAATGGATTGGAACCAATCGAGCCGCCTAAAGTGGCCGTGGTAAGGCCTGTGGATGATCCAGAAACACTTGCATGTCAGAGCAATTTATTGCGTCTTTTGCGTGGGGTGAAGCTATGAAATCAGTCCTGCGCGTGGTGATTGCAACCACCATAATCATCGCCGTGTGGGAGGCCATAGTTGTATTTGCCAAGCTGCCCCATTTCATATTGCCCAGCCCCTTCAAGGTATTTGAAACCCTGTGGACAATGAAGTCCGTTATTGCGTCACACGCGGTCGTCACGACAACGCAGGTGTTGCTTGGCCTAGTAATAGGCACTGTTTTGGGGGCTATTACCGCCATTCAGTTGGCCTCGTCGCCAATGGCGCGCTATCTGATTCAGCCGGTTTTGGTGCTAACCCAAGCCTTGCCGGTTTTTGCCTTGGCACCATTATTTACGCTGTGGCTGGGTTTTGGCATGTCATCAAAAGTGCTGGTGACGGTGCTGATTATTTACTTCCCCGTGGCCTCGGCATTTTTTGACGGCTTGATGCAAACCCCCAAAGGCTGGCTGGATCTGGCCAAAGTAATGGGGGCAACGCCGCGTCAGGTTTTGTTTCGGGTGCGCGTGCCGGCGGCATTGCCCAGCTTTGCGTCGGGGCTGCGATTGGCTGCGGTTTATGCGCCGTTGGGAGCGGTGATCGGTGAATGGGTCGGCGCATCAAAAGGGCTTGGGTTTTTGATGTTGCTGGCCAATGGCAGGGCTAAAATTGATCTGATGTTCGCCGCACTGCTGGTCTTGGCATTAATGACTTTGGTGTTACATTATCTGGTTGGAAAATTTTGCGACGTGTTGGTGCGAAAATATCAACCCTAGGACAAAAGAAACCTTACTTCGGGTATTTGCTGAATGCGCTCTACATCATCCTCATAATTTTGCGAGAGCTGATCAACAGTTTCCCCGGTCCAGCCCGGCAAATCGATTTCTTCTTCAACTTCGTCTTCAAGCGCAAATTTTTCTAGAAATATCGCCCGGATACGTTGCCGCTGAATCTCTGATAAATTAGGGCGCTCATTCAGGTATTTGATCAAAAGTTCAATAGATTTATCCGACATAATACTGCGCATAATATCCAGCTCGCCCTTTAGCCGGACTTCGCGATCAAGCCCGGCAAATTCACGCAAAATCGTTGGCCAAATAATGGGCGTATCTTCATTGCACCAGACGGTTATCGGGCACTCGGGGTTTGCCTGTCGAATCTTGTGAATAATATCCGACCAGCGCAGCGAAAATATATCGGTGCCATCAATAAATTGCGCGTAATCTTTTTTGGTTTGCTCTTTGAAAGCTGCCGGAATGAAATTGGCAGGGTTTGAAATGCCGAGAAAAAATTCGCAAGGGTTATCAGGAAACAGGTTACGGATTGCGGCCGTATTTTTCGCAACATTTGGGTAAAATGAGCCGCCAAAAAACATCCACACGGCCGAGCCCATAAACGTGGTGTCCGTAAGTATCAGGCGCTCGATCTTTTGTTTTTTTACAATTGAATTCAGCAGGTTTTCCTGATCGACAACCGAAGGATAATCACCCTGTAATTCTGCAAGCATTTCCTTGATGCGAGGCCGGTATTCTTTGGGCCGCCTTATCATGACGCCATTATCGAGCATAATCGTGCTATCTTGCCGAAGCGACCAGGTCAGTTGCTCGTTATCGGTAAATGGCGCGCCGATGTGGTAAATGATGGCAATATCTGTATTCATGTTTTTTTACTCGGTTTGTTGTGCTTTGATAATCCGCCTGATCTGGGTTTGGGCCAAGATATTGTTGGGCGGCTTACTGTCGGCACATAAAGCAAGATGCCAGAACAATTGAATGTTATCACGCGTTTGCATCATTTTGTTAAATCTATCCTGATGCGCGGCAAAGGCGGCTTTGTGCAGATTTTCAAGCTCAGGTATCAGGCGTAATTCATCCAGTTTTCGCTGTGTCTGAACGGCCATGCGGTTAATGCTGGTGTCATTTACGGTGTTGAAATTGCGCTCGCACCAATAGCCCAACCCGATTTCGCGCTCGGCATGGTTGGGCAATCCGCGGCTGCGTTTGATCAGAAAACTTTCGGCAGAACGTAATGAATAATGATTTAACTGCACAAGATCAGAACCATGAGGCAGGCCAAATAAGTTGATCCTGCTATCTTGTTTGCCAAAATTATCCGGTAATTTATTGCCACTGCCATCCACCCAAACCGGAACCGTATCTTTGCGCCGTTTGGGCCGATGCACCCCGGGCTGGCGAAACGCGGATGGCCGGAACAGGGTTTTGAAAAAATGCGCCAGCGGCAGGGCAATATTTTCAGGTGCCGCCATAGTGAAACGATCAACCGTTAGCATATCGCGCATTTCTATCTGGCCGGAATTGCCAAATAAACGCCACGCCATTGCGATTGCATCTGTATCTTCGGGCATGGCAGAAATCAGATCATTAAGGGCATTCAGCGGGCTGCGAAGGTTAACAAACTCGTCGCAATCCGAAATCAGCACCCAGTCAGAATTCGCCAACCGAGGCTGATCCCAAGCATGTTTCAAGTTCTGCCATTGTATCGTGCTTTTACCTTTTTGCGTTGTTTTGAAATGTGTGACGATCCCTGCATTGGCCAAAACATCCATGATCCGGTCCGTGCCATCGTCGCAATCATTAGTGTAAACTAGAAAATGAGCGACACCCAAAGCCAGATGATGGGCGATCCATTCAAGACAATGGGGGCCTTCGTTGCGCATGGATGTTATGGCGAGAATATTCAAAATTTATGTCTCGGGTTTTGGCGGCATCGGCACCGCATGTTCCTGCTGCGCATACTTTAACATGGCTCTATAAGCCCAACAACCTGCGTTTGCGCTGCAATCGATTCATTACCTCGACCAATTGCAAAGAAATTCCCGTTTCAGACAAGGCATGGCCAGCCATCGCAACCATTTTCAACTCGGCCTTGGGCAAGGCTTTTGCGACTTTCCAAGCAGATTTAGGCGGGCAAATCATATCATACCGGCCCTGAATAATGCTGGCAGGAATTTCTGAAATTGCAGCAATATTTTGCAAAATCCAGCCATCATATTCTAAAAATCCGTTATTGAAAAAATAGTGGTTTTCAAGCCGCGAAAAGGCCAGTGCATATTCGGCGGGGGGCTGTCCGGCCGCACCATTATTTTCTATCGAGGCCAGCGCGTTTTCCCAATTAGACCACACACGCGCAAACTGGATTTCAATTTTGTGATCGCCGCAAAACAGTCGTTTGTTATAGGCGGCAATCAAATCACCACGCTCGTCCAGTGGAACGGGGCCAATAAAATCCTGCCACAGATCGGGCCAGAATTTACCGGCACCGCCGCCATAAAACCAATCCAGCTCGCCTTTGGTCATTAAAAACACACCGCGCAAAACCAGATAGGCGGTGCATTCTGGCCGGGTTATGGCGTAAATCAAAGCCAGCGTTGCCCCCCAACTGCCGCCAAACACAACCCAGCGTTCAATATCCAGCGCCTTGCGGATGCGTTCGATATCGGCGATCAGATGCCATGTGGTGTTTGCCTCAACAGACGCGTGCGGCCTGGAGCGCCCGCAACCGCGCTGATCAAACAGGATGATTCGGTAAACTTCGGGGTTGAAATAACGCCGCATCGCAGGGCTGCAACCACCGCCCGGACCACCGTGAAACACCACAACCGGAATGCCGTCAGGGTTGCCGGATTGTTCGACATAAATCGTATGCCCATCGCCGACATCCAGCATCCGCGTGTTATAGGGCGCCGTTTGGGCAAAAAGATTACCAAAATCGTTTTTTTGACCTGCGTTCTTGTCCATAAATGACCTATAAGGTTAATAACCATCCCAATTGAACACATGGAGTTCAAAATGCAAGCTGACAAAACGACCATCGATCCCGCCGAGGTTGCCAAATTCGAAGCCATGGCGGCGGAATGGTGGGATTTAAACGGAAAATTCAAGCCGCTGCACATGATGAACCCGTGCAGATTAGGTTATATTACCAACCAGATTGCCCAACAGTTTAATTGTGATTTAACGGCTAAAAAACCGTTTGCGGGTTTGCGCCTGCTTGATATCGGTTGCGGTGGTGGCTTGCTGTCGGAACCCATGGCGCGGCTTGGGGCGACTGTGGTTGGTGCCGATGCGGCCGCAGGTAATATTCCTGTCGCCCAAGTGCATGCAAAACAAGAAGGTCTGGAAATAGATTACCGCCACACAACAGCCGAAGATCTGGCCGCCGCGGGCGAGCAGTTTGACGTGGTTTTAAACATGGAGGTGATCGAGCATGTGGCCGACCCGCAAGCCTATTTAAACGCCTGCCAACAGTTGCTGAAAGCGGGCGGGATTATGTTGTGCTCGACCATTAACCGAAACATGAAAAGCTATGCGGTGGCCATTATAGGGGCCGAACATATCATGCGCTGGCTGCCCAAAGGCACGCATGAATGGGATAAATTCATCACGCCGGATGAGCTGTGTGATTTGATTAAACGGGCAGGATTAGAGCCTATTGACCGCACAGGTTTTGTGTTTAATCCGCTAAGTTGGTCATGGTCTTTGTCGAATCGAGATTTATCGGTGAATTATGCAACCGCAAGCGTGAAGCCCTAGGCCGTAGACCTATAAACGGAATTATGGTTCTAGGAATGAAACGGGTAGGATTTCATGTCGGAACATTTTGGTTAACCAAAGAACAATTCAGCAAAATCAATC
>CAYSBD010000125.1:0-5350 GCA_964429175.1 uncultured Marinosulfonomonas sp.
CCTTCCATTCTTGGGAATATAATACACCATCAAAGTCCGGGACTAAACACCTAGCATCTGGCACGATTTGGTTCAGGAAAGCCTGATAATGTTTTTAAAAACCGTTTTTGTCCTGCTTGGACCGGCGTTTTTTCTTGCGTTTTTGCCCCGCGCTTTCAACCCACCGTGCGCAAAGGTTAAATCTAGTTAACCTGAATTTGCTAGTTTTGTTTTTGTTCGGGTAATCGCCTGGATTTTCTGAATGAAAACTGAAATTTGAGCGGATTTTTGGTGGCTTTTGTCCCCTGCGCCAATTGATGGGCGTATCCGAAAGATGTGAAAAGGGGTTAGGATGAACAAGGCAATCACCGACGGATTGGTGTTTACACCACGAAAATTTGCAAACGGTTTGGATGTCTGGTCAAGTCAGGATGGCACGCCGGGGTCGGACATGTATCACGGGTCACCAAATGCGGTCTTTGTGGCGGCGGATCAGGATTTTGGCGGCGCTCTCGAGCTGCATAAAACCGCCGCTGTGCAAAGATTGCGTTACATGGGCCAGACCACAATTTTGCCCGGTTGTTATTTGCGAATTACGGCCAAGGTAAAGGCCGTCAGCGGCAATTTGGCCACGGTTCGAATTGCGGGCTGGGCGGGGGATGCATCCAATAACCATGTGGCTGGTCTGGTCGAAACCGGCCCTGAAGTTACGCTGACCGCTTATGGCGAGGTGGTGACGGTTTCGGCAATTGTGGGAACAGGTGCGCGAAATGGTGTGGATATGCAGTGGGGCAGCGCGCCGGTTTACGGCCATTTCGGGCTGGATTTGACCGGGCCTACCGGTGGCGTCGTGCGCATTGACGATATTGAAATCGAAGATATCACGAGTGCGTTTCTGCGCGATATGATGGATTGGGTCGATGTAAAAGATTTCGGGGCCATTGGCGACGGGGTTACAAATGATCAGCCCGCCTTTGAAGCGGCGGATGCGGCGGCTAACGGGCGACGCGTTCTGGTTTCGGCGGGCACGTTTTTTCTGGCCAATCATGTGACATTTGACAACCCCGTGCGCTTTGAAGGCACGGTAACAATGCCGGCTGACAGGCGACTGATCCTCAGCAAAAACTTTGATCTGCCAACCTATGTCAACGCCTTTGACGACGAGCAGCTGGCGCTGGAAAAGGCATTGCAGGCGTTGCTGAATTTCTCGGATCATGAATCGCTGGATATGGGCGGGCGTCGGGTTGAATTGAGCAGACCGATTAATGTGCACGGGGCGGTTGGCAATAAAAACAGCTTTGCCGTGCGCCGGGTTTTGCGCAATGGTCAGCTGAATGCTGTGGCCGGTAGCGGTTGGGATACGGATGTTGCGACGTCGGCCGGCACCTATTCTGTAAGCTCCCCCAGAACTCTGACCGGTGTTGCCAATGTGGCCAATATCGCCATCGGATCTTTGGTTACCGGCAACGGTGTGGGGCGAGAGGTTTATGTGCGCTCAAAGAATGTCGGGGCAAATACCATCACGCTGAGCCTGTCGCTTTATGATGCTGTCGGCACGCAGAATTATACCTTTAGCCGGTTCAAATATATTCTGGATTTCAGCGGTTTCACAGCGCTCAGCCATTTCCACATGGATAACATCGAGTTTTTCTGTAACGGTGTTGCCAGCGCCGTGATGTTGCCGCCGGATGGTTTGCTGACAAAAATCCGCGACTGCTCCTTTATCAAGCCAAAGGATCGCGCCATTACCTCGATCGGCGAGGGCTGTCAGGGTTTGCAGGTTGACCGCAATCAGTTCAGCTCGAACGAGCAATCAATGCGTGCGCAGGATCGCACCTCGATTGTGCTGAATGTAAACATAAATGACCCTAAGATCCGCGACAATCAGGTGCATCGTTTTGCCCATTTTGCCATACTTGCGGGGCGGGGTAATATTGTGTCTGGCAATCATTGGTTTCAGGGCGATGAAGAATCCAACGCCCTGCGCACCACTGGTATTTTGTTCACCGGCAAGAATGTGCGCTCGATTGTCACCGGCAATTATATCGACAATTCCTTTGTTGAAATGAGCAACGAACATGATGCCGAGCCAAACCATGTTAGCGGATTTACCTTTGGTGGCCTGACGATTGTTGGCAACACCTTTGTTTCGATCAATGTGGCTCCGTGGTTTAAGTGGATCGTGATCACGCCTTACGGCACGGGCCATTCGTTGCAGGGCTTTCATGTCACGGGCAACACAATTCGTGCGTTAAACGGATCGGTTGATCGGATCGAGGGTGTGGATACAAGCTTTGCCACGCTGAATTTTGGCGCGATGCGCAATGTTACATTTGAAAGCAACACGTTCAATAATGTGACGGCGTGGAGCATTAGCCCGGTAACGGTCGATCATAACGAGGCATCGGATCAGAATATCTGGACCATTGATTTTGCCCCGCATCTGCCGTTTGGCGGGTGGGCGCGCACAGTGACGGCGGTGGTGGCCGACGGGATGATCCGTGATGCTGCTAACACCAGAGTCGACGCGATGCCCTACACGATAAAACAGATCGGGGCTGATCAGGATCAGGTCAGGTTGAACTGGCCGGTGGCCTGTCGCGGCAGGGTGCAGGTGACGGCAAGGGTTGATAACCCGACCTAGATTTATGAAATAAAAGCAGGGCGTGGGAATGCGCCCTGCTACAGTTTAAGATTTATTTGCTGAAATGGCGGCTGGATTTGATTTGCTCCCAAGCCCAAACCACCTCTTGCAGCTGCTCTTCTTGCGAACGATCCCCGCCGTTCAAATCCGGATGCAACACTTTGATCAGCTTTTTATAGGTCTTGCGAACCTCGGTTTTGGTCCAGTGATCTTTGGCCTCCAGCACTTCGATGGCTTTGCGCTCGGTGGGGGGCAATTTGCGGGTTCCGGTGATGGATTTTCCGGGGTTCTGGGTGGCGTTATTGCCCAAGACCTGATGCGGATCATCCACACCCAAACGCGCCCACGCACGTTCCTCGTCGGATTTTTTGAACGGCTTTGTTTCGCGCTCCCAAACGCGGTCTTTGTCCATTTGTTCGGCCACCGCATCTTCGGCAGACCCGTCAAAGAAATTCCATTTCAGATTATATTCGCGCACATGTATCTGGCAAAACCACAGGTAATCATCCACCGCATCCGGTGATCGGGGCGCGCGGTATTTTCCCGCTTCCTGACATCCTTCATGTTCGCATTTTCGGGTCGAGGTATCAAACGCTCCCGACATACCGCGCCGCCCGCGGGTGCGTTTCTTTTTATCTGTTGAAACAGACATATCAAAACCAAATGGATCGCTCTTTACCATATTTAAACCTTTTCGTCTCAGGCAAAGGAGTTTAGCGTAATCTGCGCCGGATTGAAGGGGTAAAGTAAAAAAATGTTGGTAGAAGATAAGATTTTCGAGGCGTTACAGGCGAAGTTTTCGCCAGATCAGCTGGAAGTGATCAATGAAAGCGCGGATCACGCCGGGCACGCGGGTTTTGATGGCAGCAACGAGAGCCATTTTCGTGTTGTAATCAGGGCCGCTGTTTTTGGCGATATGAGCCGCATTGCCCGCCACCGCGCCATTCACGCGGCTTTGGGGCGCGATCTGGTGGGGCGTATTCATGCGCTGGCACTTGAGGTCGACCCTTAACTCTCTGGGCGGGGCGTCTTGGTTTTGACGTGATCATACGCCGGTTGTGTTGCCGCCCCCAGTTCGGGTGATGATCCGGCGTCGGTCGGGGTAGGATTTAGCAAAGGGGCGTGGGTTTCGCTTGCAACGGGCGCGCCCGTGATGGCCGGAATTTGTTTTACCACCTCGCCAACCTCTGTGGTTTCAACCTGTTGGCTGGGCGTGGCGATGATTTCACGCCGAAACACCAGCATATTTTCAAACGTGGTGCTGCGCCCGCGCAACCCGCTGCGTTGCTCCAAAGGCAGGGTGTCGCAGCGCTGATATTCCCAACCTTGCGCGCCCAGCTCATTCATCACAGACATCAGCGCGTTGGCAAATTGGGCCTCGACACCTTTGATGCCTTTGGCCTTTACCCCCTTTTTCGGGGCGAGTAATATTTTATATTCAAACGTGTTCATTATGATTCCTGTAAATCTTGAAGCTATTTGTTAACAAGAATTTGCGCGCGAGTCTCAAGTTATCCTACAGCATCGGCAGAATATCGCGCCTTGACAAAAGGCAGCTAAGGGTGGTGGGCTATGCAAATAAGGTCCCTAAATCTAGCAGCTGCAACTGATTATCAATTACATTAGAATTATTCTAAATCCACTTTACATTAAAAACCGACCTTGCTATACCAAAACTGCGAACAACAAAGCCACATCAGCCAGCCATTTAAATAGCCAGCCAAGTGGTCTGAATATTTACAGCAACCCAACCAGCCCTAAGAAGGAGCCAGCTATGAATCTGAATAAAAAAGTCGCCGACGCGCTGAACCAACAAATCAACAGCGAGCTAAACGCATCCTACGAATACCTCGCCATGGCCGCGTATTTTGAATCTGTCGATCTGCCCGGTTTTGCGACTTGGTTTCGTGCCCATTCGGTAGAAGAAACCGGCCACGCCATGCGGATTTTCGATTTTGTCAACCAGCGCGGTGGCCGTGTTGAACTGACCGCGATTTCCCAGCCGCGTGTTAGCTATAATTCGGCTTTGGAGGTAATGGAAACCGCATTGGCAATGGAAGGCAAAGTAACTGCACAAATCCACGCCTTGTTTGAAATTGCTATGGCCGAAAAAGAATACGGCACCCAGAACATGCTGCAATGGTTCCTTGAGGAACAGGTTGAGGAAGAAGATTTGTTCAGCTCGACCTTGGCCCAAGTCAAAGCGGCCGACAGCAACCCGTGGCACCTGTTGGTGCTGGACAAACAGCTGGGTCAACGCACGGACTAAGCTAAACAGATTACCCACCACTCACTACTACCCCAACCCCGCTTGGCCATCTGGTCGGGCGGGGTTATTTGCCTGCCCGCCGCTGCGCAATTTCTTGCAATTGCGCCTCGGCCATGCCCGCATAATGCGGCGCTTCGGTTTTAAATTCGCGTAATGCCGCCTGCACATGCGCCTCGGCCTGATCCAGCCAGGCCAAATCCGCGTCTTTGTCAAAATAGCAGATATAAACAATGCCCAGATTAAGCTGCGTTGCGGCCCAATCCAGCGGCACGCGCTCTTGGGTCCGTTCCTGCAAGGCCAGCTGATAGGCCTGCACCGCCTGATCCAGCCGCGCCGTGCCGCTTTCGCGTTGCCCCAGCGTGGCCAGCGCATTGCCAAGGTTGTTCTGTGTTGCGGCCCACTGCAGCGGCACGCGGTCTTGGCTGTATTCCTGCAAGGCCAGCTGATAGGCCTGCACC
>CAYSBD010000126.1:0-5320 GCA_964429175.1 uncultured Marinosulfonomonas sp.
TAAACCGCCCCTCGGCAAACCGGTCCAGCTCGAACTCGGCGCTTAGTGGTCCCGCCACCCCGTTGGCCACCAGTTCGGCCATCGCCCAGCCCGACCCCGGAATGGATTTGAACCCACCGGTGCCCCAGCCGCCGTTGATAAAACAGCCCCCCAGCGGCGTGGTTGAAATGATCGGCGAGCGGTCCCCCGTCACGTCCACAATCCCGCCCCACTGGCGCATCATTTTCAAGCGCGACACCATCGGAAAGGTCTCGACCAAGGCGCGCACGGTTTCCTCGATGTGGTGGAACGATCCGCGCTGGGTGTAGTTGTTGAAACTGTCGGTGCCGCCGCCGATTACCATTTCGCCCTTGTCCGATTGCGAAATATAGCCGTGCACCGTGTTGGCCATCACCACCACATCAAGGCAGGGCTTGATCGGCTCGCTCACCAACGCCTGCAAAGCCACCGATTCCATCGGCAACCGGAAACCGGCCATTTCAGCCAGATCACCCGAATTGCCCGCCACTAAAATTGCCAGCTTTTTGCAGCCAATCGCACCGCGCGAGGTTTGCACGCCGGTAACTTTGCCGCCCGATTGATCAACCCCGGTGACTTCGCATTGCTGAATGATGTCCATGCCCATATCCGAGCAAGCCCGCGCATAGGCCCAAGCCACCGCATCATGACGCGCTGTGCCGCCGCGTTGCTGCCAAAGCGCGCCTAAAACAGGGTAGCGCGGGCCGGAAATATTGATGATCGGCACCAGATGCTTGACCTGTGCCGCATCGATATATTCGGTTTTCACCCCCTGAAACGCGTTGGCCTGCACGGTGCGTTGATAGCCGCGAACCTCGTGATAGGTTTGGGCCAGCATCAGCACACCGCGCGGAGAAAACATCACGTTCATGTTCAAATCCTGGCTCATGGTTTCGTAAAGGCCGCGGGCCTTTTCGTAAATTGCCGCCGATGGATCTTGCAGGTAATTGCTGCGAATAACCGTGGTGTTGCGCCCCGTGTTGCCGCCGCCCAGCCAGCCTTTTTCCAAAATCGCCACGTTGGTAATGCCAAAATTCTTGCCCAGATAATACGCGGTGGCCAACCCGTGCCCGCCAGCCCCGACAATCACCACATCATAGGATTTTTTCGGCGCGGGGCTTTTCCACGCCTTGCCCCAACCCGTGTGATACCTAAACGCCTCGCGTGCGATGGCAAATGCAGAGTAACGTTTCATTTATCGAATCACCCCTATGGCCAGACCACGCTGACCAGCAGCATTATTTACAGAAATGCGGCAGAACACAAATAGCGATGTTACAATTTGTAACGCATTTCTGATGCAAACATCCCTTTTGTTGCGACTAAATTCAGGGTAAGGCAAGTGCAGCAAGCTGACAATACAAAGGGACGTCAAATGTGGTTTTGGATCATAGCTAGCCTGACAACACTTGTGGTGGCGATGTTTTTCGTGCTGGCCCTGCTGCGCGCGCGCGATGACGACGTGCCGACTGTGGCCGATTACGATTTACAGATTTATCGCGACCAGCTAAAGGCGGCAAAACGCGATCTAGAGCGTGGCGTGGTCTCAAAAGAGGATTCTATCCGCATCGAAACCGAAATATCGCGGCGAATTCTGGCGGCCGACAAGGCGCATAAATCCGAAGCCGCCGCAACGCGTGCGCAGCGGGCGCCAAATTTTGCAACCATCGGGGTGCTTTCATTCAGTGCCATGGCGCTTTTGGGCAGTTTTTGGCTTTATCAGACACTCGGCGCGCCCGGCCATCTGGATTTACCGCTGAATTTGCGCATCCAGCAAGCCCATGACGTAAAAGAAAACCGGCCCTCGCAGACAGTTGCCGAAGCCAGAACCCGGCCACAACACAGGCAGCTGGAGCCAGAGCACAAAGAACTACTGCAGAAGCTGCGCCAAGCGGTTATCGAAAATCCGGGCGATCTGAGGGGGCAAAAATTACTGGTCGGAAACGAGGCCTCGATCGGTGATTTCAAAACCGCCTACCGCGCGCAGATCAAAGTGCTTGAAATTAAAGGCAGCGCCGCCACGGCACAGGATTTTGCCGATCTGGCCGATTTAATGATCACGGCCGCGGGCGGTTTTGTCTCGCCGGAAAGTGAAAAAATCCTGCAACAAACGCTGCAACGCGACCCTAAAAACGGCACAGCACTTTATTACACCGGCCTGATGTATGCCCAGAACGGGCGGCCCGACATCGCCTTTCGCATCTGGCGCGATTTGCTGGCCAGAAGTGCGCCAACCGACCCGTGGGTAACCCCGGTTCGCAGCCAGATTCAAGAAGCGGCGGCTTGGGCCGGGGTGGAATATTCTTTGCCGCAAATGACACCGAATGCCGCGTTTTCGGGGCTTGCTTTTACCGGGTCGGGTTCTGAAGCCAGTTCTGCTGAATCCTACACTCCCAACCCCAGCGCGGATGATATTGCCGCCGCAGCCGAGCTTAGCGACGAGGAACGCGATGAAATGGTGCGCAACATGGTTTCGCAGCTGTCTGATCGCCTGACAAATGATGGCGGAACAGCTCAGGAATGGGCGCGGCTAATCGGGGCGCTCGGGGTGTTGGGTGACAAAGAACGCGCCAGCAGGATTTGGGCCGAGGCCAGCCTTGTATTTGGTGCCTATGAGGCGGAAATGGAAATGCTTTTGGGTGCGGCCAGATCGGCCGGGGTTGCTGAATGATATTTGACGATATCGTTGAATTTGGCGCGGCCCTGCCAAAGATGCGCGCGATTGGCGGGCTGGATCTGGGCGAAAAAACCATTGGCGTGGCGGTGTCTGACAATTTTCTAAGCGTTGCAACCCCGCTGCAAACCATCCGGCGCAAGAAATTCGGGCTGGATGCGGCGGCTTTGCTGAAAATCATTGCGCAGCGCAATTTGGGCGGTCTGGTTTTGGGTTTGCCGCGCAATATGGACGGAACCGAGGGGCCGCGTTGTCAATCCACCCGGGCTTTTGCGCGCAATTTGGACCGCCTGACAGATTTGGCCATCGGGTTTTGGGACGAGCGGCTATCGACGGTGGCGGCCGAACGCGCTTTGCTGGAGGCCGACACATCGCGAAAACGGCGCAGTGAAGTGATTGATCATGTCGCGGCCGGTTATATTTTGCAAGGCGCTCTGGACCGTTTGGCGCATATCCGACGTGGATGACGAGGTTTGGCAGCGCAGCGAAGTGGATTCGCCTTGTGTGAAATTATGCGTAATCCACGCCGAATCCGGTTTATGCACGGGGTGCTATCGCAGTCTGGACGAAATCGCGGAATGGTCACAAATGAGCGATGCGGCGCGGCTTGGGATTTTGGCCGATTTGGCGGCGCGAAAACCGTTGGTTGTGAAACGGCGCGGCGGGCGTAAGGCGCGGTTGAAGCGGTTGTGAGTTTTGCTGGCCTGCCTGCGGCGCAGGTATTTAAGGCAAGAAGAAGACAAGGGTGCTAAAAGCCAAGTGCTTTGCGTAACATGTTTAGGGCGACCAGAATTAGGAAGGCCGCAAAGAGGCGTTTTAGCAGTTTTGCATTCAGCACATGGGCAAGTCTGGCCCCGTAGGGCGCGGTAATCAATGTCATCGAAATGGTCAAAATAAAGGCCGGAATATTCACCGCGCCGATGGTTAGGGGGGGGGCGTGCGCAATGTCCAGAAACAAAAAACCGATCACGGCAGGCACCGCAATCAGCACGCCAAAGCCCGAAGCCGTGGCAATGGCGCGGTGGATCGGGATGGCGTAAAGGCTCATTAACGGCACCGCAAACGAGCCGCCGCCGATGCCCATAAGCACCGATAAAAAGCCGATGACCGGCGAGATCACAGCGCGGCGAAATCCGGCAGGCATAACCGTGCCCAAGCGCCAGCTGCCGCGGCCAAAGGCCAGATAAAGGCCAATGATAATGCCCAGAACGCCAAATATCGCTTGCAACGAAACCGAGCGCAGCGCCGCTGCGGCCAGCACTCCGAACGCCGCGCCGACCATAATTCCCGGTGCAAATCCGCGCAATATTTCCCAATGAACCGCGCCTTTTTTGTGATGACTGGCCAGCGATCGCATTGACGTGACGATGATGGTGGCCAATGATGTGGCCAGACAAATCTGCATGATCTGATCGCCGCCATAACCCAGCGCCGAAAATATATAAAAATAGGCCGGCACCAAAATAATACCGCCGCCAACGCCCAGCAAACCGGCCATTAAACCGGCAAAGGCACCAACGCCCAGAAGCATGGCCACCATCGGTATTAAAACTGTTATTTCGGGCATGTTTAGCGGCTCGCGTTTTGCTCGGATTGACCCTGCACAAATAAAAGGGCGGCGTCCAGCACTTCCAGCCCTGCCCCTTCTTTGGGTGCGCCTTCCGAGAGGCTGCGCCGCCAACCACGCGCGCCCGGACGACCCGCAAACAGCCCCAACATATGACGCGTGATCGAATGAAGCCGCCCACCCTGCGACAGATGCCCCTCAATATAGGGGCGGATTTCATCGATTACCTGAGCGGTGGTTTTACGCCCTGAAATGCCGTAAATTTGTTCATCCGCCCCCAGCAAAATGGCCTCGGGCGTGTGATATGCTGCGCGCCCGATCATCACGCCATCCAGCCCCGCATCCAGAAATCCGTGCGCCTGATCCAACGTATCAATGCCGCCATTCACCGAAATATGCAGCTCGGGAAACTGGTGTTTTATCTGCAATACTAGATCGTAATCCAGCGGCGGAACATTGCGGTTTTCCTTCGGGCTTAGCCCTTGCAGCCAGGCTTTTCGCGCATGAATACTAAAGCGGCGCACACCGGCATCGCGCAGGGTTTCAATGAAGGCCGGCAGTATTTCGTGCGGCTGCTGATCATCAACCCCGATGCGACATTTCACCGTGATTTCAACCGATGAGACAGCCATCATCGCCGTCACACATCGCGCCACCAGATCGGGCTGCTTCATCAAAATCGCACCGAAACTGCCCGATTGCACCCGATCCGAGGGGCAGCCTACATTCAGGTTTACTTCGTCATAACCATGGTCGCAACAAATCGCGGTGGCCGTGGCCAATTCGGCCGGATCCGCGCCGCCAAGCTGCACCGCAACCGGATGTTCGGCCGCGTGAAACTGCAATAAATGATGCGCCCCGCCACGCACCAAAGCCGCTGCAGTAACCATTTCGGTGTAAAGCAGGGTTTGCGACGACATCAGCCGGTGCAAATACCGACAATGGCGATCGCTCCAATCCATCATGGGTGCAACGGACAGCTTGCTTGCATTTTTATTCACTATTTTAATACCGTTTATTTACATGGAGACCCGGGGTGAAATTAAGGTTTAAAGGCTAAC
>CAYSBD010000127.1:0-5313 GCA_964429175.1 uncultured Marinosulfonomonas sp.
ATTTCTTGCAAGGCATTGATATTGCAGGGTTATAAAATAATGAAGTTTTTTATAAATTCTCTTTTTAGTATTATTGCCCGGAATATATTTACATAATCAGGCCTGATTTCCCCGATTGGCGCGTAAAATACTGGCAATCGGTCACTTTATTTGCGACACATAATAAAAGAAATAACATCAAGGCAGGGCAAATATCGGCATGAAGCGGCGCTTGGTCATTATATCGGTAATTGCCGTGCTTGGTTTTGGCGGGCAAGCGCTGGCTCAAACGCCAACGCCTTATCCCGATTTCACCTTTAAGCGGATCGGGGTGCCAAACAAAAGCGCAACCAGCCGCATTAACGTTCAGATTGATCCTGCCGCCCCAACCGCAGCTGCCAAAACATCCCCCGACAAAGCTGTGCCAAATCGCGCGCCTGCCGTGGGCGCTCTGGATTGGTATTGGCTGGGTGTTTCGCCAAAGCTTGCAGGTGCTGGCCCCAATTCAGATATGGGCCGTCTTGCCGATGCGGTTTTGTTTCTTGACAAAGCTCCGGCAGGCAAGGCGGTGCCAAAGCCGCGTTTGCAACATTTGCAGGATATCGCCGCGCAGCACGGGGTTGAAATATTAAAGGCAACGATCGGCACCAAAGTATCGCCAGCGCTGGTTCTGGCGGTAATCAGCGTTGAATCATCGGGCAACAAAACCGCGGTCAGCACGGCGGGGGCAACGGGGTTGATGCAATTGATGCCCGCCACGGCCGAACGCTTTGGGGTGACGGACAAAACCGATGCGGCCCAAAACATCAAAGGCGGCGTGGCCTATCTGGATTGGTTAATGAAAAAATTCGACGCCGATCCGGTGATGGTTCTGGCCGGATATAATGCGGGGGAAAATGCGGTGATAAAACACGCGGGCGTGCCGCCATTTGCCGAAACCCGCGCCTATGTCCCCAAAGTTCTGGCAGCCTGGACCGTGGCGCGCGGCCTGTGCCTGACCCCGCCCGAGCTGGTCACGGATGGCTGTGTTTTTGCCGTGCGCGGGTTGGCCAAGAATAATTAAAGCCAAACGGGCCTTTGCGCCAACGCCGAAACCGTTAACCTATAGGGTCTAAACCGGACGGCGCAAATGGGGCTATATATAGAGTGTTTCGGGCGCAGGTTTCCACGCTTTAAACCAATCTGGCCCTTTAAACCAATCTGGCCTGTGTCGCCTCGGCCATTTGCTGCGGCGTGACATCCGGGGCCAGCTCGATCACTTTCAGGCCACCCTCAACCACATCCAGCACGCCCAGATTGGTGATAATACGGTCCACAACGCCTTTGCCGGTCAATGGCAGCGCGCATTCTTGCAAGATTTTGCTGTCGCCGTGCTTGTTTGTGTGATCCATCACCACCACTACGCGGCCAACACCGGCGACCAGATCCATCGCGCCGCCCATCCCCTTGACCAGCTTGCCCGGAATCATCCAGTTGGCCAGATCACCGTTTTGGGCAACCTCCATCGCGCCTAAAATAGCCATGGCGATTTTGCCGCCACGGATCATGGCAAACGATTCCGCGCTGTCAAAATAGGCGGTCTGGGGCAGCTCGGTGATGGTCTGTTTGCCGGCATTGATCAGATCGGCATCAATTTCATCTTCGGTTGGAAACGGGCCCATGCCCAACATGCCGTTTTCAGATTGCAGCGTCACATTGACACCGTCGGGAATGTGGTTGGAAACCATCGTCGGAATGCCGATGCCCAGATTGACATACCAGCCGTCTTGTAGTTCCTGCGCCGCACGCGCAGCCATTTGATTGCGATCCCACATGATTTAGCCTTTCGAAATTGTGCGTTGTTCAATGCGCTTTTCATGTGCCCCGACGATCAGCCGGTTCACATAAATCCCCGGAAGATGGATCAAATCGGGATCCAGACTACCGACCGGCACGATTTCTTCAACCTCGGCCACACAGATCCGCCCGCATTTGGCCGCCGGCGGATTGAAATTACGCGCGGTTTTGCGGAAAATAAGATTGCCGGTTTCATCGGCCTTCCAAGCCTTGATAATTGAAAGATCGGCAAAAATCCCGCGCTCTAAAATATAGGTTTCACCATCGAAATCTTTGTGCTCTTTGTTTTCGGCGATCACAGTGCCAACGCCGGTTTTGGTATAAAATCCGGGAATGCCAGCACCACCGGCCCGCATGCGTTCGGCCAAAGTGCCTTGGGGCGTGAACTCCAACTCCAGCTCGCCCGACAGATATTGGCGCATAAATTCGGCATTTTCACCAACGTAAGATGAAATCATTTTTTTCACCTGACGGGTTTGCAGCAAAATTCCGATGCCGAAATCATCAACACCGGCGTTGTTAGAGGCAAAGGTCAAATCCTTGGTGCCAGCATCGCGGATTGCATCCAGCAACAGCTCTGGAATGCCGCATAAACCAAAACCGCCGGCGGCAATAAACATGCCATCACGCAGCAAGCCGTCCAGCGCCTCGGCGGCGGATCCGTAAATTTTACTCACCTATCGTCTCCCCAAATATCTCGCGCCAAATATATGTGACGGGGGCAGGGCGATAAGTCAATCAGGCCTTTTTAGCCGCCGGTTTCTTTTTAGCAGGCGCTTTTTTAGCGGCGGGCTTCTTTTTGGCAGCGGGTTTCTTCTTTGCCGCCGGTTTTTTCTTGACGGCAGTTTTCTTTTTAGGCGCGGCTTTTTTACGCCCGCCCTTTTTGGCAGCACGCGCGGTGATCAGCTCAACGGCCTGCTCCATGGTGACATCGGCCGGTTCGACCTCTTTTGGAATGGTCGCGTTGATTTTGCCCCATTTCACATAAGGCCCATAACGGCCATCCATCACGTTAACCGGACCACCCTCGCTTGGATGCTCGCCCAGCTCTTTTAACGGTTTGGCCGCAGCCCGCCCACGCCCGCCACCCTTGGTGCGTTTTTCAGCAATCACTTCGACAGCCCGGTTCATGCCGATGGTGAACACCTCCTCGACATCGGAGATATTGGCATAAAGTTTTTGCTCTTTGTCATCGTCATCAACCGTGGTGTGCATCACATAAGGCCCGTAGCGGCCAATATTGGCATGCACCGCGCCACCGTCGGGATGATCACCCACAAATCGCGGCAGGCTTAGCAATGTCAGCGCTTTTTCAAGCGTCATATCCTCTTGCTTCCAACCTTTGGGCAGGCTGGCGCGCGGTGGTTTTTTGACGTCCTCGGTTGGCTCGCCGCGCTGCACATAAGGGCCAAACCGCCCCGAACGCAGGCTGATTTCATCACCGTCATCAATGCCCAAAACCCTGTCGCCATTGTCGCTCTCGCCACCGATCGGGCGGGTGTAGCGGCATTCGGGGTAATTGCCACAGCCGACAAAACCACCGGATTTCGAGGTCTTCAAATGCAGCTGGCCATTGCCACATAACGGGCAAGCGCGCGGATCGGATCCGTCTTCGCGCGGCGGATATAGTGACGGGGCCAGCACTTCGTCCAAAGTTGTCAGAACCTCCGATATCCGCAGTTCGCTGGTTTCGGCGATCGCGACGGAAAAATCTTTCCAGAACCGCTCCAACACGGCCTTGTAATCACGCGCGCCGGCCGAAACATCATCCAGCTCGGATTCCAGATCGGCGGTAAATTCATAGCCGACATATTTGCGGAAATAATTCAGCAGGAAAATCGTAACCATGCGCCCCTTGTCTTCGGGGAACAGGCGGTTTTTTTCCTTGCGCACATATTCGCGATCCTGAATCGTGGTGATCACGGACGCATAGGTTGACGGGCGGCCAATGCCCAATTCTTCCATGCGTTTAACCAGCGTGGCTTCGGTAAAACGCGGCGGGGGCTGGGTGAAGTGCTGCTCGGGTGTGACGCTTTTCTTCTCCAGCGCATCGCCTTGGGCAACCTGCGGCAGACGTTTGTCATCGTCCTCAATCACCCGGTCATCGCGGCCCTCCTCATAGACTTTCAAAAACCCGTCAAACAGCACAACCTGACCCGTGGCGCGCAACACAACCTGACCATCATCGCTGCCCAGATCAACCGTGGTGCGCTCCAGCCGGGCCTGCTCCATTTGGCTGGCCAACGTGCGTTTCCAGATCAGATCATATAATTTGCGCTGATCGGCCTCCAGCCGCGCCAGCTTGCCGGCATCGACCGACATATCCGTGGGGCGAATACATTCGTGGGCTTCTTGGGCGTTTTTAGCCTTGTTTTTATACATCCGCGGGCTTTGCGGCACATATTCCTTGCCGTAACGCCCACCAATTTCATCGCGCGCGGCCATCACGGCTTCGGGCGCCATATCAATGCCGTCGGTCCGCATGTAGGTGATGTATCCGGCCTCATATAAACGTTGTGCGGTGCTCATGGTTTGACGCGCGCCAAAGCCGAATTTGCGGCTGGCTTCTTGTTGCAAGGTCGAGGTCATGAACGGCGCGGACGGGTTGCGATTGGCGGGTTTGGCCTGCACCGATTGCACCGATAAATCGCGGCTGCTGACGGCTTGCACGGCCAATTCGGCTGCGGTGGAATTTTCCAGATCGAACTTGTCCAGCTTCTTGCCGGCCAAGTGGGTCAGACGGGCCTCGAATGATTTGCCGCGTGGCGTGGTCAGGGCGGTTTTCACGCTCCAGTATTCGCGCGCATTAAAGGCCTCGATCTCCATTTCACGCTCGACAATCAGACGCAAACATACCGATTGCACACGGCCGGCCGATTTGGCGCCGGGCAATTTGCGCCACAGCACCGGCGACAGATTAAAGCCCACCAGATAATCCAAAGCGCGCCGTGCAAGATAAGCCTCGACCAGCGGCATATCCACTTGGCGCGGATTTTTCATCGCCTCGGTCACGGCGGATTTGGTGATCGCATTAAATACAACGCGGCTGACGGGGGTGCTCTTTTTAATGCTTTTTCGTTTGCGCAGTGCCTCTTCCAAATGCCAGCTGATGGCCTCGCCTTCACGGTCCGGGTCGGTTGCGAGGATCAGTTCATTGTCGTCTTTTAGCGCATCGGCAACGGCTTTGACGTGCTTGCGGGAATCATAGCCGACCTCCCATGTCATGGCGAATTCATTGTCGGTATCGACCGATCCATTCTTTGGCGGCAAATCCCGAACGTGGCCGTACGAGGCTAAAACTGTATAGTTATCCCCCAGATATTTATTGATAGTTTTGGCTTTGGCTGGGGATTCGACAACAACAACGGGCATGAAATTCCTCTCGACATTTAACAATGCTAATGGCGGCGCAAGAGAGGGTGGATTTCTCGGAATGTCAATGGGGCATAAAAAAACGTATACTCCCACGCCTGAATTGACCTGCAGCTTTGGGTTCAG
>CAYSBD010000128.1:0-5185 GCA_964429175.1 uncultured Marinosulfonomonas sp.
AATTAGAACCTAGAGCGGCACTAAAGCGTGACAGGTCCATCCAGATCTGGACGGCATTGCCCATGAATGTACCATTGCCGAGTTCGACAAAGGCTTAGAGTGCGCCGCAGAGATCGGCCTATCCATTGAAGACAGCAAGGGTCTTCTCTTGAATTTGCAGCAGGAAATTGTTGCGATCCAAGCCAAGGCCTTTTGTGAAGCGCATTCAACTTGTTCATGCTGTCGCCGAAAACTGCGGCGCAAGGGCAGCAAACGCATCCAGTATCGCACTGTCTTTGGGGATATTCCGGTCGATAGTCCTCGCCTTTATCACTGCGCGTGTCAGCCGCAATCGGCGCAGACATTCAGCCCGTTGACCATTTTGTTTCCAGATCACATCTCGCCAGAAATGCTTTGGCTGGAGACAAAATGGGCCTCACTGGTTTCTTTTGGTGTAACTGTGGATTTGCTCAAAGACGTATTGCCAATTGGAAAACAACTGAATGCTGAAACGGTACGCAGGCACTTGGGCCGCGTTGCTGCGCGTATGGAATCTGAATTGGCTGATGAACAATATAACTTCATTCACACCAGCGCATTTGAACGGGAGAAGCTTCCCAATCCGGCCGGGCCAATCACTGTCGGGATTGATGGTGGATATGTCCGCTCGCGCGAAAAGGGGCAATCTCATTTTGAGGTTACGGTTGGCAAATCCATTCCGGCAGACAGGCCAGATCGTTACCTCGGCCTTGTTCAAAGCCACGACAAAAAACCGCGCAGGCAATTATATGAAGTCTTGAAAGATCAGGGCTGGCAAGAAAACCAGCAGATCACATTCATGACCGACGGCGGCGATACGGTCATAAATATGGCCCGCGATATGGCCCCGGCTTTTGAACACATTCTGGACTGGTTCCACATCACCATGCGCATTACCGTCATGCACCAATACGTCAAGGGGCTGGCCCATCACAATCCCACCGAGGCGGAACAATTGGCCAGAATATTACGCCAGATCAAAGCGTATCTGTGGAATGGAAATCTGCATGATGGGCAAATCGCAATTGATGATTTGGTCATGGATCTGGATGAAGTCGAGACGGGCTATGCCAGCATCAAGGCTCTGCGAAAAACTGCCGCCGAATTCCAAACATATATTTCCAACAACGCATGGATGATCCCGAATTACGCGGAACGCAGGCGATATGGTGAACGGGTTTCAACCGGCTTTGTGGAAAGCACTGTCAACACGGTCGTTGGAAAACGCTTCTGCAAACGCCAGCAAATGCGATGGTCGAAAACCGGTGCCCACCTCATGCTGCAAACCCGAACTCGCACACTCGACGGAACCTTACGCGGGAAATTTGAGCAATGGTATCCAGGCATGAAACAGGGCGAAGAAGACAAGCTGGCAGCATAATTGCCCCACGCTTTGGGGTGCTCTCCAAAATGCAGCGATGTCACCTGATGGCCGCTTACAGTGTTGACCAGATCATAAGCGCTGTTGATGCTCGTGCCGGCCCCGTAGGCCGTGCCATCCAGATTAATCGCATTTGTCAGAGTTTGCGAGCCGTCAATCTCATCAAACACCGTATCATCGTCATTTACCTCGATTATGGTCGGTGCCGCACCCGCGTTTTATGTCAGGGTGAAAAGCGGTGTGCCAGCAGCCTGTGCGCCGACTTCATCCGGAGGAGTCACAACAAAATCAGACGGGCTGTAGACATATAAAAAATAAGGCAAACGCAATTCCTCAAACAAGGGCTTTGAGCCACAACTTAGCTGTATATGATTAAGAACAATCGGCTGTAATTAAGGAATTCAGCGGTCATTTTAGTGAAATTCTCATCAATTATTATCAAACTGGCCAGTTATAGCAATAGCCGCGCTTCGATTTAAACCCGCCGCAGCCGGATTACCACATCAACTTTGCTGACTTCTGCGCCCTCGGGTGCGGTTGGCAATTGGCTGATCACCAGCTCGTCATTGGGCGCGTCCATCAATTCGGCGCTGTCTTCCCAGAAAAAATGCGGGTGATCCGTCATGTTGGTATCAAAATAGCTCATCGCGCCATCGACCATAATTTCACGCAGCAAACCAGCCTGACAAAAGGCGCGCAGGGTGTTGTAAACCGTGGCCAGCGATACCTTCTCGCCGTTTTTTTGCACCGATAAATACAGGCTTTCGGCTGTGACATGGCGGTCTTGGCCATCGCCAACCAGCAATTTGGCCAAAGACAGGCGTTGGCGGGTGGGGCGTAAACCGGCACCATTCAACCAATCCGAACTGCGATCCATTGCTTGCTGTGTCATTTTTTCAATTCCTGTTTCATGCGTGCATCCTTTATATGGCGAAAACGCCGCTAATTTCAATTGCAAATAACTCGCAATCTATGTTTAGGCTTTTATTGGCACCCTCTTGCAACCATTTGCACCAAAATGGTAGAAGGCCGCATAAAGCAGTGCAGAATATAAGGGAGCATAACTGAATGGGGCAATTTCCAAGCAGTTTCGACAAAGACGGGCTGATTAAATGTGCGCAGGGTGAATTATTTGGCCCCGGAAATGCGCAACTTCCAATGCCGCCAATGTTGATGATGGACCGGATCACCGAAGTCTCGGGCGATGGCGGCGAATTTGGCAAGGGCCACATTATTGCCGAGTTTGATATCAACCCGGATCTCTGGTTTTTCGAGTGTCATTTCCCGGGAAATCCGGTGATGCCCGGCTGTTTGGGTCTGGATGGTTTGTGGCAATTGACCGGCTTTAATCTGGGCTGGCGCGGCATGCAGGGGCAAGGTTTTGCCGTGGGGGTCGGCGAGGTCAAATTTTCCGGCATGGTCACGCCCGACACCAAAATGATCACCTATAAAATCGATTTTCACCGCGTTATTGACCGGCGCTTGAAGATGGGCGTTGCGAACGGCATTATTCTGGCCGATGGTGAACAAATCTATGCTGTAAAAGATCTAAAAGTCGGCCTTGCGGCTGCCAAAGATTAGGAGAATGCCAATGCGTCGTGTTGTTATCACAGGAATGGGTATTGTTTCGTCGATTGGAAACAACATCGAAGAAGTCACCGCAGCCCTGCGCACGGGTAAATCCGGTATTATCGCCGCGCCTGAATATGCTGAAAACGGCTTTCGTTCTCAGGTTCACGGCATGCCGCAAATTGACGTGACCGAACATATCGACAAACGCAACATGCGCTTTATGGGGCCCGGGGCGGCTTATAATTTCATTGCCATGGAACAGGCGATTGCCGATTCCGGTCTTGAGCCAAGCGACGTTTCAAACCCGCGCACCGGCATGGTTATGGGCTCGGGTGGCCCTTCCACCTCGAATTTTTTCCACGCCCATAAAATGGTCAAGGAAAAAGGCGCGCCCAAACGCATGGGGCCATTTATGGTGACGCGCTGCATGTCGTCCACCAACTCGGCTTGCCTTGCAACACCCTTTAAAATCAAGGGCGTGAACTATTCCATCACCTCGGCCTGCACCACATCCCTGCATTGCATCGGCAACGGGGTTGAGCAAATCCAGTTCGGCAAACAAGACATCGTTTTTGCCGGCGGCGGCGAGGAACTGGACTGGACCCTGTCGTGCCTGTTTGACGCCATGGGTGCCATGTCCAGCAAATATAACGACACACCCGAAACGGCCAGCCGCGCCTTTGACGCCACCCGCGACGGCTTCGTGATTTCGGGCGGCGGCGGTGTGTTGGTGCTGGAGGAATTAGAGCACGCATTGGCGCGCGGCGCGAAAATCTACGCCGAAGTCACCGGCTACGGCGCCACCTCGGACGGCCACGATATGGTGGCACCATCGGGCGAAGGTGCGCAGCGCTCGATGCAGTTGGCCATGTCAACAATCGGCGATCGCAAGGTGAATTACATCAACGCCCACGGCACCTCGACGCCTGCGGGTGACGTCACCGAAGTCAAGGCCGTGCGCGCTGTGTTTGGCGAGGGCAACACCCCGCCGATCACTTCGACCAAATCACTAACCGGCCACTGTTTGGGCGGGGCGGGCGTGCACGAGGCGATTTACAGCCTGATCATGATGGACGGCGATTTCATTGCGCCATCCGCCAATATCACCGAACTTGACCCGGAAATTCACGCCGATGAAATCTGCACCGAATTCGTTGAAAATGCAGGGCTTGATACGGTTATTTCAAACAGCTTTGGCTTTGGTGGCACCAACGGCACCATCGCCATGAGCAAATATCACGGGTAGTTTTTAAACATGGCAGATTCGTTAAAAGGCAAACGCGGCCTGATTATGGGCGTCGCCAATAACCGCTCGATCGCATGGGGAATTGCCTCGGCCATGGCCGCCCAAGGTGCCGAACTGGCCTTTACCTATCAGGGTGATGCGTTCGGAAAACGGGTTGCGCCGTTGGCCGAATCTTTGGGCGCGAACATTCTGGTCGATGTGGATGTGACCGATGATGCCTCGATGGACGCGGCTTTTGCCAAGATCGAAAAGGAATGGGGCGGGCTGGATTTTGTCGTGCACGCGCTGGCGTTTTCCGACAAGAACGAGCTGACCGGCCGCTTCGTTAACACCAGCCGCGCCAATTTCAAAAACTCGCTGGATATTTCCTGCTATTCGCTGATCGACGTGGCGCGGCGCGCAGCACCTTTGATGAATGAGGGCGGCACAATCCTGACGCTAACCTTCCAAGGCTCAAACCGCGTCACGCCATTTTACAACGTGATGGGGGTGGCCAAGGCAGCGCTGGAATCGGCCGTGCGTTATCTGGCCAATGATCTGGGCCCTGACGGCATTCGCGTGAACGCCATTTCGCCCGGCCCGATGAAAACACTGGCCGGAGCAGCCATTGGCGGCGCGCGCAAAACCTACCGCTCCACCGAGGCCAACGCACCGCTGCGCACCAACGCCACGCTTGCGGCGGTTGGTGGCACGGCTGTTTATTTAGCCTCCGATGCGGGGGCCTGCACCACGGGAGAAATCATCCATGTGGATGGCGGATATCATGTGTTGGGGATGGCGCAGCCGGAGAACCTGTAGATTTTCATTCAGCTGTTTTTTCAACCGCTTCAACATATTTTGCACAATGATTTTGTGGGCAACCCCAACCGGCACCATATAGGCGCGCCCGAAAAAATTATGCGTCTTGACCGACGATGTGATCGCCAAAACCTGATCATTTACCGAAACACAGGTCATCACATCCAGAT
>CAYSBD010000129.1:0-5125 GCA_964429175.1 uncultured Marinosulfonomonas sp.
TCCACCTGATCCAGCTACCGCCCTATTGCCCACACCTCAACCCGATAGAGCGGCTTTGGGCCGTCATGCACCGCCACGTCACCCACAACCGATGTTATCCAGCGCCAACGCAATTCACCGCCGCAATCCTGAGGTTCTTCCGCGAAACGGTGCCCAAATACTGGCGCGACTTCCGAAGTCAAGTCACCGATAACTTCCGCATAATCTCAAACCAAAACTTTCGGGTTTTGGAGTGAATGGGGTATATCACAATACATCTATCACAATGCATTTGAAACTGGCTCGCAAACTCGCGCAGGAATCCGGGCGTGGCTGGCAGATTAGAACACTGAACGCCCGCAGTCGGCCCACGCAATATTGACGCCAGACGAAGCTTATGAAAGAAAATCAGAACCAGCTAGTTTGGTGGCCTGAATGAAACCCTGATCAATATTAATATGGCGGCCAACTGGTCGAAATAGTAGGGTCAGATCTAAGATCACCGGCCGAGTAGTGGCCTTGATGCAGGAATGGCGATCGGGGACGTTAGAGCTATTATCACGATTGTGCCGCCTTCAAGTTAATACAGCAATGCCTGCTGAAATGAGCTAAGTACCGGAACTAAATCGTGACAAGACCAGTGGCAATTTGCGCCGAAGCCGTTCCATCACCGTAAGGGTTTATTGCGCGTGCCATGTCGGCATAGGCGGCTTCATTCTGTAGTAAACGCAGGGCCTCGTCTCTGATGCGGGCGGTATCCGTACCAACAAGCAAAGCAGTGCCGGCATCGACTGCCTCGGGGCGTTCGGTGGTGTTGCGCATTACCAATACGGGTTTTCCTAAAGAAGGGGCCTCTTCTTGCACACCACCAGAGTCGGTGATGATCAGATAAGAGCGGTTCATTAGCCAAACAAAAGGCAGGTATTCTTGAGGGTCAATCAAAAAAACTTTGCTATTGCCGCCAATAATTCGTTTGACCGGCGCCTGAACATTCGGGTTTAAATGCACAGGATAAACAATTTGGGCGTCACTTTGCTCGCTGATTTCTTTGAGCGCCTGGCAAATATTTTCAAAGCCTTGGCCGAAATTTTCACGTCGATGGCCAGTGACCAAAATAAGCCGCTTATCAGGATCTATAAACGGGAATTCTTCTAACATTTTCGCGTTTAATTCTGGCGTTGTCTCAAAGCGGGAAACCACATCCTGCAAAGCATCAATCACAGTATTACCGGTGACAAATATTTTACTATCGTCAATATTTTCAGCCAGCAAACTTTTGCGTGCGGTTTCTGTTGGCGCAAAGTGCAAATCAGCAATACGTCCAACAATCATACGGTTCATTTCCTCAGGCCAAGGCGCATAAATATCTCCGGTGCGAAGCCCGGCCTCGACATGGCCAACGGGAATTTGCGCATAAAAGGCTGCCATCGATGCGGCCATAGTGGTGGTGGTATCCCCATGCACAAGCAAGCGATCATAATTTCCGTTCTTGAGGATATCACGCAATGCTAAAATTATGTTGGCAGTGATGTCGGTTAGATCTTGGCCCGGCTTCATAATATCCAGATCGAATTCGGGCCGAATATCAAAAAGAGACAATACCTGGTCCAGCATCTCGCGGTGTTGTGCCGTGACGCAAACATGCGTTTCAAAACCTTTTGTTGCTTGGAGTTTTTTGACGACAGGCGCCATTTTTATTGCCTCGGGCCGGGTTCCAAAAACAATAAGAATTTTCATTTTAATAGCTCTTTCAAAGGGGTGCTTATAGCGTGTTTGGTAACCTATTTTAGCAAAATTACAATCTAAAAATTGGCTAAAATAGAGGCCCCGAATTTATAGATCTACGCCCCAACGGTGCAACCACAGTGGTCTTGTCACGGTTTAGTGCCGCTCCAGGTTCTCAGTTAAGCAGCCATAATCAGGCTTATTTCCTGCGTGGTTTTGCGCGCAAGGTTGGGTCTGCTTTGGTCGGGTTTTCAGGCCATGGGTGCTTGGGGTAACGCGCGCGCATTTCTTTACGCACGTCCGCATAGGATGATGCCCAGAAACCGGGAATGTCCATCGTGGTTTGCACAGCGTTGCGTGCCGGTGAAAGCAGGGTAACGCGCAAAGCGGTTTTGCCAATTTTCGGATGCACGGTGACGCCGAACATTTCTTGCAATCGCAGCCGTATTTCGGGGGCCTCACCACTGTAATCAATCGGAATTTTACTGCCCAAAGGTGTGGTGAAATGGGCCGGGGCTGCGTGATCCAGTTGCTGCTGCTGATCCCACGTCAAAGATTGACGTAAAGGTTCTGTCAGGCTCAGCCTTTTTAGATCAGCCGCTGTTTTAACACCTGCAAGATGCGGCAATAACCATTCCTGGATCCGTAACATCAGCGCCACGTCACTGAAATCGGGCAAGCTGTCCACCAGCAAAACCCGCGCCTGAAACCGCCGCGCCGCATCGTTCCATGGCAGGCCTAAATCACGCACCCCGTCAAGCATTGCGTGGGCAACCAGATCGGCGGAAACATCGCGCCAGATACGATCGCCCAGCGTTAAACTGCCATAACGCTCTTGCTGGCGCGACACCACACGCCGCTCGCGCCGCGACCATTCGCAATGATCAAACCATGTCATTTGACCTGCATAAAGCCCGCGCAATCCGGCCTCTGAAATTTGCACCGCCTGCCTGATCCGTGCCTCGCGGGCGTCGCCATCCAAATCGGTTGCCACAATCAGACGCGCGCCCGCCATCGGGTCATCATCACGCATGTTCGCGCCCTTGCCTCCAGATAAAACCCAACGCGGCGTATCACCTTTGCGGCGCAATCCAACCCTGTCAGGGTAGGCCAGAGCGGCCATTTCTCCAACCGACAAATCCGGTTTATCCCCCCCGCAACCCAAGCGTTTTGCGTCGGCCCGAATGCGATGAACCGCGCCAATATTTACCGCGTAAGGGCGCTCGCGAGCAAAGCGTTTTGGATCCTTCAGCGCCTGAATCCGCAAGGTCAAATCAGCCGGCGCGCCCCGCAGCGGATCGCGCTCAGCCAACAGCGCGGCGAACAACGCGGCCTGTGGTCCGGCCAAAGTTAACATATGTGCCAAGCGCGGATGCAGGGGCAGGCGTGCCAATTTGCGGCCGTGTTTGGTTATCCGCCCGTTTGCATCCAGCGCACCCAGCGTGGCCAAAAGCGTTTTGGCCTTGGCGTAGGCCCCCGGATTTGGCGGGGTGAGCAGCGCCAGATTATCAACATTTCCAGCCCCCCAAAGCGCCAAGTCCAACACCAGAGCGGCCAAATCCGCGGCTTGAATTTCGGCAGGCGGAAACGCGGCCATCGCGCCCTCCTCGCCCTTGGTCCAAAGCTTGTAACACACCCCTTTTGCCACCCGCCCAGCGCGACCGGCCCGCTGGATGGCCTCGGCTTTTGTCACCCGTTCGGTCACCAACCGCGACATGCCAGACCCCGCATCAAAACGCGCCCGCCGGGATTGACCGCAATCAATGACCACACGGATGTCCTCGATCGTCAGCGAGGTTTCGGCAATCGCTGTGGCCAGCACAATTTTACGCCCCTGTTTGGCGGGGGAAATGGCGGCGCGCTGGGCTTTGAAATCCATCGCGCCAAACAGCATGTGAACCTGACAATCCTTGGGCAAATCGGCCAACATTGCCGCCACGCGACGGATTTCCCCTTCGCCGGGTAAAAACACCAAAACGCCGCCGCTGGTTTCACTAACCGCTTTTTGAACCAATTCTGCCGCCGCATCGGGCAGGCGTTTGGCTTTGAGCAGCGGGCGTTCAAGCCAGCGGGTTTCAACAGAAAAACTGCGCCCCTCGGAGGTAATAACCGGCGCATTATCCAGCATTTTTGCCACCGGTTCAGCGTCCAGCGTGGCCGACATGACCACGATCAACAAATCCTCGCGCAAGACCCCGCGCACTTCCCACGTCAGGGCCAGACCCAGATCGGCGTTTAAGGAACGCTCGTGAAATTCATCAAAGATCACCGCGCCGATGCCTTCAAGCGATGGATCGGTTTGCAACATCCGGGTCAGAATGCCTTCGGTGACCACTTCGATGCGGGTGTTTTTGCTGATTTTGGCCTCGCCACGAATGCGGTAACCCACTGTTTGGCCTATATTTTCGCCCAGGGTTTGAGCCATGCGTTCGGCCGCGGCCCGTGTGGCCAGCCGGCGCGGCTCCAGCATTAAAATGCGGCCTTTGCAAAGATTGGCCTCAAGCATCGCCAAAGGAACGCGCGTGGTTTTGCCCGCCCCCGGTGGAGCCTGCAACACCGCGCGCCCTTTGCTGCGAAGTGCCGCAATCAGCGCCGGCAGGGCATCATCAATTGGCAGGCGCGCCATGGTTTAAATTTCGCCCATCGCCTTGCGCCAGTGACGGCGGCAAAGCGAAAGATAGGTTTCATTGCCGCCGATTTGGACCTGATCTCCATCGCGCAAAACATTGCCGGCCTCATCGGTGCGCACCACCATCGAGGCTTTTTTGCCGCAATGACAAATCGTGCGGGCCTCGCGCATTTCATCGGCCAGCGCCAGCAAAGCCGCCGATCCCGGAAATGATTCACCCCTGAAATCAACCCGCAAACCATAGCACATAATCGGCACGCCCAGATCATCAACTGCGCGGGCCAGTTGCCAGACTTGGGCTTTTTGCAAAAACTGGGCCTCGTCAATAAAGACACAACTGCAAGGCCCGCTTGCCAGCCGTGCCTTGATTTTGGCAAACAGATCTTCGTCGGGCTGAAACGTGTCGGCGCTATCTTCGATGCCGATGCGCGACGCAATGCGGGCCTGTCCGGCGCGATTGTCCAGCCGTGCGGTCATCAGATAAGTCTGCATGCCGCGCTCGCGGTAATTATACGAGGCCTGCAACAAAATCGTCGATTTGCCGGCATTCATGGTGGAGTAATGAAAATAAAGTTTGGCCATGACGCATGTTTTGCCCGTTTGCGCTAAAATGTGCAAGGCAAGTCAGGTGGAGATCCGCTCCGTGAGGCGCCATTTATGTGCCTGCCGCATAATGCCCGATTTCGGATTGGAAAATGGGTCTATCCCAACAAAGGTACCAAATCCACCACAGGAACTGTCTAGGCTTCTGGCTTTAGAATACCGTTCTTTTTGATCCAATTGCATAGGTTT
>CAYSBD010000130.1:0-5022 GCA_964429175.1 uncultured Marinosulfonomonas sp.
AGCAGGAAATGATCAATGCGGATGCCGTGGTTTTTGTTCCAGGCTCCGGCCTGATAATCCCAGAAACTGTAATGTTCAGGGCCATGAACCCGGGCGCGAAAGGCCTCGGTGAAACCCAGATTAACGATTTTGCGCCAAGCCGCGCGGCTTTCGGGGCGAAACAGGGCATCCTCACGCCAAATCCCGGGGCGGGCCGCGTCCTCGGCTTGGGGGATGATGTTGAAATCGCCGGCCATCAAGGCAGGCTCGTCGGATGCCATCAATTGCTCTGCGCGCCGATAAAGCCGCGCCATCCAGTCCAGTTTATAGTCATATTTCGGCCCCGGAACAGGGTTGCCATTGGGTAAATACAGCCCGCAAACCCGAATTGGCCGCTGACCCATCACCGTGGCCTCGATCCAGCGGGCCTGCGTGTCGGTGTCATCACCGGGCAGGCCACGGCACACATCCTCAAGCGGTAATTTCGACAGAATCGCCACCCCGTTGAAGGATTTTTGGCCATGCACTTCGACATTATAACCCATATCCTCGAATATTTCAGCTGGAAAACCTTCGTCTACCGTCTTGATTTCCTGCAATAAAACCACGTCGGGGGCGCGCTCAATCAACCACTCGGGCAAAGCGTTAATCCGGGCTTTGATGCCGTTGATGTTAAAGCTGGCGATTTTCATTTTGGCCCCTTCACTGGCTTTGCTGTTTTATGCGCCAATCTGCGCCAAACTCAAGCGCTGAATTTCACGCCTTTTGCCTTGCACGCACGCAGCCTTGCGCATATTAGGTCTGTGATCTATTTTCACCGCGCGAAAACCGTGCGGCCCATTTTGTTACAAAAGGACATCTACCATGCAGGTCAAAGAGACCCTGAACGAAGGCCTGAAACGCGCCTACCAAATCACCATTCCCGGCGCAGATCTGGAAGCCAAGGTTAACGAAAAACTGCTCGAGGCCCAGCCCGAAATCGAAATGAAGGGTTTTCGCAAGGGCAAGGTTCCGATGGCATTGTTGAAAAAACAATACGGTCCCAAAGTGATGGGCGAAGCCATGCAGGAAGCTGTCGATGGCGCGATTTCCAAGCATTTTGAAGACAGTGGCGAGCGCTCGGCGATGAAGCCTGAAGTGGCGATGACCAACGAGGAATGGAAAGAGGGCGACGATATTCTGGTCGATATGTCCTACGAGGCATTACCGCCGATCACGATCCCTGATCTGAAGAAAATCGAGCTTGAAAAGCTGGTGGTCAAGGTTGAAGACGCCGATATTGACGATGCGCTGAAAAATATCGCCAAGAATGCGACTAATTTTGAGGACCGCAAAGAGGGTGCCAAAGCCGAAGATGGCGATCAGATGACTTTTGATTTTTCCGGCACTGTGGATGGCGAGCTGTTTGACGGCGGCGCGTCCGAAGATTTCCCGCTGGTTCTGGGATCGGGCAGTTTCATTCCGGGTTTTGAAGAGCAGCTGGTTGGTGCCAGGATTGGCGACGCGCTGGACGTAAAAGTGACGTTCCCGGCCGAATACGGTGCCGAGAATCTGGCCGGCAAGGACGCGGTTTTTGCCTGTAAGGTCAAGGCTGTGAAAAAGCCTGTGGATGCCGAAATAAATGACGCGCTGGCCACGCAATTGGGTGCCAAGGATCTGGCCGATTTGACCAAGCAAATCACCGAGCGTTTGATCTCCGAATATGGCAATGCGGCGCGTGCGATTGCCAAGCGTAACTTGCTGGACGCGTTGGACAAAGTGGTTGATTTCGATCTGCCGCCATCTTTGGTCGAGGCCGAAGCGGGCCAGATTGCGCATCAGCTGTGGCATGAGGATAACCCGGATGTTCAGGGCCATGATCACCCTGAAATCAAAGCCACGGACGAGCACACAAAGCTGGCTGTGCGCCGCGTAAAACTGGGGCTTTTGTTGGCTGAACTGGGCCAGCAGGCCAAGGTTGAAGTAACCGATGCCGAAATGCAGCAGGCTGTGATGGAGCAGGCGCGTCAATATCCGGGTCAAGAGCGTGAGTATTTTGAATTCATTCAGAAAAACGCTGAAATGCAGCAACAAATGCGCGCGCCGATCTTTGAAGACAAAGTCATCGATTATGTGTTCGAGCTGGCGGAAATGACCGAAAAAGAAATCAGCAAGGATGAGCTGGAAGAAGCGCTGAAAGCTTTGGAAGAAGACTAAAGCAGACATCGTCTGAATAAATCCAAAGCACTACGGGTCGCCCTAAACCAGCGGCCCGTTTTGCATTTGGTATAGCGAAAATTTACACAATTATAGCCTGACAGTGGACTTGAAATTAAATCGTCAGGCTATATTGCCAATTACGGGCTCGTCATGCCAAATTTATAACGGTTCACGATGAAAATACATCCCCTTTCTTTGCAATTAATTATGTGTTTAAGATGTGGTTTGAACGCAAGAACTGGATAAGATTATGTCGTTAAAGAAACTCTTAATAATGGGCGCAATGTTTACAACGTTTGCCAGCCCGGCTTTGGCTATGAATGAGGAAAAACTCTATAGTAGCGTTCGGGGATGGGATGTGTTTGCCTCGGCCGAAAACGGTGCTTTTACCGGCTGTGGGATGATGCGGCCAAACCAGACATTTGGTATGGTTTTGCTGAATTCCAGCAATAATATCTGGGCGTTGGGCTTTCGGACAAATTTGCCCAATGGAGCCCGGGTTAGCATTGATATGGATCTTGATCGTTATAGCGATGTTTTGCAGGCCACATCAAACGGTGAATTTGCCGGTGCCCAAATTCAGTATTCCTGGGTGCAAGCATTGGCCAATGGTAAAAAACTATGGGTGGAGATGGAAAATAACCGCCACATGATACCATTGCGCGGTACAACTGCGGCAATTCTTAAGGTGCAGGAATGTGTTGGCCGCTATAATGCTGTCGGATTTGCCAAGGGGCCCGTTGCAGTCGCGCCTGCGGCACAACCCGGAACGCCGCCAAAACCAGCCATAAAACAACCGGTTGAAAGCGATGCGGCCCGCATGGGGGCCGGTTGCCCTGCCTATGGCAGCTACCGTTCGCCTGATGCCCAAGATTGGGGCGAGGTCGAATTTGTAAATTTAACCGATGCGGCTGTTACGATTTACTGGATCGACTATAATGGCCACAATGTCGAAATGGCCGGTATATTACCCGGTGAGCAGGTCGGGTTTGATTCAACGGGCGGGCATCACTGGTTGGCAAAAGATTTCAGCGGCACTTGCCATGGTGGCGTGCTAACACTGGGGGTGGGTAAAAACCTGTTTAATATCCGCTAAAAATTCCGGTACTAAAAGTAAAAAGCCGCGTCGGAATTCAATCCGGCGCGGCTTTGTTTTTTGTGACAGATTTGATGTCAGACTTAGGCGTCGTCGTCAGATTCAGCTTTAAGCGGTGCAGCGTCGCCCAGATCATCGTCATCTGATGCAGCTGCGCCGATATCGTCAAACAGCTCGGCAATTTCGAACTCGGCTTCGGCTTCGGCTTCGGCGGCCAGTTCGGCAACCGATTTACCAGCGGCTTGCAGCTCGGCTTCCTCGGATGAGCGGGCCACATTCAGCTCGATTGTGGCGTCAACTTCGGGGTGCAGACGAATTGTAACCAGATGCAGGCCCAGCTCTTTGATTGGCGCGCTCAGGATAACCTGTTTGCGATCAACCGTGAAACCTTCGGCGGTGGCCGCATCGGCCGCATCGCGCACGGTGACAGAACCATAAAGCGATCCGGCGTCAGAGGCTGTGCGAATCACCACGAATTGTTGGCCATTCAGCTTATCAGCCAGCTTTTCAGCTTCGCCTTTGGTTTCCAGATTATTCGCTTCCAGTTGGGCTTTTTGGGTCTCGAACTGGGCGATGTTGGCGGCGGATGCGCGCATTGCTTTGCCTTGGGGCAGCAAAAAGTTGCGTCCAAAGCCTTGCTTTACGCTTACAACGTCGCCCATTTGACCAAGTTTGGCAACGCGTTCCATTAGGATAACTTGCATGATGCTCTCCTTATTTCACTGCGTATGGCAGCAGGGCGAGGAAGCGCGCGCGTTTTATCGCACGGGCCAGCTCGCGTTGTTTCTTGGCCGAAACGGCCGTTATGCGCGATGGCACGATTTTGCCACGCTCGGAAATATAACGCTGCAGGGTGCGAACGTCTTTGTAATCAATCGCAGGGGCTTTGTCACCGGAAAACGGGCAGACCTTGCGACGGCGGAAAAATGGTTTAGAAGCCATGGGTTAAATCCTTTTCTTAAACCGAATTAACGACGGGGACGGCGGTCGCCGCGCTCTTCGCGTTTTTGCATTTGCACGCTTGGAAGGTCTTTGTGCTCGTCAACCTTGATGGTCAGAACACGCATCACATCATCATGCAGACGCATCAGACGCTCCATTTCCTGAACGGCCGGCGCAGGTGCATCCGAGCGCAGAAAAGCATAATGCCCTTTGCGGTTTTTGTTGATTTTATAGGCCATTGTTTTGACGCCCCAATACTCGCTATCCACGAGTTTGCCGTCGTTATCGGCAAGGACTGCACCAAAATGTTCGATTAAACCCTCGGCTTGCGTGTTGGAAAGATCCTGACGCGCGATGAGGACATGCTCATAAAGCGGCATGTTAGCTCCTATTCATATTTAATGCGTATTTCAAAGGGCGGGCTAACCTTTGGCCGCGACCCACCCACGAGAGACTACGCCGGTTCCAAATTAATGCGACAAAGGAAGCTGCCTTATAAGGGGTCGGGGGTGTTCATGCAAGCGCCAAACGCGGTTTGGGCAAGGCCATATTCGCGTCCCAGTTTGTGGCCCAAAAAATGCGCCGGATTTGCCTGAATTTTGCCCGAATTGGCCGCAATAATCAACTTGAAACAGATCAACCGGAGGAACGTCCGATGAATGCAGTGCCTGACCCCATTAGCTTTGCCAAAATGCAGAATGCAGATCCTGACCACAAGGCGTCTGTTAAGCATGTTGAAACCTTTTGGGGTTACATAATTCGGGACCGAACCGAGGCCGGAACCTGGTCATTGATTGTGAAATCAC
>CAYSBD010000131.1:0-4998 GCA_964429175.1 uncultured Marinosulfonomonas sp.
TGATGAAACCGATCAGATGAACCAAATACTCGCTTAAATTACCCCGCCTCTGGAACCAAAAACTCTGACGGCGGATAATCTTCCTGCATTGTTCTCCATGCTATTTTCTGTGCTATTTTCTGTGCAATGGCCGAAAAGAACAAAACGCGGCGTCGCAAAATTGATTTATGTTATTTTCCCCCTGTTTTCTTGTGCCTTGCTCGGCTAACAATCTTACGAGAGCATAATTTCAATCCCAAATGAAGTGGGATAATTTAGGAGAAAACGCATATGAAGGTGCTAGTGCCAGTCAAACGCGTGATCGATTATAACGTGAAAGTTCGTGTCAAAGCGGACGGAACCGGTGTCGATCTTGCCAATGTTAAAATGTCGATGAACCCATTTGACGAAATTGCCGTCGAAGAGGCCATCCGTCTGCGCGAAGCAGGCAAGGTTACAGAAGTTGTCGCCGTTTCCATCGGGGTTAAACAGGCCCAGGAAACGCTGCGCACGGCTTTGGCTATGGGTGCGGATCGTGCTATTTTGGTGGTCGCGACCGATGATGTGCATCTGGATATCGAACCGCTGGCCGTTGCCAAGATTCTAAAGGCCGTGGTGGACGAAGAAAAACCCGATCTGGTTATGGCCGGAAAACAGGCGATTGATAACGACATGAACGCCACCGGCCAAATGCTGTCGGCATTGCTGGGCTGGTCGCAGGCCACTTTTGCCTCCGAGGTCGAAATTGATGGGGATCACGCCATTGTGACCCGCGAAATTGATGGCGGCCTGCAAACCATCAAGGTGAAAATGCCGACGATTATCACGGTTGATCTGCGCCTGAACGAGCCGCGTTATGCGTCATTGCCAAATATCATGAAGGCCAAAAGAAAGCCGCTGGATCAAAAAACAGCCGCTGATTATGGCGTCGATGTCAGCCCGCGTCTGGAAATTATTTCAACAGGCGAACCGAGCGCGCGTGCCGCCGGTATCAAGGTTGCCGATGTGGCTGAACTTGTTGCGAAACTAAAAGAAGCGGGGGCTGTATAATGGCTGTTTTATTATTAGCAGAGGTTGTCGGCGGTGAATTATCCGTGGGCGCGACCGCCAAAACGCTGACGGCAGCCAAGGCGCTGGGCGATGTGACGATTTTATGCGCCAGTGACGGTTGCGGTGGCGCGGCCCAAGCGGCGGCCAAACTGGACGGTGTGGTCAAGGTTTTATGCGCCGATGACGCGGCTTATGGCCATGATCTGGCCGAGCCGCTTGCCGATCTGATGGTATCGTTGGCCGCGGATTACGACCACATTATTGCACCGGCAACTTCGGGGGCAAAAAACGTGATGCCGCGGGTTGCGGCGCTGCTGGATGTGATGGTGATTTCCGATGTTTCGGCTGTCGTTGATGGCGAAACATTTTCCCGCCCGGTTTACGCGGGCAATGCCATTCAAACAGTGAAATCATCGGACAATAAAAAAGTTCTGACCATCCGCACCACCAGCTTTGATGCGGCATCTGATGGCGGCTCGGCTGCGGTGGAAAGCATTTCGCCCGTTGCAAATTCCGGCCTGTCGGAATGGGTTGAGGACAAGGTTGCCCAAAGCGATCGCCCCGAGCTGACAAGTGCGGGCGTGGTTGTTTCTGGTGGTCGCGGTCTGGGATCCGAGGATGATTTCCAGCTGGTCGAAAAGCTGGCCGACAAACTGGGCGGCGCTGTTGGTGCCTCGCGTGCGGCGGTTGATTCCGGCTATGCGCCCAACGATTGGCAGGTTGGCCAAACCGGCAAAGTGGTTGCGCCCGATCTTTATATCGCGGTCGGAATTTCCGGTGCGATTCAGCATCTGGCCGGGATGAAAGACAGCAAAATCATCGTGGCAATCAACAAAGACGAAGACGCGCCGATTTTTCAAGTCGCCGATTTCGGTCTTGTCGCCGATTTATTCGAGGCCGTTCCTGCGCTGATCGAAGAGCTATAAAAACAGGCCCCGCAAACCTTGTGTTCGCGGGGCCTTTTACGAACGTTTCTGTGGTCTCATCGCAAAAGCCGCAATGACTACACCGATGGCGACAATGGCGATAAGTATCGTTGCCAGCGCATTGATTTCCGGGCTGACGCCAAGCCGGACTTTGGAAAAAATCACCATCGGCAGGGTCGTGGCGCCGGGACCTGACACAAAGCTGGCGATCACCAAATCATCCAGCGACAAGGTGAACGACAACAACCAGCCCGAAACCAGCGCCGGCGAAATTACCGGCAAGGTGATGTCAAAAAACAACCGCACGGGGCGCGCGCCCAAATCCAGCGCGGCTTCCTCCAGGCTTTTGTCCATACCGATCAGGCGCGATTGCACCACCACGGCGACATAAGCCATGCAAAACGTGGTGTGCGCGATGATAATCGTGGTTATTCCGCGCCCCGAGGGCCAGCCGAAGGTTGCCTCCATCGCCACAAATAACAACAATAAAGACAGCCCGATAATCACATCCGGCAGCACCAATGGCGCTGAAATCATGCCTCCCAGCAGGGTCTTTCCCCTGAAACGGGCGAACCGAACCAGCACAAATGCGGCCAATGTTCCCAGCACCAATGCCAGCGAGGCGCTGATAAAAGCGATTTTCAAACTGACCCATGCCGCGGCTAAAATCTGTGGGTCATTGAATAATTCAGCATACCATTTGGTCGAAAATCCGCCCCAGACGGTTACCAGTTTGCTTTTGTTAAAGCTGTAAAATACCAGCGAAATAATCGGCACATATAAAAAAGCAAAACCAAGCGTGGTGGAAATTATCAAAAACCATGAGCGCTGTTTCATGACCTTGCCTCGGCTTCGTGACTGGCGATTTGTGCGTTGCGCAACAGCATGATCGGGATCAAAAGCAGGACCAACATGACAATCGCCACAACCGACGCCATCGGCCAATCGCGGTTGCGAAAGAATTCATCCCAGAGCACCCTGCCGATCATTAAAGTGTCCGGCCCGCCCAGCAACGCCGGGATCACAAATTCGCCGATCACCGGAATGAAAACCAGCATCGAGCCTGCGATAATGCCGTTTATTGATAGCGGCAGGGTGATGCGGAAAAAACTGCTGGTGGGGCTGGCGCCAAGATCTGTCGAGGCCTCGAGCAAGGATGGATTCTGTTTTACCAATGTTGAAAATAGCGGCAAAATCATGAACGGCAGATATGTGTAAACGATGCCGACATAGACCGAAAATGCGGTTTGCATCATGATGATCGGCTCTGAAATAATACCCGCAGACAGTAATATGTGGTTCAAAATCCCGCTGGGTTTCAGGATGCCGATCCAAGCATAAACCCGCAATAAAAATGATGTCCAGAACGGCAGTATCACCAAAAGCAGCAAAATATTACGCCGCCGCGCAGGGGATCGGGCGATAAAATAAGCCATCGGATAGGCGATCAGCAGGGCAAATATGGTAGAGAAAAACGCAATCTTGATCGACGACCAGAAGGCCGCAAAATACAAGCTGTCTTCTAGTAAAAACATGTAGTTTGAAAAGTTCAGCTTTAGCTGTGGCAGCCCGTCAGATGTCCACCGGATAAGGGGCGCGTAAGGCGGGCGGGCGATGATTGCCTCGGAAAACGAAATTTTTAGCACCACCGCAAACGGGGCCAGAAAGAAAATAATCAGCCACCAAAACGGCACCGCAATCACAAAACTGCGGGCGCGCAGATTAATCCGCCGGTTCAGGCGTTGGCCCAAACCGGGTTTTGGTGCTTGATCGGCGCGCGCATTCATTGAAACAAAACCACGCCCGCATCATCCGCCCACGTCAGATAAACGATGTCATCCCAGCTGATCGCGCTATCCTGAACGCGCGACAGGTTTGGCCGGCTCATGCGCAACATCTGACCGTTATCCAGCAACACACGGTAAACCGATTGATCGCCCAGATAGGCAACTTCATCGACCATACCCCTGAGCATGTTCTGATTTTGCTCCGGTTTATCCATTGAAATCGTCATCTTTTCGGGCCGCACGGCAACCCATAATTTCTGGCCTTGCGTGCAGCTAACCCCGTGCGAAACCAGAATTTCACAGCCCGCATTTTCACAGTCAATCCGCACATGGCTTTTGCCGCTCTCGATCACGCGACCCTCAAACAGATTTACCGAGCCGATAAAATCAGCCACAAACCGGCTTTGCGGAAATTCGTAAATATCGCGCGGCTCGCCGACTTGGATCAAATTGCCCTGCTGCATCACACCGATGCGGCTGGCCAGCGTCATGGCTTCTTCCTGATCATGCGTCACCACAATAAATGTCACGCCCAGCTTTTCCTGGATGTTTATCAACTCAAACTGGGTCTCCTCGCGCAGCTTTTTATCCAGCGCTGCCAATGGTTCGTCCAGCAACAATAATTTAGGCCGTTTGATCAGAGATCTGGCAAGTGCCACGCGTTGTTGTTGACCGCCAGACAGCTGGTTTGGTTTGCGTCCACCCAAACCCTCGAGCTGAACCAGCTTGATCATTTCGGCCACCCGATCGGCGGTTTCTGCGGCACTAACACCGTCACGCCGCAACCCGTATCCAATGTTTTTTTCAACATTCATGTGCGGAAATAGTGCGTATGATTGAAACATCATATTTGTCGGGCGCAGATTGGCAGGCACGTTGGCCATGTCCTGACCGTCAATTTCAATGCTGCCGCTGCTCGGTTGCTCAAAGCCCGCCAACATGCGCAGCAACGTGGTTTTGCCACAGCCCGATCCGCCAAGCAGACAAAACAGCTCCTCGCGATAAATATCGAGCGAAACATTATCAACCACCACAGAATCCCCGAAATTTTTGGTAATATTTGTGATGCGGATAAACGGGGTCTGGCTTTTCTCAAGCCACGGTTTTGCCCCTTCTGAAATTTTTTGTGGCTTGTCCAACGCTGCCCCCAATTCTGGTTCCTGCTGCCACGTTTTATAGAGACAGCAGGAAAATTCCAGTGCCTAGTGGCCGGTTTTAATCTTGGTCCAAAGACGTGTCATAATGCGGTCGGTCTT
>CAYSBD010000132.1:0-4879 GCA_964429175.1 uncultured Marinosulfonomonas sp.
AGGAAACATGAAAATCACCGCCGGCATTCGTTATGTTGATATTGGTGATGCGCAAACAACGCTTGATGGCACGACTACAGCGGCGAATTTCACCAACAATCATGCGGTGGCTGCTGGATTTAAAATCGGCTACAGTTTCTGATCTTTTGCCGGTCACAATGATTTTCAAAGCCCCGCCCATCATCCGGCGGGGCTTTTTGTTTGACCCTGGCCTGCGCAATCTTTACCAAGATGTAAGCATTTCAAAGGGCTAAACCATGATCTATAAAACCGCCGCCGACTGGAATAACGCCCGCCATAAACGCATCGCGCTTTTTGGCATGTCGGGGCTTGGTAAAACCTATGTTGCCAATATCTTGCGCGCCACCGGAAACTGGTTTCACTACAGCGTGGATTACCGTATCGGCACGCGGTATATGGGCGAATTCATCGTTGATAATTTCAAACGCGAGGCGATGAAAAATCCGTTTTTGGCCCAATTATTAAAAACCGACAGCATTGATATTTCCTCGAATATCAGCTTTGAAAACCTGGCACCGCTGTCGACATATCTGGGAAAACCGGGCGCGGCGCGGCTTGGCGGGCTGGAATTTGGCGAATATATGCGCCGCCAAGCCCAGCATAAAGCGGCCGAAATCAGCACACTGCTGGACAGTGGTCACTTTATAAACCGCGCGCAAAGCCTTTATAACTATGATAATTTTATCTGTGACACCGGCGGATCCATCTGCGAAGTCGTGAACCCCGATGATAAAAACGATCCCGTTTTAAACCACATGTCGCAAAACCTGCTGCTGGTCTGGATCAAGGGCACAGATGCGCATGCCGATGAATTAACCAAGCGTTTTGATGCCGATCCAAAGCCGATGTATTATCCCGCCCAAACCATGCAGGATATGTGGCAGCGTTATCTGACCGCACAAAACCAAACGCCCGATCAGGTAGACCCGGATGCCTTTATCCGCTGGGGTTACGCCGAGGCCCTGCGCCACCGTCAGCCGCGCTATCAGGCTATGGCCGATAATTGGGGCGTCAGCATTGCGGCCCAAGACGTGGCCAATATTAGCGGTGCCGATGATTTCAACGCGTTGATTTCACACGCAATTACCGCTGCGAATTAGGATATTAACCATGCCGATACGGATCCCCTCCAACCTGCCCGCTTTTGATACTTTGGCAAACGAAGGCGTGATGGTGATGGCTAGATCCCAAGCGGATCGTCAGGATATTCGACCAATGAAAATCGGTCTGCTAAACCTGATGCCGCAAAAAATCCAGACTGAAACCCAGTTTGCCCGCTTGATCGGGGCCACACCATTACAGGTTGAATTAACCTTGATCCGGATGTCTGAACATACCAGCAAAAACACTTCTGCCTCGCATATGGGAGAATTTTACCAACCATTTCAAGATGTTAAGAACCAAAAGTTTGACGGGCTAATCATCACCGGCGCCCCGATTGAACATTTGCCATTTAGCGATGTAACCTATTGGGATGAGCTGCGCGAGATCTTTGACTGGACCCAAACAAATGTGCATTCCACATTCGGGGTTTGCTGGGGTGGCATGGCGATGATTAACCATTTCCACGGGATTGATAAACACATGCTGGACCAAAAAGCATTTGGCTGTTTCAGGCATCAAAACCTGTCGCCGGCCTCGCATTATCTGCGCGGTTTTTCTGATGATTGTATCATTCCGGTTTCGCGCTGGACCGAAATGCGCCAAAGTGAAATTAACGCGGCAAACGGGCTGACTACATTGCTTGGCAGCGATCAGGTTGGCCCTTGTCTGGTGCAGGATGACGCCCATCGCGCTGTTTATATTTTCAACCATTTCGAATATGATACAAACAGTTTAAAGGCCGAATATGACCGTGATCTAGCCACCGGAAAACCGGTAAACCTGCCCAAAAATTACTACCCGAATGATGATCCTACGCACCCGCCGCTAAATCGCTGGCGCAGTCACGGGCATTTGCTTTATACCAACTGGATCAGCGAAATTTACCTGACCACGCCGTTTGATCAGGCTATGATTGGCTCGAAAATGACAGATTTACGTGGTTAAAAAGGAGATTAATATGATTTTACCTTTTGATGGTGCCATTTCAGAGTTTTACCACAAAACCGCACCAAAAGAGCTGCGCAGCGCTATTCAGGGTGTTGGTAAAAAAGAAATCCTGACCGAGAATTTCCCATATGAAACACGCATGAAACGCGATGAATATGAAAATACCATGGCCGCGCTACAGATTGAACTGGTTAAATTCCAGTCTTGGGTCAAAGCTAAAAACCAACGTATCTGCACCATCTTCGAGGGGCGGGATGCCGCTGGAAAAGGTGGCAGTATCAAGAGGATACGAGAAAACCTTAATCCAAGGGTGGCCCGTGTTGTAGCGCTTTCCAAACCTTCGGATCGCGAGACAACCCAGTGGTATTTCCAACGCTACGTCTCGCATTTACCGGCGGGCGGTGAAATCACTTTGTTTGATCGCTCATGGTACAATCGCGCCGTGGTCGAGCATGTGTTTGAATTTTGCACCCCCCGGCAACGCCACAGTTTTTTCTGGCAATTACCGGAATTTGAGGAAATGCTGGTGGACGAGGGTATCCATTTCACTAAAATCTGGTTAAATGTCGGACGCGCCGAGCAATTGCGCCGTTTTCTCGCCCGCGAAAAAAACCCGCTCAAACAATGGAAACTCAGCTGGATCGATGTGGAGGGGCTGAAACGATGGGATGCCTATTCAGCCGCGATAAAAGAAACGTTTGAGCGCAGCCACAATGATACCACCCCTTGGACCGTGATCCGCGCCGATGATAAACGCCGCGCCCGTATTGCGGCCATCCGGGCCGTGCTTGCGCCTGTTGATTATGACGGCAAGGATGACAAAATTGCCTGCACACCGGATGATAAAATTTGTGGCGGGCCAGAAATCTGGGCGGATTAAATGCGCAAACGCGGCTATCATCACGGCAATTTGCGCCAAGCCTTGGTCGAGGCCGCCCTGACCCTGATCGAGCAAAAAGGGCCAACCGGTTTCACTCTATCGGAGGCCGCCAAACAGGCCGGTGTTACCCCCGCCGCGGTTTATCGACACTTCAAAGGTCGCGAAGATTTGATTGCAGGCGCGGCCCTTGAAGGCTATAAAATATTCGGTGATCTGATGGAATATGCCAGCAGTAAAAACAACACTGGCCTGATGGCGTTTGAGCGAACCGGGCGGGCCTATCTGGCCTTTGCGCGTAAATATCCGGGGCATTATATTGCGATGTTTGAAAGTGGCATTTCAATTAACAGCACCCCGGATTTGGCCCGTGCCGCCCAATATTCCCTAGGGCAGCTGGAACTGGCGGCCGAGCAAATCACCAGCCACATGCCTATCGAAAAACGTCCGCCCGCCTCAATGGTTGCCGCCCACATCTGGGCCATGAGCCACGGGGTAGTAGAGCTGTTTTCCCGTGGATCCCCCGGCACCCAAAGCCCGTTTCCAGCCGAAGATTTATTGGAAAGCGGCATCGGAATTTATCTGCGCGGACTTGGCCTGATCCCCCCTGACAAGTAACCTTATTATTGTTCCATAAATATCCTCGCCGAAGGCATAGAATCCCTTTTGAAACATGGGCTTACACAAATAAAAAAGGCGAGGATAAAACCCCGCCTTTCCGAATTTCTGTGCTCTAAAACCTAGCGTTTAGAGAACTGGAAGCTACGACGCGCTTTGCGACGGCCATATTTCTTACGCTCAACCACACGGCTATCGCGGGTCAAGAATCCGGCAGCTTTCAGCGCACCGCGAAGCGATGGCTCATAAACCTGCAACGCTTTGGAAATACCGTGCTTTACCGCGCCGGCCTGGCCTGACAAACCGCCACCTTTTACCGTTGCAACCACATCAAATTCGCCTTCAACACCGGCCACAGTAAAGGGCTGGCGCAAGATCATTTGCAACACCGGACGGGCAAAATATTTAGCCATATCGCGACCATTCACAGTCACCTTGCCAGAACCCGGTTTGATCCAGACCCGCGCAACCGCATCTTTACGTTTACCAGTGGCGTAGGATCTGCCAAATTCATCGCGCACAGCCTCGCGTAAAATAGCGGCCTCTACAGTTGCGGCTGCATTTTCAGTGCCCGTTTCGATGCCTGTAACGACTTCATTCAGATCGTCGAGTGATTTGATTTCTTCGGTCATGACTGGCTCCGTGTGTTTTTGGCGTTCATGGCTTTTACATCCAGAACTTCCGGGTTTTGTGCCTCATGCGGATGCGCTGCACCTGTATAAACACGCAAGTTCGTCATCTGAACGCGCGCCAAACGGTTGCCCGGCAACATGCGTTTAACAGCCTTGGTCACGATACGCTCTGGAAATTTACCTTCCAGAATTTGCTCGGCCGTGCGCTGTTTAATGCCGCCCGGATGGCCCGTGTGCCAGTAATAAATCTTGTCGCTGCGTTTTTTACCCGTCAGCTGGATTTTTTCAGCGTTGATCACAATCACATTGTCGCCCATATCCATGGACGGTGTGAACGTTGGCTTGTGCTTGCCGCGCAAGCGCATGGCGATGATTGATGCAAGACGGCCCAGCACGACACCTTCGGCGTCGATGATGATCCATTTTTTATCAATATCTGCCGGTGTAGCAGAAAAGGTTTTCATGGTGTTTACCCTATTTTACGGTTTAATTCGGTGCATTTGGCCAAGATAGCCATTTGCGGGAATTGATTGCGTCTAAATATAGGGTTTAGCGCCACAGTCAAGCGCGGTAATGTTAATTTTCTGCATTGAAAACAACGCCCTACAAAATAGGTATTATTTTACCCCACATTTAACCGGCTTTATTTCTACAAATTGTAACGTAATCTAAATTCCCA
>CAYSBD010000133.1:0-4878 GCA_964429175.1 uncultured Marinosulfonomonas sp.
CAGGTAACGCGCAAATATTGCGCCAAGACCCACCATCGGCCCCGCGCATTTCCATGTATTGTTTTATACGCACCTCGGGAAATGCGGTGGTTAAATGATCGGCCCAATCGGAAAGCGTTGGTTTTTCACCCGGCAATGCAGGCAGCGCACCCTTTAAAAAATCACGAAATGACTGGCCCAGCGCATTGATATATTTGCCGTCGCGGTAAACAAAATACATCGGCACATCCAGCGCATATTCGGCGTAACGCTCAAAGCCCATGCCCTCTTCAAACACAAACGGCAGCATGCCGGTGCGCGAAGCATCCAGATCACGCCAAATGCGCGAACGCCAGCTTTTATGGCCATTCACCTTGCCCTCGAAAAACGGCGAGTTGGCAAATAGCGCCGTGGCAACCGGCTGCAACGCCAACCCGACGCGAAACTTTTGCACCATGTCGGCCTCGGAGGCAAAATCAAGGTTAACCTGAACCGTGCAAGTGCGATACATCATCTGTTTGCCATGCGTGCCGACCGTGTCCATATAATCGGTCATCAGCCCGTAACGCCCCTTTGGCATCGCCGGCATTTCTTCGTGGCTCCACTGGGGTGCGGCCCCTAAACCGATAAAACGCACGCCCGCACCATCGGCCACCGATTGCACCTCGCGCAGGTGCACATTTACCTCGTCGCAAGTTTCATGGATCGTATTTAGCGGCGCGCCCGACAGCTCTAACTGCCCGCCCGGCTCAAGGCTAATGTTGGCACCGCCTTTTTCCAGACCGATAATATTTCCAGCCTCTTCAACAGGTTGCCAGCCAAATTGATCACGCAGACCGTTCAGCACAGATTTGATCGAATGGCTTCCCTCATAGGGCAGCGGCTTTAACGTATCCTTGCAATAACCGAATTTTTCATGCTCGGTGCCAATGCGCCAAGCCTCTTTGGGTTTGCAGCCATCGGCCAGATATTGCGCCAACAGGGAATGATCTTCGATTGGCGCACTACCGCCGGATTGGGGAATAGACATGGTCGTCTCGCTTTTATCTTGACGTGTTCGATCACCAGAATTGCGACCAAAGCGCGCAGATGTCAATGTCGTTCTGTCGTCAGCAGAACCCCCGTGCGTTTTTGCCAAATCAGCACCGGACCCGACAACGGCGCATTCAAAACCGCCAGCATGTTCTGCATTTCAAAACCCTCCAGCACCCCGAAAGCATCAAAAAGCGCGTCGGCATGATCGGCATTTACCGGAATTGAAAGCGGCGCGCGGCCTGTTCCCGCTTCGGTCAAAAACCAGCGATGCGCACCGGTTTTGCCGGGGATCAGCTCAACCTTTGCCAGCGCCTCGATTGAAATGCTGCCGCCCTCAATCGGGCCGAAATAGATCACCTCGCGCTCGTCCACCTGCACCACGCCCGCGCCACCCGCGCCAACCCGAAACCGCGCCCGCTGCACGCCGGCAACTATCCAGACCACGCCGATTACCAGCAAAGCCCAGCCCGCCCACATGAACAATCCAACCGCCATGACCGACAGCCAAATCCCCCAAATGAATATGCCCAGACCCAGCAAAACCTCGCGCCAGCGCCGGATTTGGGCTTTGGATTGTGGCCGGATAAACCCCATTTACCAATCCCCCAGCGTTGATTGCCACAAAGTTAATGCCGCCACCGCCGCCGTGTCGGCACGCAAAATTCGTGGACCCAAACTGATTTTGGTCACAAACGCCAGCGCGGTCAATTTCTCACGCTCCTCATCGCTAAAGCCGCCCTCGGGACCAATCAGGATCGCCCATTTTTTCACGTCCGCCCTGGCTTGCAAAATCTGTCGCGCCCCGGCCAGCGCCTCGTCGCAAAATACCAGCTGACGATCCACCGGCCAATCGGCCAGCATTTTATCAAGCCGGCACAAATCATCAACCACCGGCACAAAAGTTCCGCCGCATTGCTCGGCCGCTTCCAGCGCGTGGGCCTGAAGGCGGTCCTGCCGAATGCGCTCGGCATTGCCGAACTGGGTTTGCACCGGACAAATTCGCGCCACGCCCAGCTCGGCGGCTTTTTCAACGATGAACGCCGTGCGCGCTTTTTTAATCGGCGCAAATAACAGCCACAAATCGGGCGGCATTTGTAAATCTTTGGTCTTTTCCAGACAATCCAGCACACCTTTGCGTTTATCGGCCAGCGAAACTTTGGCCAGATATTCACCATCGCGGCCATTAAAGAGCAACAAACGCGCGCCCGTTTTCAAGCGCATCACCCCAAAAAGATAATGCGCCTGATCGCGGTTTAAAGGAATGGTTTGCCCTGCCAACAAATCTTGCGTTACACAGAGCCTGATTTTGATTTTTTCCACAACTTTTTCCACGAACTTTTCCATGAATGCGAGCATATGCCCGAGACGCCGGAATTTCCAGAACCAAACGCAGCCGTTGCCGATGCCGTGAAAAACAATTGGGTCGACACGATCGCCCCGGCGTGGTCGCGGCCCTATTTGCGCCTGTCACGCGCGGATCGGCCCATCGGCACTTGGCTGTTGCTGATCCCGTGTTGGTGGGGCGTTTTGCTGGCCGCGTTGAACAGCGGCAATTTTGGCCGGTTTGATCTGTGGATTATCGCGGGCTGTGCCATGGGCGCGTGGCTGATGCGCGGGGCGGGCTGCACCTGGAATGACATCACCGATCGCGAAATTGACGGCCTGGTCGAGCGCACAAAATCGCGGCCAATTCCATCGGGTCAGGTTAGCGTCAGGGGGGCGGCAATCTGGATGGGGCTGCAAGCGCTGATCGGCCTTGGTATTTTGCTAAGCTTCAACATCAGCACGATTTTGCTGGGCATCGGTTCACTGGTCCTGGTGGCGATTTACCCTTTTGCCAAACGCTTCACTTGGTGGCCGCAGCTGTTTTTGGGGCTCGCGATTAACTGGGGCGCCTTGCTGGGTTGGAGCGCCCACAGCGGGCAATTGGGCTGGCCCGCCATGCTGCTGTATTTGGCCGGCATTTCATGGACCCTGTTTTACGACACTATTTACGCCCACCAAGACACCGGTGACGACGCGCTGATCGGGGTTAAATCCACCGCCCGCCTGTTTGGCGAAAATTCGCGAAAATTTCTGCGCGCATTTATGGTGTTGACGGTTTTGTTGCTGGCGGCGGCGGTTATTCTGGCGCTGCGCGATCAGGCCAATCTGCTGGTTATGGTGGTGGCGCTTGGCGGGCCTTGGGCCTTGGGCTGGCATCTGGCGTGGCAAATCAGCCAGCTTGATACCGACAATCCCGCCACCTGCCTGAAACTGTTTCGAACAAATCGAGTTGCGGGCCTGATTTTTGCGCTGTTTCTTGCCACCGCGCTATTGCTGTGATTGAACATCGGCAAAATGCGGCCTAGAGAGATCACAACTCAACAACCACCGATCGAAAGCAAGCATGCGCATCTCTTCCATCCTGTTAATCGTCGCCATTTTCCTGACCGCTGGCGGGGTCTGCACATTTACGGCCATCAAAGCCGCCGACATGATCGAGGATCGCTCGCGCACAGCCGTCACCGATGCGCTGGTTGCCAATCAGCACGCATGGGTTTCTGTGCATGTCGACGGTTTGCGCGTGGAATTAACCGGCACCGCAACAGACGAGGCCGCCCGTTTTCGCGCCCTGTCGGTGGTGAATGGAATTGTCGATGCTGAACGCGTGATCGACAACATGGAGGTCGCCGACGCCGCCGCCATCAAGGCGCCCAAATTTTCCATCGAAATCCTGCGCGGCAGCACAGGTATTTCATTGATCGGGCTGGTGCCTGCATCCACGGATCGCGCAGCGCTGGTTTCTTCGCTCAAGGCGTTAAAAAACGGCGCGCTGAAAAGCAGCGGCCAGATTACGGATATGCTGGACACGGCCGATTTTCCGGTTCCCGATGGCTGGGACAACGCCGTGCGGTTTGGCATCGACGCACTGCGCAACCTGCCGAAATCAAAAATATCGATTACCGCCGAACGTGTGGCGATAACCGCAATTTCAGGCAGCCTTGAAGAAAAACGCGAAATCGAGACCAAGCTGGCGCGCAAGGCCCCAAAAGCGCTGGATCTGATCATCAATATCAGCGCCCCCCGGCCCGTGATCACGCCGTTTACGCTGCGCTTTTTGATCAACGCCGAAACGGTGCGTTTTGATGCCTGCTCGGCCGATACCGAAAAAACCCGCGCCGCCATCATCAAGGCCGCACTTGATGCGGGGCTGAAGGATGCGGCGGATTGCACCATCGGGCTGGGTGTGCCGACGCCATCTTGGGGCAAGGCTGTGGCAACCGGCATTGCCGCGCTCAAGCAAATCGGCGGCGGCACGATCACTTATTCGGACGTCGATGTGACGTTGGTGGCACTCGAGGGCACATCGCAAGCGCTGTTTGACCGTGTAATCGGCGAACTAGAAGCCGACCTGCCCGATGTGTTTTCCCTGCATTCGGTTTTGCCCAAAGCGACTAAAACAGATGGCAGCGGCCAAGCAGCCGAGGCGGCCGAATTTATCGCCACGCTTAGCCCCGAGGGGCGGGTGCAACTGCGCGGCAGAATCACCGACGAGCGCAGCCGCGCGGCGGTTTACAGCTATGCACGGGCGCGTTTTGGAACCAAAGTGGTTTACGGCGCGGCGCGGCTGGATGATGAATTGCCTCGGGGCTGGCCTTTGCGGGTTTTGACAGCAGTACAGGCGCTGGCCGAACTTAAACAGGGCAGCGTGGTGGTGCAAAAAGATTTCATCGATGTGCGCGGCCTAACCGGAAACCCCGATGCCCGCGCCAATATCGCGCGGTTGCTTTCGGAAAAACTGGGGTCATCCCAAGATTACAATATCGACGTGACTTATCAGAAAAAACTGGATCCGGTGGCCAGCCTGCTGCACCCTAAAGA
>CAYSBD010000134.1:0-1299 GCA_964429175.1 uncultured Marinosulfonomonas sp.
TGGGGCATAGCTGCATGCCTTGCCGGTCGACGGTATCAAAACCGAAGTCATCAACTTCCTCGGTCCTTGGAAATCTGTGGGCCAAGTTGAATGGGAGACCCTGAAATGGGTGAACTGGTACAACATCCGCTCTCATGGTTTGCAAGCAAACCACTGCGGGGCAGCGGAGCGCCCGCACAGCGCCATTGGCTACATCACGCCACAAGAAGCGGAGAAGGCATTCTATGCAAACCTGAACAAACTGGTCTAAGATTTGAATGAAATACTCTCCGGTAAACTCGGGGCGGTTCAGATCGCTGGCCCTGGACTTATAAAAATGAGATCCCCAACATAGGAATTCTAGGAATAACGTCAATACAAAAGCTAAGAAATGCAGATTGAATTCTACTAAAAAGCCTCATTAAAAATGGGGGATTACCAAACAACCTTATGCGTTATTAGGCGATCTTTTAGCATCCCTCTTAAAAGCTGCACATCTTGTTTGACTGATGCGCCTCTCGATCTGGCTTTAGCCAATGACTTTGCGGCGGTTTCAAGCAGACCATCATGGCCGCTTTTGGCAATACCGATAGTGAATTGGGCTACATAGTCGAGCCTTTTTCCTTCTGGGCCATTACTCAACACTTCCGCGGCATGTGCAATGTCATCGTGGTATGCAATCGGGTCGGGGTTGACGATTTCATCAGAAAGCACACGCGGCCCTGCTGGTTGGGCGCAATCGGGCAGGTGGGCCAAAATAGCTTGCTGGAAAACAGCCAGACTTTCAATTGGTTTGGCCAAAAAACCGTTGGCCCCTGCATCAAGTGCTTCGGCTTGGCGATCAGCATCGCCACTGATGCCCAGCAGCACAGTAATGCGCGGACTGGATTGTGCCAGTTCGGCAATCAGATCAGTGCCGGATCCGTCAGGCAACCCAAGATCAATTACCACCGCAGATGGACGATAAACCCGCAGGTGTTTGCGTGCCGATGCCAGGCAATCAGCCCGTCTAATCCGCGCGCCAGATCGCAAGCAAAGTAGTCGCAATGCCTCGCTGGCATAACGGCTATCTTCGACCACAAGCACAGTCATTCCCAGCAGAGGCTGCTGTGCCGTTGGTGTGCGCACCATCATGAAATCATCCATCGCCTTGCCCTTCCATCGGTTTTCCCTTTGAGTCGTAGTAAAGCAGAAAATTGGCTAAGAAGATGTTAACGCGGCGCTGAAAATTCGAAACTGATTGCTTGCGGCTGCATTTTTTGCACGCCATAAGATAACAATAGTCATGAAAGGATTTTACCGATGATTGGACGCTTGAAC
>CAYSBD010000134.1:1399-4870 GCA_964429175.1 uncultured Marinosulfonomonas sp.
GCCATAAGATAACAATAGTCATGAAAGGATTTTACCGATGATTGGACGCTTGAACCATGTTGCCATTGCGGTGCCTGATCTTGAGGTCGCAGCCGCGCTTTACCGTGATACGCTGGGGGCCAAGGTGGGCGCGCCGCAGGACGAGCCGGATCACGGCGTCACGGTGATATTCATCGAGCTGCCCAACACCAAAATTGAATTATTGCACCCTCTGGGCGACGATAGCCCGATCAATAAATTCCTGACGAAAAACCCGTCGGGCGGCATTCATCATATTTGCTACGAGGTTGACGATATTATCGCCGCGCGCGATCATCTAAAGGCCGCCGGTGCGCGAGTTTTGGGAAGCGGAGAGCCAAAGATCGGTGCCCACGGCAAGCCGGTTTTGTTTTTGCATCCCAAGGATTTTACCGGCACACTGGTTGAGCTGGAGCAGGTTTAGCCCCGCGCCGTTTATCCCCGTGCTGACAGGCGGTGGAATAAATGGGTGAACATTGCCGCCCCCAGAATTGGCATCAATAGATTCAGCACCGGCACCATCAACAGCAACGCCATAAACAGGCCCGAGCGCATGATGATTCCTCCATGTTTTTTGCGCATTTCCTTGGCGCCTTTACGCCCAAGACGGCGCATTGCGGCGATCTGAAAATATTCGCGCCCCAGCAAAAAACCGTTCAGCAGCCAAAACAGCAGCGGATAAAGGATTGTGATAAACGGAATCATCAAAAGCAAAAATAGATTTACTCCGATCAACAGCCCCAAAAACAGCAGCGTATCCTGCATGGTTTCCAGAAAGGATATTTTGGGCGCAGGCGGTAACTGTGGATAAAATTTCCCCTCGACCGCTTCGGCCACATTGTCCAGAAATATGCCGGTAAAGGCCGAGGCCACCGGGATCATAAAAAAGAACGACAGCACCAGCACAAGCAGGATCGAGCCCCAACCCAGCAGATCCTTGAGCCAAGCGACTTGGCCGATAAACGGGAGCACCAAGGCCTCGGGGTCGATGCTGGCGATCAGGGACAGAAACATGGCGCAAATGCTAACCAGCAAAGCGATGGTCAGGCCAACACCCAACCAAACCACCCTGCGAAACCGCGGATCACCCATCTGCCCGACGGCCTTGGCAAAATCGCCAAGCATTTATTTTTCAACCCATTCGGTCAGGGCCTCAATATCTGGCCGGCGGCGATCAGAGGGCGCGCTTTTTTCAGTGCCGATGTGAATGAAACCGGCGACCGTTTCAGCATCGGACAGATTTAGGCCACGGCGAATAAATTCACGATCATGGCTGGTCCAGCCGGAAATCCAGTTCGCGCCCCAGCCCGATGCCTGCGCCGCATTGAGCAACGAAAGACACGATGCACCGGCCGAATAAAGCTGCTCGACTTTTGGAATGCGGTCAAGCGAATTGGGGGCGGAAACCACGGTGACAATCAGACCGGCATCGCCAAACATACCGGCGGTTTTATTCACCTTGTCGGGGTCGATTTCCAGCGCCTTGCCCCGCTCGCGGGTTAAATTCGACAACCGCGCCAAGGCATCACCCCTTAGCACAATAAAGCGCCAAGGCTGCAATATGCAGTGATCGGGCACGCGCGCGGCGGCGGTCAGAAGTGGCATCAGCTCTGCGTTATCGGGCGTTGGCCCCGTTAATATTTTGAACATCCGTGAACGGCGATTCAGCAGAAAATCCATGACGGCGGTGTTTGGTTTGTTCATTTTGCGCTCCTGTTTCAGTGATAGATGTGGGGTATTTTGCTGCTGCAATCAAGGGCGAAAATTAAACACCCCCTCAGGCCCAGCGCCATTGCCCGGTTGGCAAATCATCAATGCACCACGCTCCGATACTGTAACGGATCAGCCGCAATGTGGGGTGTCCAGCCGCGGCGGTCATGCGCCGGACTTGTCGGTTTCGCCCCTCGGTTATGCTGATTTCCAGCCAACTGTCAGGCACGGATTTGCGAAAACGAACCGGCGGGGTGCGGGGCCATAAATTGGCGGGCTGCTCGATTATCCGCACTTTGGCCGGCGCGGTCATGCCGTCCTTTAATAATAGCCCGTCGCGCAGGGCATCAATGGCGGCCTGATCGGGAATGCCTTCGATCTGAACCCGGTAAGTTTTGTGCATCTTGTGTTTGGGGTTGCTGATTTTAGCCTGTAATTTGCCATCACCGGTTAGCACCAGCAAGCCTTCGCTGTCTTTATCCAGCCGTCCGGCCGCATAAACACCCGGCACGTCGATAAAATCGGACAGGGTTTGGCGGCTGCTGTTTGCGCTGTCTTTATCGGTGAACTGCGACAGCACGTTAAAGGGCTTGTTGAACAGGATCAATTTAGGGTCTGTCATTGGTTTGGCCTTTGTGGTTTGTCCATTCATAAGGTAGGTGGGCAGCAAAAGGAAAATGAAATGCGCAAAATTTTGGTGATGATCGTGGCCTTGACCCTGACGGGCTGTGTAGCCGTTCAGCCAAACCAAACGCCGACCCCCCAAACCGTTGCCACAGCGCCGGATGTCAGCCAAGCTCAGGCAACGCGCAATTTTCTGGCGGTGGTGCAGCGCATGGAGCCGGTGGCCGAGCGCGAATGCCGCGCCCGCACCACCGGCGTGGATTGCGATTTTAAAATCGTGGTGGATAACCGGCCCGGCTTGGCGCCAAATGCCTTTCAGACGCTGGATAAAAACGGGCGGCCGATTATTGGCTTTACGGCTGCGCTGCTGGCCGATGCGCGTAACAAAGACGAATTGGCCTTTGTTTTGGGCCACGAAGCCGCGCATCATATTTTAGGCCACATCCCCAAAACCCAGCAACGTGCGGTTACGGGTGCGGTTATTGGCGGTTTGCTGGCCGCGGTTCTGGGCGGTGGCGATGCCGGCGTTCAAGAAGCCCAGCGGTTGGGCGGGGCCGTTGGCGCGCGCAGTTATTCCAAGGAATTTGAGCTGCAGGCCGATGCGCTGGGCACTGTGATCACCGCGCGTGCGGGTTATGATCCGGTCAGGGGTGCTGAATTTTTCAACCGCATTCCGGATCCGGGCGATCGGTTTCTTGGCACACACCCGCCAAATGCACAGCGGATCGAAACCGTGCGCCGCACCATGGCCAATATGTAAACCATGCGCCAGTTTGAGGATATCATCCGCGACAAAGGCTCGAAATACGCGGTCAGCGGTGCGGCTGTGGTGGACCGCGATGATGCCAAAGCGTTTTTGCGCAAACTAAAGCAGGATAAAAAATATCGCAAAGCCACGCATAATTCATGGGCGGTTTTGTTGCGCAGTGGCCGCGGTGATCTGGTGCAGGTCAAAAACGATGATGGCGAAGGTGGCGCCGGAAATGTGATTTTGCGTAACCTTCTGCGCGAGGGGCTGGAATATCACATCATTGTGGTGACGCGCTGGTATGGCGGGGTGAAATTGGGCGGTGACCGGTTTCGCCATGTGCAGCGCAGCGTGCGCCATTATCTGGATCA
>CAYSBD010000135.1:0-4830 GCA_964429175.1 uncultured Marinosulfonomonas sp.
CCAAGCCAATTGATCGACCTGACGCCCAGCTTGGACAGGTAATAATCCAGCAGCCCGATTTGCGGCATGAAAATAAAAATGAACACAGCCGATGCCGCCACCAGCGGGATCAAGGTCGGGAAAAAGAAAACGGCACGTAAAAAGGAATTTATTTTCGAGCTGTTTCGCAAAAACAAGGCCAGAAACAAAGCAATGACGATGCTTGGTGCGGCCGTTCCCAGCGCATAGATAAAATTATTGCTGGCTGCAGCAATAAACTCTGAATCAGAAAATATCCGCTGGTAGTTATCAAAGCCGGCAAACTCTCCTACGTCCCGTACGGTTCTTTTCGTCGAAAACGACGATATGATTGCCTGCAGGAAGGGCCAGTAGGTAAAGGCGGTCAAAAATACCAGTGCAGGCAAAAGCAACAAATATGGCAGCGATCGATGCAATATACGTTTTCGTGGCTTTGTGTTCGAAGTGTTCGAAAATCCGAGAGCGGTAGATTTATAACCATTTAGCAAAATTCGACCCACCTGTTGCTGTCACTTCATTTCTGGATCAGTAGATGGAAGAGAATTGTAAAAGCATCATGACAATCAGGTAAAACTACTAGGACAACCGGGCATGCCGGGTTTGGTTACATCGGTGTGGTAGGGGGAGGTTTTGCGATTCTGGTACGATGTGGTGCCGCTGTGTGGATGTGTTCAAAATTCAGCAGTTTTACGTGCGCGCTGGGTAAATGTATCCCGCAGCAGCGGGCCTGTACCCGACAGATAACCCCTTGTTTCTCACCCCGAGCCACGCACCAGCGTCGGTTTAGGCCTCGTATTTTTCCAAAAACTCTTCGACATTCAAACTGCGAAAATCGGGCAGGGCGCTATGCAATGCTGCGTGGTCCCAATTCCACCATTCAAGCGCCAGCAAACGCTCGATTACTGGATCAGGAAAGCGCATTTTGATTACCTGCGCCGGATTGCCCGCCACAATGGCGTAACATGGCACATCCTTGGTCACGATTGCCCCGGCCCCCACCACGGCCCCGGTGCCGATCACACGGCCCGGCAATACCATTGCGCTGTTGCCCAGCCACGTGTCATGTCCCAGCGAACACAGATTTTCCCGCCGCCATCCAAAGAATTCGGCCTCGTCTTCCTCGCCCTCGAAATAGGCCGCGGAACGATACATGAAGTGATGCAGGCTGGCCCGCCATGTCGGGTGATTGCCCGGGTTTACACGGGCAAAGGCGGCAATATTGGAAAATTTTCCGACGATTGAATAAGACAGATCGGCGAAACGGTCGCAATAGCTGTAGTCGCCGAACTTCACCTCGTTCAGACGCGCCTGCGCGCCGATTTCCACATAATGACCAAGGGTGGATTTCACCACGCTGGCGCCTTCATGCAAAAGCGGGGTTTTTGAAAGCTTTGGTTTCATAGGGCATTTTTCTCCTGCCCCTTGATCAGCCTGTTCCGCAGCCAGCCAGACATATTATCCATCAAAATCACCACAATAATGATCAGCAGAATGATATACATGGTGTTTTCCCAATCCTGACCCGTGCGCATGGCATCGGCCAATTTTAGGCCGATACCGCCGGCACCCAGCATGCCGATTACCGTGGCCGAGCGCGTATTGGATTCAAGAAAATACAACGTTTGCGAAATCAACACCGGCAGGATTTGCGGGATGACGCCAAACCATGTGGTTTGCACCTTGCCTGCCCCGACCGAGCTAACACCCTCCATCTGTTTTTTATCGGCATTTTCAATGGCTTCGGAAAACAATTTGCCAAAGGTTCCGGTATCGGTGAACCACAGCGCCAAAATGCCCGACAGCGGGCCCAGACCAAAGGCGCGGATGAAAATCAGCGACCAGATCAGGGCATCGACACCGCGCAGAAAATCAAAGAACCGCTTGGTAATACCGCGCACCAGACGCAACGGGTTGATATTTTTGGCGGCCATGAAGCTGAGCGGCAGGGCCGTGAGCGCCGCCAGAATTGTGCCGCAAAAGGCCATCAGAACCGTGATCATCATCGCATGCATGACTTGGCCGTGTTGCCATTCGTTATTGTCCCAGATTTCCGAAGTCACCAGCGACAGATTGCTTTGCTGCGGATCAATCCGCTCAGCGGAAAATGCCAGCCCGATCGCTTGCCACAGGCTGGTACCATGCAGGGGGGATTTTCCGTCGAACCAGAAATTTTCCCAGCCGGTTGTGTAAATATGCAGGGTGATTTTGCTTTTGGTGGCGATAAAGCGGATGTACCTATGGGGGCGGGCCTCGATTTTATTGGCGGCAATCCGCATCCATTTTTCTGGCTCGGAGTTCAGTACAGGGCCGGTATCCGTCAGGGTCAGATCGACAATCAGCTTGTCATGCTTGAACAACAGCAATGCGGTTTGCGACACTTTGGCCCGATAACCCCGCCCCATATCCACATGGGTCAGATCCCCGTCTACCCGCACCCATTCGGGCAATTCCTTGAAATTTTCGCGCCGGTTGCCTTCCAGATTAACCAGAAGCTTGCCGGTTTTGCGCGACAGCTCGACATGGTGTTTATAGGCGTAACTGTCCAGCGCCAATAACGAGGCGCGGTCCATATTAGCCCGTTCAATCGCGGCCGGAATATTAAAGGCAAACCAGATGTAGACGAAATAACCGATCAAACTCGCCAAGCCGCCCAGCCACATCAGTTGGCGTTTGCGGTTAGGCTGGATCGCTTCGGGATAGGTCGCAGCCAGAGTTTCAAGATGTGCAGTCATAACAGCCCCCTAATGCGCTTCTTCGCCGATGAAATGATGCCGCGCCCAGGTTGACAGCATATCAATCACCACAATGGTCAGGATCAGCATTAAAATAATCGCGGCAATATCGGCACCGAATTTCCAATCGACAAAGGTTTTGAATTGCTGGCCCAAACCACCGGCCCCGACAAACCCCAGAATGGCCGAGGCCCGCACGTTGATTTCAAAGCGCAGCAAAACATAGCTGATCCAGTTTGGCCAAACCTGCGGGATGATGCCAAACCAGACCTTTTGAACCCAGCTGGCACCCGAGGCCTCAAGCCCCTCCCATGCTTTCATATCGGCGTTTTCGTTGACTTCAGAGTATAGTTTGGCCAGCGCACCAGTGGTGTGAAAGGCAATCGCGGCCACGGCGGCAATCGGGTTTTTGCCAAAGATAAAGATTAAAAACAGCGCAATGACGATTTCGGGAAAAGCCCGCGCAATATCGGTAAAGCGCCGTGTCACCCAGACAATCGTGCGGTTTTTCACCAGATTGCGCGAAGCAAGAATGCTGATGGTTGCACCCAAGGCAAAGCCGATAATCGTTGAAACCAGCGCCATGTTGATGGTTTCGATCAGGTAGTAAAAATAAGTGTGCTGAATGCCGTGATCGGCATGTTGCAAGGTAAACGGCACAGTCCAGAACGACCAGCCCATATTATAGGCTTGAATTAAAATATCATAAGGATAATCAAATATTTGCGGCAAACCCGTCAGGATAGAACCGGCATTGGCATCTTCTGCAATCCGAACGCCACCAATCAACATAACCAGCAACAAAATTATCATTAATCCAGTGTAAACCCGCCGCCTGCGCTCGGCTATTTCGTATTGCGCGGCGATATTTGCCGTGGCGATCAAACCTGTCATTTTATCTGCTTTCTATTCCGCATAAAAAAGCGCACCCCCGTTAAGGGATGCGCAGCTTTTAAAAACCAGTTCACTTTTTAATCTTGGCTTTACGCGCCGCGATGATAGTTTCGTAAAATTCAGGCGTTACTTCGATAAAGCCTTTCAATTCACCATGCTGAGTGTTTGCAAAACACTCCGGATCTTCAACCGGCATGGCCATAACCGAAGCGCGGATTTTTTCCTTGATTTCGTCCGGCATGCTGGAGCGCATTACGGTTGGGCCATTCGGGATCAGCGGCGACTGCCAGATTAACGTCAGGTCATTCATATCCAGCATACCTTTGTTAACCATTTTATGCAGGTTCCCGCTGGTAAAGCCGTCTTCCCATTCGCCAACACCGGATGTCCAGGTAACACCAGCGTCAACATCGCCATTCATAACCGCCAGCACGTTTTGTTCATGACCACCGGAAAACGATGTTTTGCCGAAAAATGTAGAGATGTCGTAACCTTGCTTTGGCAGGGCAACCGACGGGATCAAATAACCGGAAGTCGAGTTGGGATCGGCAAAGCCCAGATGCTTGCCTTTCATATCGTCCAGATTTTTGATGCCGCTGTCAGCGCGGGCAACCATTACCGCATAATAACCGGTAGAGCCGTCCAGCTGAATAGTCGTGACGATTGGCTCGACTGCTTTTGGATCCTCGATATAAACAGCCGCGTAAGCGGATGCGCCCAATTCGGCAAAATCCAGAGTGCCGCCAACCAGACCTTCGATCACACCGGCATAATCGGCAGCCGGGAACAATTTGACCGGCACACCCAGCAATTCTTCAAAACGGGTGATCAGGCACTGATTATTGGACAGACGGTCGGCTTCGTTTTCGCCACCCATAATGCCAATGCGGAATTCCTTGATTGCATGGCCGTCAGCCATCAGCGGTGTCGCAGCAGTAATGGCAACAGCTGTTGCTTTTAAAATAGCAGAAAGTTTCATTAGTCGTTCCTTTAATAAAACGGCCCCGATTTTCGGGGGAGTTAAGTTACCCGAAAGGGCGGCTATCCCGCAACTGCGAACGCAGGCTCGTCAGCGGCGGTATTCTTGATGACGTTGATCGAGGTCGAGGTTGCGGCCTCGTCAAACTCGTCTCCTGCGCCATAAATTTCGCGGGCGGCGGCTTCGGTAAGATCAGTTGAGGGTCCG
>CAYSBD010000136.1:0-4828 GCA_964429175.1 uncultured Marinosulfonomonas sp.
ACATTCATACCCTCAAGCGCCTCGGCGGCGATCGCGATTATTTCGTTGCGCAAATCGGTTTCAGAGGCGGCATCAAGGGCCGAAAGGTTAAGATTATCCAGCAGCTCTTTGTGCAGTTCCAGACGGATTTCGCCAAGGCGTTGTTTTCGCTTTATTTCTTTATCGACCGGTGCAGCCTGCGCAGGGGCGAGCGGGGCCTTGCGCAGGCTTTTGGACTGATCTACCGGTTTGGTTTTGGGGCGATCAGCCACCGTGGCAGTCGGTTTTTTAGCATCGGTTTTTTTATAGCGCGAAAACATAACTGTTAACCTTTTTACTCTATTTACCGGTATCTTCGGTTTGATTAAGATCGTGGACAGATTTGGCCAGCTTAACCATATCTTTGCGATACGGGTTTTTGGTGGCCGTTATGGCGATCGGCTCGCCGTGATCGCCCGATTGCACAACCGCTTTTCCGCCATCGGCCAATTGTAGCTCGATATTGATATCAAGGCTTTCGGCCAAACGCTTAACGCGCGATTTGCCACTAAGATCGGTGAATTTCGGGGCGCGATTTAGCACGAACTTCAGCTTTTTATAGGGCAGTTCCTCGGATTTCAGCGCCCGGATCAGCCGCAATGCATTTTGGGCACTGCGCAGGTCCAGCTCTAACGTGGCAAAATAGACATGGGCCTGATTTAGCACCGTTTCGGTCCAGGAAATCAGGGTCGAGGGCATGTCGATTATGACGTAATCAAAGTTTCGGCGCGCCGTGTCGATCAGCCGGTTAATATCGTCAGGCTCGATCAAATCCAGCGGCAACATATCGGCCGGCGAGGTGAAAACATGAAGCTTTTCGTTATACGTCAGCAAGGCCTGCATAAAGCTGTCGCTATCCATTGATGCGGTGTCGGACAATAATTCGTAAATCATTTCGCGGCGTGGCAGGTCCAGATAGGTGGAAACCGAGCCAAATTGCAGATCAAAATCCAGCAAACAAACCCGCGGGCCGTTCTCTTTTTCGATATTTGCCAATTCCCAGGCAAGGTTAACCGCAAAAGTGGACGAGCCTGTGCCACCGGCCAAACCATGCACCGCCAAAACCACGCCTTCGCTATCTCCGGTTGGTTTCAGCGTTGATTTCATTTCTTCAGGCACGGCGGGCTCGGCGGGTTCGGCGGGAAGGTCGGGCGCGAGGATACGTGCAATCGCGCTGTGCAATTCGCCGTCGGGCAATGGGTAGGGGATGAAATCCGTGGCACCAAGACGCAACATCTGGTGCAAGGCAATCGGGCTGACTTCTTCGGCGATCAGGATCACCTTGATGCCTTTGTCGATTGCCGTTGTGATAATTTTGCCGATCAAAGTCAGGTCTTCTTCGTCCTGATCGTCAATCGCGACGGCGATAAATTCCAACATATCCGATTCCGGTTGCGCCAAAAACGCACCCGCATCCTGAAAGGTCAGATCACCCCAGCTTTCGCCCAATTCCGCTTCCATATCCTCGATCAGCAGATCGAAATTGGATACATCGCGTGAAACTGTGCAAGCTGTGATTGGCGCAGTCTCCGGCTTTAACATCGCACTGTTCTCCATTGCCTTTTGTCCTCTTGTTTCATTTGGCGGTTTTTTCCTAATGTTCCCAGAACTTTACTGCCCGTCCGGGTTTTCCCGCCAGAGCTTGCAAATGCGAATCGTCGCAGATGGGTTGCCCCTGTAGGAATTAAAATGACCTGCAATATTGGCAACATTAGGGCCAAAAAGCCGTAATTGTTCGACAAGTGGAATGATTTCAGCGGGGCATTAAATGGCGTCGCCCCAAAAAGCCGGGCCTGCGCATGTTTATCAAATGCACAGACCCGATTATGACCCGATTATGGTTTATCAAATTATCAGTGTTAGATTGTTAACCTGATCGGTTAACGACCTGTTAGCGTCACACCAGCGGATGTTTCTGACGGTGCCTCGACCGCACTTTTCACATACTCGCGGAAAATAATCTGGGCGTATTTACCATTTAAGACCATCGGATGTTTTTGAACAAAGCCCGATACCTCGGTTACGGTGCGCCGGTTGCGCCGTTCCTGCTGTGCGGTGACAACGACGGGCCGGGTTTCACCAAACGATGTCATTGCTTCAAGCCGGCTGCGGCTGATGCCCTGACTTGTCAGATAATTCACCACAGCGCGGGCGCGGCGCAGGCCTAAACGTTTGTTAAACGCATTGCCGCCAACCAGATCGGTGTGGCCGTAAACCCGAAAACGCACCTCGGGGAATTGACGGATCCAATGCGCCTGTTTGGCAAGTGCGGCCCGTGCGGAATCGTCAAGCCGTGCGCTGTTAAAGGCAAAATTCACCGTCGAAGGCACCTCGGAGGCAAAGCGCTTGGACAAATCAACGGCATAAGATTTTTGGCCGGTCTGGATTAGCATATTATTCATGGTCGGGTTGCCAAAGCCACCCTCGTCAATGAAACTACCGGCCTGTTGGCTACAATTTGTCAAAACCGCCATGCTGGCAATGACCGTCAGGATTTTCAAATAAGTTTGCATCGCCTTACTCCATCACATAGCCATAAGAGCCGCTAAAATCTTGCCTTGCGACTTCTCCGGCGGCACCTTTGGGGGCTTTTCCAACAACTTTGCCAAACAGGAACAGCTCGCTTTCGGTCGGGATACGAATGCGATCCGTTGGCAATGCCAAGGCCTCGCCGCGGGTCGGGGTGACCAGATGCGGGGTGACGATGATCACCAGCTCGGATTGATTGCGCCGGTAATCCACGCTGCGAAACAAGGCACCAAGGATCGGGATATCACCCAGCCAAGGAACCTGCGCATTCAGATCACGAAAATCATCCTGCAACAAACCGGCAATCGCAAAGCTTTCGCCATCGCGCATTTCAACCGTGGTCGAGGTTTCGCGCCGTCTAAAGGCATCAATCCGAAAACCACTGCCGAGATCGGTTCCGTTGGTTGGATCAATCGAGCTAACGGCGGCTTGAAGCGTCAGGTTGATAACATCGCCATCCACCACACGCGGGGTAAAAGACATCTCAACCCCGAAAGGCTTATACATAATTGAGATTTTGCCGTCTTCTTGTGAAACCGGAACCGGATATTCACCACCGGCTAAAAATTTGGCTTCTTGGCCGGATAACGCAATCAGGTTCGGTTCGGCCAAGGTGCGAACAACGCCTTTGGCTTCGAGGGCTTCCAGCAAAATACCGAATTGCGTCGAGCCGATGCTAAAGCCTAATGCGGCCTGACCAGCGGCAGCTGCATCCAGGTTTAAAGTGGTGGAACCAGCTGCGCCAATTGGGGCACCCGGAACGAGAGAAGCAGCGCCGCCACCGATCGAGCCGGAAAGCGTTGAGCCGATACCGCTAAGCATCAGGCCGGCTGACAATTGCTTGCTAACCGTGCGCTCCATTTCGGCAAACCGCACCTTTAGCATCACTTGCTGGGTGCCGCCCACGCTCATCAGGTTTGAAACCCGCTCGGGGGCGTAGCGTTCGGCCAGATCCAGCGCACGATCAAGCCGGTCGATACTGGAAACCGTGCCTGATAGCACGATGCCGTCATTGGCGGTGCGCACTTCGATTTGCTCGCCGGGTAAAATCTGGCGCAAGCGTTCCTTGAATTCGGCAATATCGGGGGTGACGTGGACCTCGACATTGGTAATTAGCCGCCCATCACCGCCCAGCAGGGTCAGGGTTGTGCGTCCGGGCAGTTTTCCCAACACATAAATCGTGCGGTCCGACAGGGTGGAAATATCGGCAATGCCGGGGTTGGCGATGGATAATTCCGCAAAGGGAACATCGCTTTCAACCACAACCGCGCGGTTCATTGGAACCTTTAGCGCGCTGGATGTTGCCCCGCGCATAACGCGCAGGGTGTCGGCATCAACGGGTGTTGATATCGGTGCAGCGATTAAGGCAAAGCCCAACAGGACTGCTGCCATAAATTTATTGGTTTTCATGGTGATCTGCCTCTCTGATCACTTGCTCGTTTACGGGTCTATGTCGCCCAATTGAGCAGGATAATGCCCCAAGCCGGTTTTTATTGCAAGAATCAAACGTTTGGCTGCCGGGTTTTATGTGGATTAGTCGCAACACAGCACTAATTCTGGGGGAAGTAATGCGTTTTTATCTATATCCTATGGTTGATTCACCTATTTAGCGTGCGTTTTGGGTGCGTTTTGGGTGCGAGAATGTCGCAAAATACGAATTCCACATTGTGTTTTGTTGATATATGCTTTGACTTTAGTCGTTATTTCAAGAAGATGGGCAAATGGCTTCGCTTACGCAAATTGAAATCCTTTTACCTGAACTGCGCGCATTTTCCCGCTCTATCTGCTACTCGGTTGATGATGCCGAGGATCTGGTTCAGGACGCGATTGAACGGGCGTTGCGGGCTGAAAACTGTCCTTCAAAACTGCAAGAATTCCGGCCATGGATGTTTCGGGTTATTCATAATCTGAACATTGACGAGCTGCGCAAAAGACGTATCCGTAAAGAATACTCCAAAAGCTGCGAAGATTTGCATAATGGCAATTTTCAAATGGGCAGCACGGTTCAGGGGACGTATCTGCGCATGGCTTTTGAAAAACTGCCCACAGAAATGCGCGAAATACTGTTTCTTGTGGATATCATGGGGATGAAATATAGAGAGGCTGCGCAGGTCATAAATGTGCCGGATGGAACCGTGATGAGCCGCGTTAGTCGCGCAAGACGTGCGCTGATTGATCTGGTGGATGGGCCGGCCAGCACAGAAACGGCGCGTGCAACAAAGAATGCACAGACGACACAGACGACACAGACGACACAGACGACACAGACGACACAGACGAC
>CAYSBD010000137.1:0-4725 GCA_964429175.1 uncultured Marinosulfonomonas sp.
GTTTTCGGTGACGTTGGGCGCGGTTGTTGTGCGGGGGGCTTTGCCGGAAATCTTGTTGCAGGTTTTGCCGTCCACGGCTGCAAATGCTCCGTTTGGGTTGTTGGCATTTGCGCTGTTTATGGCCGGATCCATTCTGGTGGTATTGCTGGCCTATCTCTCTGCGGGGCTGGTTTTATTGCGCCGCAAATGATCGGCATCACTGGCCTGTGCAACCCTGAATATCGACCACATTTTTTGGCCCAATCACAGTAAACCTGATGGTTGAGCGGTCCAGCATAAAAGGCGCATTTGACGGCCCCACCAGATCTGTAACTGCCGTTAAAACGTTGCCAATTCGGGTTGCGCCGGGTTCGGCCACCCAAATGTTTTGATCGGCGATTTCCACCGCAACGGTTTCGCTCTTACCGGTTGAGGGCATCTTGATTGTGGCGGTCAGGCGCAGCCCGTCGGAAATTGGTTCAACCAGACAGGAAACACTTTTGACGCCAAATTTAGCGGCCGGTGTTGGTCGCTTTTTCAGCGCGGCTTTGATTTTCGGGTCGGGTTTTGTGGCATTTGCAGGCAGGTTTGCAGAAAATTTCAGGCTGACGGGCATGCAGATTTCCTTGCAGATCCCCAAATCGGCGCGTGCCTTCAGAATCAGCGCATCACTTTTAACGTGCGGTGAAAACTCCATCGGGATGATGACCTGATTTTCATAAACAATCGTGCGCATCCCGCCGGTGTAATCGACTGTGGGGCGGGGCCAGTGAAATTTCACAGCGGCAATATTCTCAGAACCGCCCCAATAAAATTGCGGTGGAATCCCGCCATCACCGGGCGCGCGCCAATAGGTTTTCCAACCCGGTTTTAGCTGAATATGCAGGGCGGCCATGTGGTTGCCATTGGCCATGCGCCAGCCGGGCAGCACAGAATATTGCATGATGTTATCAGCCACTAAGCTATTGGATTGGCTCTGGGCTGCAGGGGGAGCCAGAGGGGCGCTGGCGGCAACAATCAGGCAAAAAGTGAAAAAATATTTGATCATTTTGAAGATATAAACGCTTTGGGCCGGATGGAAAGTCACATTTAAGAGATTATTTGCCCGAGTTGTTTTCTTGGCCTTGCGCATGGCGTTGCAGTAGCCCATTTTGGCCTTATGGAAATGCCTGCAGAAAATGTAAATCTTTGTGGCAAGTTTTTGATTGCCATGCCCGGAATGGGTGATCCGCGTTTTGAAAAAAGCGTGATTTATATGTGTGAGCATTCTGAAAACGGCGCGATGGGCCTGATTATCAACAAGCCAACGCCCGAGGTGACATTCGCCAAGTTGATCGAACAACTTTCGATTGAACCCGGTGAAAATCTGCCCAAAGCGCAGGTTTATTTCGGCGGTCCCGTGGAAATTGGCCGCGGTTTTGTGCTGCATTCTGCCGACTATAATTTAGACGACATCACCCTGCAAATCGACGATGCATTCGCCATGACGGCCACGCGCGATGTGCTAAGCGATATGGCCAATGGGTCTGGCCCTGAATCGGCGTTGCTGGCGCTGGGTTATGCCGGCTGGGGTGCGGGGCAGCTTGAGGCCGAGCTGGGCCAAAACGGCTGGCTAAGTTGTGATGCCAGCCCCGAAGTTGTGTTTACTGTGCCGGATCGTGATAAATGGGTCGCGGCGCTGAAATTGCTGGGGGTTGATGCGTTGATGTTATCGGCCACGGCCGGCCACGCCTAACGTGCGGCCAACATCGAAAGCCTGATCAAAGCGCGCTCTATCAAGACCATCGCCGGTGCGCGGCTGGTCGAGCGCAATTGCAGATCGGTGTCGGTTAACATCGTCAGGGCGATTTCCAGTTTGCGCGCATTCCATTTTTGCAATTGGCGTTGCATCCGCTCGCGCCGCGCCCCAAACACCGGCGGGCGCAAACCACCGATGCCCGATGGATTATTGGCCGCCGCATAAAGTGTGCGAAAATGGCGGGTGGCCCCGATGCACAGGCCAACAGGTTGCACGCCCTGACTTTGCAATTTGCGAATGATCGGGCCAACTTCGCCACTGCGGGCCTCGGCCACGATGTTCAAAACGTCATCCAGCGCGGCCTCGGTCGAGCTGGGCGCGCAGGCCGTGATATCCTCAACCGTCAATGGGGTGCTGTCGTTTAATTTATAAAGGCTGATTTTTTCGATCACTTGGCGGAAATCGCCCGGCCCGATATCATTGGCCAGCGCAATCAGCGTGCCCATCGCATCAGGCCCGATGCCGGTCAAACCGCTTTTGGCCAGATCGGCCTCGATTTCGGATTTCGAGGGCGGATCATCGTAAATTCCGACAGCGTAGGCGTTATTGTGGCCCTCGAATATTTTGCGCAAAGCCGAGCGCGCCGTCAGCTGTTTGGCCGTGACAACAATTTGCGCATCACCTGGGCGCCAGTCGGCCAATGCCGCTGAAATGATCTTGCTCAGACCATCGGCTGCGTCCTCGACGAAGGCCACGCGCGGGCCGGGGAAAAACCCCTGGGCCTTGACCGCGTCGTTTAAGCGCGCCGGATCCGTGCGTAAATCGGCCGCCGAAATCCGGCTCAGGCGCATTTCGGTTTCGCCTTCTTTGCCGATCAAACCGGTGATCAGCTGCTGACGTTTCAGCGCCACGCGCATGGCATCACCGCCATAAATCAAAATGCCGGTGCGCTTTGGGTCCGGTTTGGCAAAATAGCCGTTTGCGTCGCGTGGCGCCAGTTTCATTTTTTTTCCCAGCCCGATGCGGTGGCAATCAGGCGTGTGGTGATTTGGTCGGCCAGCATAATCATCAGCCGGTCGTAGGCCGCACGTCTGGCGGTGGCGGTGCTGACCGTGTTTCCAGTGGCCGAATAGCTGGTAAAATTGTCAACTGTGCCCGAATGCACCACCGCGCCCGTGCCGATATTTTGCACCGAATAATCGGCGCGGCCCAGCACATTATAGCGATTGATGGCTTGGGCCGGGGTGATCGCCAGCCCGTCTTCTGACAGGTTCAGGCTGTAGGACAGGGCAAATTGCGCGCCCGTGGGTTGGCCGATGCGCTCTTCAAGGCGCCGCACAAAGTTAAAGCCGTTTTCGGTGTCGGGCGCATCCACTTTGACGCTGCCTTTCAAATCGGCGGCAGGCCCGTTGGGCGCGTAGGCCGCCTGAAACCCGCAAGCCCCAAGCGCCACAAATGACAGCATTAAAATTTTGCGCTTAAATAACGACATTCACAATCCGCCCCGGCACTACGATGATCTTTTTCACAGGCTTTCCGTCTATGGCCTTGATCACAGCATCATCCGCCAGCGCGCGTTTTTCAACCTCTTGTTTTGGCATATCTGCGGGCACGCTGATTTGCGCGCGCCGTTTGCCGTTGACCTGAATGGGCAATGTCACGGTATCCTGAACCAACATTTTCGGGTCTGCCTTGGGCCACTCGGCTTGCGACACCAGACCTTGGCCACCCATCCGCGCCCAGATATCTTCGGCCAGATGCGGGGTGAAGGGTGAAATCAGCTGGGCCAGAACCTTGATCGCCTGTTTTTGCGTGGCCGAACCGGCTTTGGACTTTGACAGGGTATTGGCAAAGGCATAAATTTTGGCGATCGAGCTGTTAAAGGCAAAACCATCGATGCCAGCAGTCACATCGTTAATCGCACGGTGCATGGCGCGCAGCAGGTCGCCATCTCCGTGGCCTTTTTGGTTATCCATTTGGGCGATTTTATCACACAGGGTCCAGATACGGTTTAGAAATTTATGCGAGGCCTCGGCCCCTGACGCCGTCCATTCCACATCGCGTTCGGGCGGCGAATCCGACAAAACGAACCAGCGCGCGGTGTCGGCACCATAAGCATCGATGATCGAAACCGGATCAACCACGTTGCGTTTGGATTTGCTCATTTTGGCCGACGGAGTGATTTTTAGCGACTCGCCGGTGGCTTTGACGGTTTTGCTCTCCAGATCGACATCTTCGGGCAGATGATAAACCGCGCGCCCCTTTGCATCGCGGGTCTGGTAAATTTCATGCGTGACCATGCCTTGGGTGAACAGCGCGTTAAACGGCTCGTTGGTGCCTTGGGGCAAATGGCCGGTAATATTCATGGCGCGGGCAAAGAAACGCGAATAAAGCAGGTGCAAAATTGCGTGCTCAATGCCGCCGATATATTGGTCGACATTCATCCAGTAGGCGGCATCGTCAAGGTTGGTGGGCGTGTCGGCGCGCGGGCTGGTGAAACGGGTGAAATACCACGAGCTGTCAACGAAAGTATCCATCGTATCGGTTTCGCGCTGGGCGGGTTTGCCACAAGACGGGCAAGCGCAATTGCGCCAGGTCGGGTGGCGGTCCAGCGGGTTGCCGGGGATGTCGAAAGTCACATCATAAGGCAGTTTGACCGGCAGGTTCTCTTTCTTTTCGGGCACCACGCCACAGCCATCACAATGCACCACCGGAATCGGGCAACCCCAGTAACGCTGGCGCGACAGGCCCCAATCGCGCAGCCGGTATTGGGTGATGGCCTTGCCTATACCGTTTGATTCGCACCAGCTGATGGTGGCATCAACGGCCTCTTGTCCCGTCGCGATATTCAGAGCTGCAAAATGGTCTAGCCATTTAACCTGCTCGGTTTTTGGCGGCACGAATGCCACATTTTCAACCGGCGTTTCATTATCCAGCGCAAAGAATGTATCGACCACCGGCAGACCGTATTTACGCGAGAAATCCAGATCGCGCTGATCATGGGCCGG
>CAYSBD010000138.1:0-4536 GCA_964429175.1 uncultured Marinosulfonomonas sp.
GTTTCTGCAAAGACTGGCACGGCAGCTAATCTCGTCACAACGTGATATTGCCCCCTTACATGGCGATCTGCATCACGACAATATTCGTCTTGGCGCGCGCGGGTATTGCGCATTCGATGCCAAAGGCGTTTTGGGTGAGCGCGGTTATGAATTGGCAAATGCCTTTCGAAACCCCAAAGGCGCAGGGCAAATTCTGCGCAGCCCGGCGCGGATCAAACATCTTGCCACATTCTGGAGCGATGCTTTCAACGTTGATCGCACCCGATTGCTGCAATGGGCCGCAGTAAAATGCGCCTTGTCAATCGCATGGCGCAACAAGGGGGGCGTTGAAGAGGACAGCGAATTTGATTTACTTTCGCTGTTTGTAAGTGAGGTAAGCTGACTGTTTCATCTACAAAATCAAGATAACCTGATGTCTCGGGGAAACTGAGCCTGACCTATCGGTCGTTATGTTTCCATAAATCCATCCCTATGACCGATAAAAAAACTACTACCGTCATTCTCTAAGGTCCTATAAGCCCTCATTCAGCTGTTTTTTCAACCGCTTCAACATATTTCGCACAATGATTTTATGGGCGACGCCAACTGGCACCATGTAAACGCGCCCGAAAAAATTATGCGTCTTAACCGAAGATGTGATCGCCAAAACCTGATCATTTACCGAAACACAGGTCATCACATCCAGATGTTTATCGCGCGCGGTCAGGGTTAAAACCTGATCTGAAATATATTCAACCAAAAAGAAATCCAGCATATCGCCGACCTGAACAGTTTCAGGAATTTCCCGGCCGAACCCGCCAATCTTTTTGACACCAAACAGCGATGATATGCCATCGCGAATGGCAAATGCCAGTTTCATAACGGGCATCGGGCGCGACATAACCTGCGCCCAAGCTTGCAGTGCGGTCATGTCAGGCCGCAGGCAAAATCAAAGTAGTTCAAATCACGGGTTGATGCTGCCAACACCTGAATATTTGAATCCGGCAATGTAAAAATCACAGTGTCTTGCATCATGCTTCTCTTTACTCGTTTTTACGGCTCTGCACCTTTATCCGCAGGACTTTATACTGCAAAATCCCAACAAATTTTTCTTTTCACTGCCTACTTGATCTAGCGTAAATCAGCAACAATCATAGATTCTTGGGGGATTATCCGATGGCCGGCAAAAAAATATCCAATTCCAAATACGAGGCCGAGCTGGCCCGCCTGCAAATTGAACTGGTGAAAATGCAGGAGTAGATCAAAGCCGAGGGCCTCAAGGTCGTGGTGATTTTTGAAGGTCGCGATGCGGCCGGCAAGGGGGGCACCATCAAACGCATCACCGAGCCGATGAACCCGCGCATCACCCGCGCATCACCCGCGTTGTCGCCCTGCCTGCCCCCACGGAACGCATCGCTGACCACAAAATCAACAGGCTGGACGAGCCGATGCCGTGGAATTATAGTCCAGAGACGTAGGCGGCGGACGCTTGCAGTTAATCACACAAACGAGAGCCTTTATGAAACTGCTCTTATGGATCATCTTTGGACGACGGACAGCTATCTATGCATAAGTATCGTAACATCCAATTCGCATTATGAGCTTTAAAAGCCCTGTATATTTTGACGCTAAATGGTATGTTGCAAGATACCCTGACATAGCGGCTCAACAGATGGATCCATTAGACCATTTTATGCGCTATGGCAGGTTTGAAGGGCGCAACCCTTGCTATCCTATGGCCGCCGCGCTTGAACATGATTTGTGGAGGGGGAAATCAGCCGATGTTTTGCCCCTGCTTAAGCAGCTGGTTGTAAACGGAACAGGGGCCGATTGCATTTGGGCAGCTTGGGCCTGTGGCCGGTGGGCCGCTGCGCAAAATGACTGGGCCACTGCGATCCGGTTCCTAAATGATCTTGAGCCAGATGATATTACCAATGCGTTTCAAATCCCCAGTTTTGCATTACTGGCCATTGAAACAGCTTTGGTTGCGAAAAACATCCCGCGTGCCAATCTGCTGTATAGAAACGCGATCAAAATATTCGGCTATCAAAGCGAATTCATATTGGTCGGTGCGGCGATAAAAGCAGCCGAATATGGTTACAATAAAAGCTGGAGCTGGCGCATCAGGGCATTATACGCCCGCTCCGGGTTGGCGGGCTTTGAGCTGGGCGGATCAAATAATAAAGCCGCTGCATTTGATCGTTTGCAAACAGCAACCTTTCCAGGGTTTGACCGCCCAAGATTGTCCTTACCGCTTGTCAGTGTCATTATGCCAGTTTTCAATGCAGAGGATACCATTGCAACGGCCCTGCGCGGGCTTTGTGAGCAGAGCTGGAAAGCGTTGGAAATTTTGGTGGTTGATAATGGGTCCAGTGATCAAACCGTCGAAATTATCGAAAAACGGGTTGGGTATGATGCTCGGATCCGGTTGATTGATGGATCAAAAGAACAAGGGGCTTATGCCGCGCGAAATATTGGTCTGGCGGCAGCGCAGGGTGAATTTATTACAGTCCATGATGCCGATGATTGGTCTCATAGGCGCAAAATTGAATTGCAGGCGCGGGCGTTGTTAAAAAACCCGCAATATCAGGCCAGCACATCCCAATGGGTGCGGGCCACCAATGATCTTCGGTTTACAAACTGTCTTACGGATGTGTCCCTAATTCATATGAATATATCGGCATTGATGTTTAGGCGCTGTGTTTTTGACACTTTGGGTTACTGGGATAAAGTGCGCATGGCTGCCGATACAGAATATTACCAACGCATTGTGCAAGTATTCGGCCCTGCAGCAATTAAAAATGTCGTTACCCGATTACCCTTGGCGTTTGGGCGTCAAAGCTCCAGCTCTTTGACCCAAGACCCCAAAACCGGAATGATGAGCCAATTTCATGGCCCAAGATTTGATTATAAAATTGCGTTTGAGCAATGGCATAAGCAGAGCAGCTCAGAACTTTATATGCCGATGCACCCGAAAACACGTCCCTTTGATATTGCCCCGGAAATGCGAACCAATGCGTAAGTTTTTACCCCGGCCTTGGCAGAAATATCGATTGCGCCGATCTGAATTATTTGATGGGGATTGGTATTGGCGGACATATCCTGACGTTTGCAAAACCGGTATGGACCCTGCCCACCATTATTATTACTTTGGAGCCGCAGAAGGCCGCGATCCGGGACCGGATTTTAGCACAACAGGGTATCAAATGTGCTATGATATCAAACGGCAAAATCCGGTGCTATTTCACGAAAAACATGGTCGAGGCAGGGGCTATAAAACACGGCCGGCTTTCGATGGGTCTTTGGCGATCTGCCCAGATAAAAGGTCTGTTATATTCGTCGCCCACCAAGCAAATCCTAAAGTGTTTGGAGCAGAGCGCAGTTTGCTTTCTACGTTGGATCAGGCAATAAAAGCGGGCATCCAGCCTTGGCTTGTTTTGCCGCGTATTTATGAAGGCGAATATCTGGACGCGCTCTTGTCCAGGTGCTGTAAAATATATTCTGTGCCCTTTGGCTGGCGTCGAAATGGACAAAAGCCGTCGGATAAAACTATTAACCACATGATCGCTATTTTGCAAAAATCCAATGCGGTGGCGCTTTATCAGAACAGTTTGGTGCTTGATGCCCCGTTAATAGCTGCGCGCCGTGTAAAAATACCAGCCATCGTGCATGTTCATGAATTACCAGCCAATGATGAGGATCTGTGCCAAATCCTGAACACAACAGCAAAAGCGTTGCAAAAAGCCATTCATCAGCAAGCAGATCACTTTGTTGCGCCGTCGTCTTTGGTGGCAGACTGGTTGGATGTGGACCCCGCCGATGTTACGATTGTGCCCAATAGTATCGACACCAGATTATTTGACTTGCCTTTCAACTCTGCACCGATACCGCGTATTGGTTTAATCAGCAGCAATATTGCGAAAAAGGGCATCACTGATTTTATCGAAGTGGCCCGGCTCTTTGCTCTAAAAGGTGGCAAAGCTCAATTCCTGCTTATCGGGCCGATGTCGGATGATTTATCCCGTTTAAAACCATTTCCTGAAAATGTGTCCCATGTGGATTATACCGCGTCTTCTCTTGCTGCTATCAAGCGGGTGGATGTTGTTATGTCCCTTTCAAAAGTCACAGAAAGTTTTGGTTTAACCGTTTACGAGGCAATGGCTGCAGGACGCCCTGTCGTTTGTTATGATCGTGGCACTCCGCCTGCTTTAGTTGGCAAAAGCGGGGCAGGATTAATTGTTGCCAAGGATGATTTCCTGGCGGCGTCCGAGGCATTGGCAGATATTTTATCCTCGGAAAGACAGCTGCAAAAATATTCTGGTTTAGCCCGCCAGCAGGGTCGAGCTTTACATCAAAGATTTACATCCCAGCAGAATAAATTTTTCACAGAAAAGCTATTGAAATTCACCGCCCCCCTGCCGCCACAAGGCGTTGACTTATAAACTCTGGCCAGTGGCTGATTTATCGTTCTCTGCTCTGGGCGCGCCGAATACCCATTATGTCCGCCCTCTTTTTACAGGAATAAATTCCCATCTGCGAATATCAGCTCTTCGATAT
>CAYSBD010000139.1:0-4513 GCA_964429175.1 uncultured Marinosulfonomonas sp.
AAAGAGGATGTGTCGCTGGATGAGCTGAAGGGCTTTGAGGTGATGGATGTGGCCAAAAAACCTTATTTTGTGCCGGAAACCACCACATTGGATGACCAGATGCGCCAGTTTTTGCGCCGGCACACCCATTTTGCGCTGGTGGTTGATGAATACGGATCCTTGCAGGGGCTGATCACGCTCGAGGATATTCTAGAGGAAATCGTCGGCGAAATCACCGATGAATTTGACAAGGATGACGAGCCGGGGATTGGCAAAACCGACGATGGCCAGTTTGTGGTCGAGGGTGCCATGACCATCCGTGATTTGAACCGCTTGATGGATTGGAAACTGCCTGATGAAGAGGCTGTGACCGTGGCCGGTTTAGTCATTCACGAGGCCCAGATGATACCCGCGGTTGGGCAGGTGTTTTCTTATCACGGCTTTCATTTCGAGGTTTTGGAGCGTCAGGCCAACCGGATTATGAAGCTAAAAATCAGCCCGCTTTAAGACAGGATCGTCAAGGATTTCCAGCAAAACCTACAGCCATTCTAAAGCCCTTTCAGCACCGCCGAAACCGGCCCGATCGCCACAGCCGCGGCGCGATCTTCCAATGCCCATTGCACCAATGCCTCAAGGGTTTGAGGCCGCGTTTGACCCAGCATAATCACATGCCCCTCTTGTTTGGCGCGAAATGCGGCACGATCCAGAAAACGCCGGATCACAGGCCCTTTTTCATCGTTTTCATCCAGTTGACGAAAAATCAGCGCCGCAGGAACCCCTTCGCGCGTTGCCGCCTTTTGGGCCGTGTTCAACCCCTTGGATGGCGTCACCAAACCAAAGCCGCCCTCGGCCAAAATCTCGGCAATCTGGCTGGCGCTCGAAGCCCCGCGTAAAAACCCGTTTGCCCCCAAATCCAGCACGCCAATCGCCTCTGGCACGGCGCGGCTATAGGCTTGAAATGCGGTCTCGATATCACTTGGATCCGCCCCCAGCGGCAGGTTGGTCAGCATCAACACCTCAAAACCGGCCTTACGATATCTTGCCGCTACATCGGTTGCATCTTCGCGCACCGCATCAATGGCAAAACTGACAGAAAACGACAGGTTGGCCAAAGCCGCATCGGAAATCGGGGCATCGGGGTTATCAATCAAAATAATCGCCATAAGCGGCAAGGCATTCGGGTTTTCAAATGTAGCGCCGTAAGCGGCAAGCGCGCCCAGATCACTGGCGGGCGGCTCTGTTTTCGCCGCGGTCATGCTGGCTGCATCTGTGCCCGTATCCGGCAAAGAACCAATGCTGGGCAAACGGCCCGTTTCAATTTGCGGGGCCATATTTGCAATGCCCGGCACAGGTTTTCGTATCGAATTTTCTGTTTCCTGCGGTGCGGCTTCTGGCGCTGGTTCTGGCATTTTCGCGGTCGTTTCCGGTTCGGTTTCTACAGGCGGCAGGCTAATTTTCGGATCTGGCGCAGGCAGATCTGGCACGGTCTGCGTATCAATTTGTGGCTTCGGCTCCACCTTGGCCGCTTCAGGCTCTGGCGTAGGTTCCGCTAAAGCATCCTTGATTTCAGGCGTTTTCATTGCCTCAGGCACGGTTTTTGCCACCGCGGCATCCTCTTTTAAAATCTCCGGCTTTTGCGCAACCGTCTCTTTATAGGTCTCGCTGAAAAAAACCGACACCCCGACCCCGACCACACCACTGACCAGCGTGCCCCAAACCAGACCTGAAATAAAACCACCTGCCACTAAAATTGCTCCGACTTCGTTGCTGAACCCCGCGCCTGCTGCAAAGCTCTTGACCTGCTGACGCCTTCGGGGGATGTATAGCCGGATTTTTTCGCGCAATCACCCCAAAATTGCGCCCAGAACCAACGAAAGCGAAAATATGCTGCTTCTGATTGATAATTACGACAGTTTTACCTATAATCTGGTGCATTATCTGGGCGAATTGGGCGCGCAAGTCGTGGTCAAACGCAATGACGCGCTGACGGTGGCTGAAGCGATGGCGATGCGCCCCGAGGCCATTTTGCTCTCGCCCGGTCCGTGTGATCCTGCGCAGGCCGGAATTTGCCTTGAGCTGGCCCGCGCGGCCGCCAAAGCCAAGCTGGCGTTGATGGGGGTTTGTCTGGGGCATCAGGCGATCGGCGAAATATTTGGCGGCAAGGTAGTGCGCTGTGATGAAATCGTGCATGGTAAAATGGGCGCGATGCAGCATGATGGCAGCGGTGTTTTTGCCGGTTTGCCCTCGCCATTTTCCGCCACGCGTTATCATTCGCTGATCGTTGAGCGGACCAGCCTGCCCGATTGTCTGGTGGTGAACGCCAAACTTGCCGATGGCACCATTATGGGCCTGCGCCACCGCGAATTACCGATCCACGGGGTGCAGTTTCATCCTGAATCGATTGCCTCGGAACATGGCCATAAACTGCTGCAAAATTTCCTGAATATTGCCAACATAAAGGTGCCCGCATGAGTGACGCGCTAAAGCCCCTGATCGATGCCGCAGCCAATGGTGCGCTCAGTCGTGATCAGGCCCAAACCGCCTTTGAAATCCTGTTTAACGGCGCGGCCACGCCCAGCCAAATCGGCGGCCTCTTGATGGCACTGCGCACCCGTGGCGAGACCGTGCAGCAATACGCCGCCGCCGCCGCTGTGATGCGCGCAAAATGCAAATCCGTAAAAGCCCCGGACGGCGCAATGGACATCGTTGGAACCGGCGGCGATGGCAAAGGCACCTTGAATATTTCCACCGCCACCGCCTTTGTTGTGGCGGGCGCCGGTGTGACCGTGGCCAAACATGGCAATCGAAATCTGTCCTCGAAATCCGGCGCGGCCGATGCGTTGGGGGAAATGGGGATTAACGTGATGGTCGGGCCTCAAGTCGTTGAAAATGCAATAAACAATATCGGAATTGGCTTTATGATGGCCCCGGTTCACCACCCGGCCATCGCCCATGTGATGCCCACCAGAACCGAGCTGGGATGCCGCACTATTTTCAACATCCTTGGCCCTCTGACCAATCCCGCAGGTGTAAAACGCCAACTGACCGGCGCATTTTCGCGTGATTTAATCCGCCCGATGGCCGAAACACTGGCCGCACTTGGATCTAACGCTGCCTGGCTGGTGCATGGCTCGGACGGCACTGACGAGCTGTCGATCGCCGGCGTCAGCTGGGTCGCGGCCCTTGCGGATAACAAGGTCACCGAATTTGAAATAAACCCCGAAGACGCCGGATTACCCGTGCATCCGTTTGAAGACATCCTTGGCGGCACACCGGCCCAAAATGCGGTTGCTTTTCGCGCCTTGCTCGAGGGTGAAAAAACCGCCTATCGTGACGCGGTTTTGCTAAATTCCGCCGCGGCATTGTTGGTGGCTGGCAAGGTCGAAAATCTGCGCGACGGGGCCGAAATGGCGGCCATCAGCATCGACAGCGGCGCGGCCAAAGAAAAGATCCGGCAGCTGGCAGAATTAACCTCGAAAAGCTGATATCATCCTTGGGAAACCCCCGCCTCGGCGAATGTGGACATGCCGCTGTGACAGGCCAGCGCGCCCTTTAACACCCCGATGGCAAGCGCCCCGCCCGAGCCTTCGCCAAGGCGCATATCAAGGGCAAGCAAAGGCTTTTTGCCAAGTTTTTTCAGGATCGCGGCATGACCATTTTCAGGCGATAAATGCCCCGCCACCGCATGATCCAGAGCACCCGGCGCGGCCATTTCCAAAACCGACGCCGCGGCCGAGCAGATAAAACCATCCAAAATAACCGGAATGCGCAAAATCCGCGCCCGCGTGATCGCCCCTGCCATCGCCGCGAGTTCACGCCCGCCAAGGCAGCGCAAAACTTGCAGCGGATCGGCCAGCAAATCAGCGTGACGTTTCAAACCCTCCGCCACCACGCGGGTTTTAAGCCGCAATCCAGCGTCATCCACGCCCGTGCCCCGCCCCGTCCAATCGGCCGCCTCGCCGCCAAATAACGCCGCCGAAATTGCCGCCGCCGAGGTGGTGTTGCCGATGCCCATTTCGCCCGTGACCAGCAAATCGGCCTGTGAATCAACTGCATCCCAGCCGGTTTTCAGCGCAGAAACAACCTCGGACTCGTCCATCGCGGCGGCTTTGGTGAAATCCGCGGTGGGCCGCTCCAGCGACAAGGCATGCACATCCATGCTGGCCCCGAATGTTTTGGCCAACTGGTTAATTGCCGCCCCGCCGTGTTGAAAATTAAACACCATTTGTGCGGTGACTTCGGGCGGAAAAGCCGAAACACCTTGGGCGCAAACCCCGTGATTGCCCGCAAAAACAATGATTTGCGGCGCTTTCAATTGTGGTTTTGCACCGCCGCGCCAACCCGCATACCAAATCGCCAGATCCTCCAGCCGCCCCAATGCCGCGGGCGGTTTTGTCAACTGGCTGTTATGGGCCTCGGCCGCTTGACGGGCTTTTTGGTCGGGCTTTGGTAAATCATTTAAAATAGTGCGAAATTGGGCGATCGTGCTAAAAGTCATTATTATTCCTCGTTGATATTTATCATCTTCTAGGTT
>CAYSBD010000140.1:0-4502 GCA_964429175.1 uncultured Marinosulfonomonas sp.
CGCCCCCCTTGCAAAAACTGCGGGCGGCGTTTTCATGGCGGCTGTATGACAAGGCCCTGCTGCTGGCCGTGGTCTATCCGATCTTTAGTCTGATTATTGTCTGGATCGTAACCGGTGATGATGCCAAGCTGGGAAATGTAACCGTGCAAACCGCGGCTGATTTCTGGCCAGACCGTGCCGCGACAATTGGCGTAATTGCCATCATTTTATTGGGCGTGCTAGGTGATAAATGGGCCGCAGCCAGCCCGAATCGTGTCACTCGACAGGATTCGGGCTGGCTGGTTTGGGTCGCATTCGCAGGCGCAGGCGCAGTCGCATTCGCAGTCGCATTCGCATTCGCAGGCGCAGTCGCATTCGCAGTTGCAGGCGCAGTCGCATTCGCAGGCGCATTCGCAGTCGCATTCGCAGTCGCAGTTGCAGGCGCAGTCGCAGTTGCAGGCGCAGTCGCAGGCGCATTCGCATTCGCAGTCGCATTCGCAGTCGCAGTCGCAGGCGCAATAGAATATTTTGATAACCGTAATCGGCAGGCCATGGCGCGCTGGCTGTTGACGCTACTATTACCATTGGTTTTGGTTGCCGCCACCATCCTGCTGCCTTGGTCAGAGATTAATGAACCCGCCCGCGCCCTGTTCATATTCTTTGGCCTGTTCCCGCTGCTAAATGCCATATTTGATTTTGCATCCTACGCCATCACCCTAAGCCTGTTGCGCCTTGGTTTGCGCGGGCGCTTTGGGTTTTTGCTGGGTTTTGTCGATCTGTTAATCGCATGCCTGTTGTTTTTACTGCTGGGGGCCAGCCTGACCATAATTTTAAGCGGCCTGAACCAGCTGGCCGATACCCCGATCTTTGACATGGGCGCATTATTTGCCGGGGTCCGTGAAACCCCGTCAGATTACTGGTGGCTGTATCTAATGCTGTTTTCCACCCTGTTGCCCACCGCCCTGCATCTGCTGACCGCGCTGTTTGCCACCCAGGCCCTGTTGCCGCTACGCTTGCGGATGTGGCTGCATGACAAGGTAAAAACCAGCCCCGACGATGTGCTGCACGCCAGCCTGATCCCCTTTGGCATCGGCCTGCTGTGGTCGCTGCCGTTTATCGCGGTGGCCGTTGCTGTTTGGGCGATCTGGCACTACTTGATTGGTGCTTGGGGCATTGCTGCCCTGTGGCGGTATTACGATCTAATGTTGGCGCTGGCCCAATGGGTCGGCGCGGTTTAGGCGGTGACATGATTGAACTTATCGGCCTGTTTGCGGTGTCCTTTTTCGCCGCCACCCTGTTGCCCGGCGGATCAGAGGCCGCGTTGTTGGCGATGGTTGCCAGCACCGATCATTCTATCTGGTTGCTGTTTGGCGTGGCCAGCCTTGGCAACACGCTTGGCTCGGTTTTGAATTACGCCTTGGGGCGCGGGGCGCTGCGCTATCAAAACCGCAAATGGTTTCCCGCCTCGCCCGCCACTTTGGCCAAAGCCCAAAGCGCATTTTTACGCTGGGGGCAATGGGCCGTTTTATTGGCATGGGTGCCGGTTATTGGCGACCCGATCACCGTGGTCGCAGGGGTGATGCGCATGGGTTTTATCCGTTTTCTGATCCTGGTGGCGATCTCGAAAACCCTGCGTTATGCCGTTCTGCTTGGCCTGTTCAGCCTGATATTTTAAGCCTATTTCGCCACAGCCTTGCCCGCCATAGCACCCAGACCCATGGTAATTTTCTTTACAACGGGCGCATCGGCCGGGATGTCAAAACGGGCCAACATATCGGCCGGATTTTCATAAGCCAGCCAGACCTTGCCATCGGCATCCTGATAAGCCAGCATCCGGGCGGGCAGCGCCACACCGGCCAGCGGATTGGCCTGCATCGCAAGCGTGCCAACCTTGGGATTGCCAAAAATCAACACCGCCATCGGGGCCAATTCCTTGCCGACCATTTCGGCCCCCTTGGCATGCTCAATGCGTGCAAAAACCGTGGCGCCGGCACCCTCGACGGCGACCGTTAAGCGGTTCAGGCTTTCCTCGACCGAATAAGGGCTGGCGACTTTGATCATCTCGGCGTGTGAAATCGTGGCCATGATTGACATGACAGCGGCGAGGGCAAATTTATACATTGATATCTCCTGTTTAAAAAAATTAAGGCACAAGTGTGCGGTAACCTAGAGAATGCTACTGGCTTTGTGCAAACAGATCACATAAAAAGATCGTGAACCTGCGAAAGGCTGCTTATGCTGAAAACCCGTATCATCCCCTGCCTTGATGTTGCCGATGGCCGTGTGGTCAAGGGCGTAAATTTCGTTGATCTGGTGGATGCCGGAGACCCCGTCGATGCCGCCCGCGCCTATGATGTGGCCGGCGCTGACGAGCTGTGTTTTCTGGATATTATGGCCACCGAGCAAAATCGCGGCACCATGTTTGATCTGGTCACCCGCACGGCCGAGCAATGTTTTATGCCGCTGACCATCGGCGGGGGTGTGCGCAGCAGTGACGATGTGCGCGCGCTGCTGTTGGCCGGTGCCGACAAGGTTTCGTTCAATTCTGCCGCCGTTGCCAACCCCGATGTGGTGGCGCATGCGGCCAACCATTTCGGCAGCCAATGCATTGTGGTGGCAATTGATGCCAAGACCGTAACGCCCGGCAAGTGGGAGATTTTCACCCATGGAGGGCGCCGTGCCACCGGGATTGATGCGGTGGAATTTGCACGGTTGGTGGTGGCAAAAGGTGCCGGTGAAATCCTGCTGACATCAATGGATCGTGACGGCACCAAACAGGGTTTCAACCTGCCCCTGACCCGCGCTATTTCCGATGCTGTGCCGGTGCCGGTGATTGCCTCGGGCGGGGTTGGAAATCTGGATCATCTGGTCGAGGGCGTAACGATGGGCGGCGCTTCGGCCGTGCTGGCGGCGTCGATTTTTCACTTTGGCACCTACACGATCGGGCAGGCCAAACAGCACATGCAGGATGCCGGTATCCCGATGAGGTTAACATGAACGTTTTAGAAAAACTGGCCGCGACTATTGAAACGCGTAAAGGGGCTGACCCTGACAGTTCTTGGACGGCGAAATTGCTGGCGAGCGGTGCGGATAAATGCGCCGAAAAATTTGGCGAGGAAGCGGTTGAGGTGATTATTGCTGCCGTGAAGAATGACAAGGCCGCGCTAACGGCCGAGGCGGCGGATGTGCTGTATCATTTACTGGTGATGCTGGCAGCAAACGATGTGGCGCTGGCGGATGTGCTGGTCGAGCTGGAGCGGCGCGAAGGCGTGTCGGGGATTACAGAGAAAGCGGCGCGAAAGCCATAGGTGAGTGTAAAGCAGCGCTGTTGCATGGATCATTCGAGTCGTGCAACAGCGCTGATATATTGGCCCTCACATCCATCAAAACCAGCCGGTTCAGGTAATTTTGTCCACCCTGACCTTGGTATGCTTGGGTCCTGACCTAGGGAAGATCATCCAGTTTCATTGGATACAACAAGCTTCCGGCCGACCCGCCGGTTTGCAGGTAATCGACCCATTGATCGGTTGCCTGATTATACCTTTTGTAACGTTCAATTTTTTCAAACAGCTCGTTCATCAGCCCTTGTTGTTCTGAAATTGTCAGCCGGACGTAATCGCTCTCGGTTATGTTCATAATCCGGGATTTGTAAGGCAGGCCTTCCAGATATTCGGGGATGGCAACCGCATCGGCAAGCGTCGCATCGGCGCGCCCGGCCACGTTGTTTGGTCGGCGGCTCATGTCGGCGGCGCCCCCCAGAACCTGTGCAAAAAACTCGTTCGGATTGATCACACTTGCCTCGCCGCGTTGGGCAATTATAGTGAGCGCTTCGGTCAGATCCGACAGCTGGGCCTTGTTCAGCAACAGACGGATGGACAAAGGTTTAAGCCCCGTGCGCCTGAAATCCCGATCGCCAATATAGGCTTCAAACACATCCGGCGCTTTGACGCCTTGCGAACGGCCCAAAAACGCCAATTGCATGGTCCGGCCCGCCGCCCCAATGGCGCTTTCCAAGGGATCATCAGCAGGTTGGTCTTCGGCAAAATCCTGATGGGTTTCGCCGCCGCGAAACAAGACAACTTGGCCCACGATCAGCCCGGCCAAACGTTGTGCCCCGTCGCGGTATTTTTCAGGATCACCGCCCGGAACAGGGAAATACAGCGCCGACTGGTTGGCCTGACGGGTCAGGGCACGATAGGCAAGTTCGGCACTTTCGTGGTCTCTGGTGCCACGGTTGGTGCGCAAATGCATCACCGCAATCGCCGCCCCAAGGCGCTCCTTTACGATCGAGTTCAACCCTTCAGCGCTGAGACCCGTAGCACTTAGCGGATCGCCCGCAACACGCGGACCCGCATCGGTGACCAAAACGATGAAACGCGCATCAAACCCGTCCCGGTTCATCGCCGAAATTGCGTATTCAACGCCCTTGAAGCTATCTTCTCTAAAGTTGCGCGAGGTGGTGTCGGCCTCGCTCATTTGGGCGATACCGGACAAGAAAGCCGCCGGTGACGAGCCATCAGCCA
>CAYSBD010000141.1:0-4378 GCA_964429175.1 uncultured Marinosulfonomonas sp.
GGGGCGTTTTTTCGTTGGCTGTTTAATAATGGATGCCAAGAGATACGAATATAGTTGTTTTAGGGGTGGAACGGGCTACAGTCCGCGAAGGTCTATGTTTTGCAATAAAAGGAATGCGCTGATGAAAACGGAAACTCCAAACCTGACCGAAATGGGCATATTAAACCCTGATCAAATCATTGCTTATAGTACCGTGCATATTGCAGAAGACATGGATGCGCTGAAAATAAATTATCGGCGCCCAAAAAACTCTTTCTTGCCTAAACGGCGTCGATACGAATTCAAGCGTATTGGTAAACCGATGCCGGGCAGGGAGCTGAAGGGGGTGCAAGTCATCCGTTATGAAATTTCGCCAATTCTGGCCCGGGCGATTACTGAGCTGGATGGGTTGTTGGCCGATGAAAAACGCATAGCGGCCAGCAAGAAAAACCTACAGCATGAGTTGGATGTGATGAGCGCCGAGTTTAATGAGCGAATCGCGCATTTGTCCAAGATGATTGCGACGCTGGATTAAGTTATTTCGTGTTTCTATGTGTGGTTGTTCAGGTGCTGTTAATTATCAAATAGCGGCCTGCAGGCCATGTATCCGCAGATTGGTGGGTCGTGAATTAACCTTGTTTGCTAGCGCGCTCGTGCTGCAACCTGATAGGCGCATTTTGGCAGCGTAATTTAAATGTGTATAGACGTTAAAGAGTTGTCGCTCCTTGCTAAGCAATGATAAGCCATTCGTCACTTTAGGTGACAAGCTGCACGATACTGACCGTAGACCGGTAACGAATTACTGGCAACTTTTGGTAACCTTGCCAATCATTGGCTTGTTGTCGTGGTGGGCATTTGAAACCCCGATGATTGAAGTGAAGGCGGTCATTGTGGTTGTATTATGCGTGTTCATTTTAATAATTGCCAAGCCATTATTAACCCAAGACCGGCGCGACCATTTTTTAGTAAGAGCTGATAAACAAGGTTTTATGAAAAGCCTGAAATTGGCAGATAAAACCATAATCATTGACGGAAGTAATATTTATCATTTCGGCTTGAAGCACGGGCTTGGCGCAAAAGCTCTGAAAACGCTTGTAGGAAGCTTGCGCTCAGATGGCTACAGGCTGGTTTGTTTCTTTGATGCGAATATCTATTTCACCTTAAAAGAAAACGGCCAGCTCGAGAAATATAAATCCCGGTTCTCTGTTGTCATGCTCCACAATATATTCGGTCTTGAAGATGTTGAAATTTATGTTGTTCCCAGCGGTATTCAGGCGGATAAATTTATTATCGAAAGCATTTCCCTGCTCCCGAAATCATTTGCGCTGACAAACGACAAATTTAGGGATTATGAAGCAGAATACGATTTTTTAGCCAAAGATTTGCAATGGCGAAAAGGCGTGTGGTTGCGAGACCGTGAATTATTGCTTTACCAGTATAATTTCAAACCGCCGCTAATGATGTAAAATCACCAGATTATGTAAACTTGTATATTGTCTGCGATACTTGCACTATTGATCGCACCCGTCTATACGCACCGAGTGGTGATTCAATTGCCATGGATTTGAAACATTAAGCCGCGTTTGGCCCCTTCGCTCATGGGTTATTTCCGGCAAGGAGAGAGCGATATGAAATTAAATGAACTCCGGGACAATCCCGGCGCAACAAAATCTCGCAAACGCATTGGTCGTGGTCCCGGTTCCGGCACTGGTAAAACCGGTGGTCGTGGTATCAAGGGTCAAAAATCGCGTTCGGGCGTGGCGATCAAGGGTTTCGAAGGCGGGCAAATGCCGCTTTACCAACGCCTGCCAAAGCGTGGTTTTAACAGCCGTAACCGTAAAAGCTATGCCGTTGTGAACTTTAATATCCTGCAAAAATTCATCGACGCCAAAAAGCTGGACGCCACAAAGCCGATCACAGAACAAGTGCTGCTGGACGCGGGCGTTATTCGCCGCATTCTGGATGGCGTGCGTATTCTGGCCAAAGGCGAGCTAACCTCCAAGGTTAACCTTGAAGTAACCGGCGCATCCAAATCGGCGATTGAAGCGGTCGAGAAGGCTGGCGGATCACTTGCGGTCACAAAGCCTGCTAAAGCGGCGGAATAATCCTTGTGAGCGGGGCTTGATCCTGCTTACATAGATTTAAGTTTTCCTTAACGCCGCCAACCGGAAAACGGTCTGGCGGTGTTTTTATTGAATAAATGAGGCCCTATAAATGGCATCTGCAGCAGACCAAATGGCATCCAGAATGAGTTGGGGCGCGCTGGGTAAATCCGGCGAGCTTCGCAGCCGTATTATTTTCACCCTCGGGCTTTTGATCGTTTATCGTCTGGGCACGTTTATTCCGGTTCCGGGTATTGATGGTGCCTCGTTGCGCGAATTTATGGATCAGGCGGCCGGCGGTCTGGGTGACGTCTTGCAGATGTTTACCGGTGGTGCCTTGGGGCGGATGGGTATTTTCGCGCTTGGGATTATGCCTTATATTTCGGCCTCGATCATCGTTCAGCTGCTGGCGGCAATGTGGGCGCCGTTGCAGCAACTGAAAAAAGAAGGCGAGCAGGGGCGCAAGAAGATTAACCAATACACCCGCTACGGCACGGTGCTTTTGGCGACTTTTCAGGCCTTTGGCTTGGCTAAATCTCTGGAGGCCGGCGATCTGGTCACTAATCCGGGCCTGTATTTTCAGGCGGCTACGGTAATTACGCTTGTGGGCGGCACCATGTTTCTGATGTGGCTGGGCGAGCAGATTACAGAGCGCGGGATCGGTAACGGCATTTCATTGATCATCTTTGTCGGCATTATTGCCGAGATTCCGGCCGCTTTGGTGCAGTTTTTGGCGCAGGGTCGCGAGGGCACGATCGGTGCCGGGATGATCATTTTCGTGATTGTTATGGTGATTGTGGTGATTGCCTTTGTGGTCTTTATGGAGCGCGCGCAGCGTCAGGTCCATATTCAATACCCGCGCCGCCAAGTTGGCATGAAGGTTTATGACGGCTCTAATTCGCACCTGCCGATCAAGGTAAACCCTGCGAATGTTATTCCAACAATTTTCGCATCCTCGCTGCTGCTGTTGCCTACCACTGTTGCAACATTTTCCGGTGATCAGACCGGGCCTGTGATGTCGGTTATTATGGCGTATTTTGGGCATGGGCAGCCGCTTAATCTGCTGTTCTTTTCCGTGATGATTATATTCTTTACGTTTTTCTACACCTATAATGTGGCGTTCAAGCCCGAGGATGTGGCCGAAAACCTGAAAAACCAGAACGGGTTTGTCCCCGGTATTCGTCCAGGCAAAAAGACCGAAGAATATCTGTATTATGTCGTAACCCGCCTGTTGGTTGTGGGTTCGGCTTATCTGGTGGCTGTTTCGTTGCTGCCGGAAATTTTACGCTCGCAATTTGCCATTCCGTTTTACTTTAGCGGCACGTCGGTTTTGATTGTGGTGTCGGTGACGATGGACACAATCCAGCGGGTGCAGTCGCATATGTTGGCCCATCAATACGAAGGCCTGATTGAAAAATCACAATTGCGCGGCAAGAAACGGCGCAAGAAAAGCACAGGTAGAAAATGAACATAATCCTTCTTGGACCGCCGGGTGCCGGCAAAGGCACGCAATCCAGAATTTTGGTTGATGAACGCGATATGATCCAGCTCTCGACGGGTGATATGCTGCGCGAAGCCAAGGACAGCGGCACCGAGATGGGTTTGCGTGTGGCCAAGGTTATGGCAGCAGGGCAGCTTGTGACCGACGAGATTGTGATCGGTTTGATTGAGGAAAAACTACAGGGTGATACTGGCGGCGGCTTTATCTTTGACGGGTTTCCGCGCACTTTGGGGCAGGCCGATGCATTGAGTGGCCTGTTGCAGAAATATGACCAGACGTTAAATGCCGTGATTGAAATGCGTGTGGATGACGAGGCACTTGTTCGCCGCATCACTGGACGTTTCACCTGCGGAAATTGTGGCGAAGTTTATCACAAGGAAACCAGGCGCCCCAAGGCGGATGATGTTTGCGATAAATGCGACAAAAGTGAAATGCAGCACCGGGCCGATGACAACGAGGAAGCCTTGCGCACACGTCTGATGGAATATTACAAAAAAACCTCGCCGTTGATTGGCTATTATTATGCCAAGGGTCACTTGAAGCGGGTGAACGGGCTGGATGAAATCAGTGTGGTTTCTGCCAAAATATCACAGGCGCTATCTTGAATTCGGCCCTTGACGCTTCGTTAAAAAAGCCATAAATCACCTCATCTCGGTAAGAGAATCGACATGCGAATTCAGGCGACGGTTTGCTTCGCATTTAATTTGAATTCATTGATCGGCCCGCAGGTTCGCGCCTTCGGGCTTTGGTTGTGAAAAAAGGCTCTGGAATTACGGAGTCGCAACAAAAAAGGAAG
>CAYSBD010000142.1:0-4169 GCA_964429175.1 uncultured Marinosulfonomonas sp.
AGATACGCCGCCAACCTTCAAACCCTCAAACACCAGATTCAGTCATAGCTCACCGAGAGAATATACATGTTGCAAAAAACGAAACAAGTTCCTGAATAATGGGCAACAGACATCAACACCCTTGTTCATTATATATATTTTTGATGATTCTAAGCCTGTGGCAGGCAACAGTAAGTAGAGGCTGTCTTATGTTCCACATCACCCCAAGATACATCGCAGCCAAAGCGGGTATTAAGTAACCATGACCACATGCACAACATGCCCTTATTGTGGGGTGGGCTGCGGTGTTCTGGCCACTGTCGACGGGCGGATCAAAGGCGACCCTGAGCACCCGTCAAATTTTGGCCGGTTGTGCTCTAAAGGGTCGGCCTTGGCTGAAACGACCGACTTGGAGGGGCGCATAACCACGCCTTTGATTGGCAAAAAACAGGCCAGTTGGAATACTGCGCTTGATCTTGTTGCCGATAAATTTACGGCAAGCATTCGTGATTACGGCCCTGACAGTGTCGGATTTTACGTCTCTGGGCAAATCCTTAGCGAAGATTATTACGTCGCCAACAAGCTGATAAAAGGCTATATCGGCTCGGCCAATATTGACACGAATTCACGTCTTTGCATGGCCTCATCGGTTGCCGGTCACAAACGCGCCTTTGGTACTGATACGGTTCCGGGAAATTATCAGGATCTGGACAATGCCGATTTGATTGTGCTGGTCGGCTCCAATCTTGCGTGGTGCCACCCGATTTTGTATCAGCGGATTTTAACGGCCAAAAAAGCCCGGCCCAAGCTGAAAATCATCAATATTGATCCGCGTCGCACAGCCAGTAGCGCCGATGCCGATTTGCACCTGAGCATTCGGCCCGATACCGATAGTGTGCTTTTCAACGGGCTGTTGGCTGAAATCGTCACCCGCCAAGCCGTGAATGATGCCTATGTTTCGGCCCATGTGGACGGCTTTGATGATGCCCTGAAAACTGCAAAGGCAAGTAACCTTGCCAGCACCGGCCTCAGCCCTGACGATATTCAAACCTTTTATGATCTATGGATTGGCACGGAAAAAGTTGTCACTGTTTTTTCCCAAGGCGTAAACCAGTCTGTGGTTGGCACTGACAAGGTTAACAGCATCATAAATTGCCATCTGGCGACGGGTCGCATTGGTCGGGCCGGTATGGGGCCATTTTCGGTGACAGGCCAGCCAAACGCCATGGGTGGTCGCGAGGTCGGCGGGCTGGCCAATATGCTGGCCTGCCATTTGGATATTGAAAATTCCGAACACCGACAGGCTGTGCAGCAGGCCTGGAATTCGCCGGTGATTTGCAGCAAGCCGGGCCTAAAAGCCGTGGATATGTTTCAGGCTTGTGAAAGCGGCAAGATCAAGGCCTTGTGGATTATATCGACCAATCCGGTGGTTTCGATGCCCGATTCAAACGCCATAATCAGGGCTTTGGAAACTGTGCCGTTTTGTGTGGTCAGCGATATTACAAACACCGATACCACCGCGCTTGCCGATGTGATCCTGCCTGCCACCGCTTGGGGTGAAAAAACCGGCACAGTCACCAATTCCGAACGGCGCATCAGCATGCAACGGCAATTTTTGCCTACCCCGGGGCAATGCAGGCCAGACTGGCAGATAATTTGCGATGTGGCCCAAAGAATGGGTTGGGAAGATGGCTTTGATTATAGTGGTCCGGCCGAAATATTTCGGGAATATGCGGCGCTGTCCGGTGTTGCGGCCAGTTTTGGCAAGGATTTTGACATTAGCGGGCTAGCCAGCTTAAGCAACGAGCAATACGCAGCCTTTAAGCCCGTGCAATGGCCGGTTCCCGCCAGTGGGCAAGCCGGTGGTCGGTTCTTTTCTGATGGCGGTTTTTTTCATCCTGACGGCAAGGCCCGCATGCTGCCAATTCTGACTGATCCGGTGGTAAAACCGGCTGGTTTGCGCTTGAATTCCGGTCGTATCCGCGACCAGTGGCACACAATGACCCGTAGCGGAAAATCCGCCCGCCTAAGTCAGCATTTGACCGAACCTTTCGTGGAAATCCATCCGGATGATGCGGCCGATTTGGAAGTGCAGGATGGCGGTTTGCTTGAAGTTCGCTCAAATCTGGGGGTTGCAATCATGCGTACGGTTGTGACCGAAAACACTCAAGCGGGAATGATTTTTGCCCCGATGCACTGGAGTGGAGAAAATTCCTCGGCCGGACGTATCAATGCTGTGGTGCCAGGAATCTGTGATCCTGTCTCGGGCCAACCCGCCACCAAAGGCAGCTACGTCTTGGTTCAGGCTTTTAACCCGTGCTGGTACGGATTTGCCGCCTCGACCACTCCGATACAACCCGATCTGGATTATAGCGCAATTGCCCGCACCTCGACCGGGTGGAGTTGCGAAATGGCAGGGCTGCAAGATGTAAACGATTGGGAACAGCAGGCCCGTAAGATTTTGGGAATTAGGGGTGGCAATGCCAGCATTATGAGCGATTTGGCCAGAGGCACTGTGCGGATAGCCATTCATCAGGGCAACACCTTGAGGGGGGTATTTTTTGCCTCGGGCAGGCCGCTAAAAATTGCGCGCAATCTGGTGACGTCGTTGATTGACAGCGATGAAAACTCTTTGAACGCGCTGGCAGGCAAAGCCGGTGCCGATCGCCCCGATGTGGGGCGCATTGTTTGCGCTTGCAATAATGTCGGGGTCAACACAATCCTAGCGGCGCTTCAGGACGGGGCCACCAGCGTTCCCGCCTTGGGGGCCTGCACCCAAGCCGGCACAAACTGTGGGTCCTGCATTTCTGAATTGCAATCCATAATTGATTTTCACGCAGCCAAAATAGCCTAGCAAAAACGGAGAATTAACATGATAGACATCAGCAAAGTAACCAAAGGCGAGCAGTATCGAGCTTTGGGGTTAAGCACGTTTGCATTTACCGTCTGTTTTGCCGTCTGGACGATTTTTTCGGTGATTGGCGTGAAAATTCAGCAAGAACTGGGGCTGAATGATACGCAGCTGGGGCTTTTATTGGCAACACCTGTGCTGATCGGATCGATTAGCCGGCTGTTTCTGGGTATTTTAGCCGAAAAAATTGGTGGCAGGGTTTTGTTTCCGTTGCAAATGCTAACAACCTCGGTTGCGGTGTGGATGCTGACAACTGTGCATACATACGAAATGTTGCTGGTAGTTGCCTTTTGTCTGGGCCTTGCTGGCGGATCTTTTATCATCGGGGTGTCCTACGTTTCGCGCTGGTTTCCAGCCAAACACCAAGGCAGTGCGCTAGGCATCTTTGGCGTTGGTAACGTGGGGGCCGCAGTGACGAATTTCGCGGCACCTTTTTTGGTGGTTGGTTTTGGCTGGGAAGGCACTGCAAAAATCTATGCGGTGGTTTTGGTGATTACCGCAATCCTGTTTTATATTCTGGCCAAGCCCGATCCACAGCAAAGCATGAACGCACCAAAAGTCACAATCAAAGAGCAGCTTGCCCCCTTAAAAGACATCCGTGTCTGGCGTTTTTCGGCCTATTATTTCTTTTCCTTCGGTGCTTTTGTGGCGCTGGCCTCTTTTCTACCGCGATATTACGTAGGCGCCTATGGGCTTGAGCTAACCACCGCCGGCGTTCTGGCAGGGCTGTATTCGTTGCCGGGCTCAGTTTTTCGCGCGCTTGGTGGCTGGATGTCTGATCGTAAAGGCGCGCGGTTTGTCAGCTATTTGACCTTCCTTGTCTCGATGCCAATCCTGTTTATCATGTCTTATCCGGGCAGTCATTTCATTGTGAATGGTATGAACGGGCCAATAGAATTTGATATTGATGTTTCGCTAACGTTATTTGTAATTCTCAGCATCGGTTTGGGTTTTCTGATGAGCCTGGGTAAGGCCGCAGTGTTTAAATTTATTCCCCTATATTACCCGAACCATGTTGGATCTGTCGGTGGCCTTGTTGGTATGATTGGCGGTTTGGGCGGCTTTTTTCTTCCGATTTCTTTTGGTTTCCTGCTGGATACTACAGGAATTTGGACAGCTCCCTTCATGCTTTTGTTTGTCTTGGTCGGCATCCTTACCGTGTGGATGCATTTTGCTATTCTTAGCATGGATAGGAGTGTTTCAGTCTAACGTCATTGGCGGGGTTTTGTCGCAAATTTTCTGCCGGATAGTATGCCCGGTGCTGCCAGATACAGTTATC
>CAYSBD010000143.1:0-4067 GCA_964429175.1 uncultured Marinosulfonomonas sp.
TAGCCGTCCATTGCCCGGCAGTGGTTTGCCCTTTGCAAACCATGAGAGGGGGCATGCACCCAGCCTTGATAACCGGATAAATGTTTGACTGGGTGCTCGCCTTTACGGTCAACTGTAAACTGATACCAGACACAGGGTGGTGATTGGCCGGACCATGGTCGCTCATCGCGGACATAGGCCCAGATACGCGCCGTTTTGGTCTTTTTGTTTCCCCCTCTCGGCGAATATTCTATTCGCCTGCCGGGCAGTGGGAGGCAAGCATCTTGAGCGGCGTATCATCCGCAAACAGGGATGTGCCATCCTTGACCCGTTTTGCGATGGCATCAGCCAAAGGTTCCAGCAGGGCTGTGGATTTCCCGACCCAGTCCGCCATAGTCGAGCGGTCCAGATTGACACCCTCGCGGGCATAGATTTGCGACTGGCGGTAAAGTGGCAAGTGGTCGGCGTACTTGCTGACCAAAACGTGCGCCAGAAGTCCCGGCCCGGGACGACCCCGCTCAATCGGGCGCGAGGGCATAGGGGCCTGTGATATGGCCTCGCAGCGACGGCACGACATGCGCGGCCGGATGATCTTATTCACCACGAAACGGCCTGGAATGTATTCCAGCTCTTCAGTCACATCCTCGCTTAACTTTGAAAGGTCAACTGACAATTCTAAAACTATTAAATCAGTATTCTACCGTCGATATATTGATCTTTATGGAAAAACGTCGCTTAACGGTCGTTCTGGTTTTAAAGTTGAAAATGTTCCTGAGTGGTATGATTCCATCATATGGAATAATCCAATTCTTCCTTTGGATTGGGAAAACAACGTGGATTATCTTTTGAACTACAGGAAAAAGCGCCTTACGCAACTAATGAAGCCGTAAGTTCCTGCCCAGAAGTGCGCATTTGCTCTGGTAGGCGTCCATTCAAATAGAGACATGAAATTGGCAGTAAAGGGATCAAAGCAGTGAGCTACCCCGTCACATCCCCCACGCGCCAATTTTAGAAGCCTATCAGCGAACTGATATTGTGCCTAGGGTCAGAACCAGTAAAAAGGCCCCCGTGTTGATTTACACAGGGGCCTTTCAAATTTCATTTAATGCGTGCGCAGTTTAGTCGCGGCTTTCCAATATGTCCGCCGAAGCGTTGTCCCTGAACACATCACCACCGACAACATCATCCGCAACCGGAGCCGCCAATTGCGCGGCCTCTTCTGCTTCTTTGCGCCGCGCCTCGATCACCACATTATCGCGGTCCTGTGCGATTTTGCGGCTCTGCATTGTCGCGCGCCCGGTGCCGGCCGGAATCAAGCGACCAACGATGACGTTTTCTTTCAAGCCAACCAGTTTATCGCGCTTGCCCTGAACCGATGCCTCGGTCAGAACCCGGGTCGTTTCCTGAAATGATGCGGCCGAAATAAAGCTGCGGGTTTGCAACGATGCCTTGGTGATCCCCAACAGAATTGGCTCGCCTGTCGCCTCGCGAACACCTTTGGCTTTGGCTTTTTCATTGGCCAGATCAAACTCGGCCTTATCCACATGCTCGCCTTTCAGCAAAGTGGTTTCGCCGCTGTCTGAAATTTCCCATTTCTGCAACATCTGACGCACGATCACTTCGATGTGTTTATCGTTGATCTTCACGCCTTGCAGACGGTAAACATCCTGAACCTCGTCCACCATATAATTGGCCAGCGCCTCGACACCCATAACCGCCAAAATATCGTGCGGGGCCGGGTTGCCGTCCATGATGTATTCACCCTTCTGGATGAAATCACCCTCGGCAACCGGGATGTGCTTGCCTTTGGGCACCATGTATTCGACGGTTTCCTGCGTGTCATCGGCAGGCTCAATCGAAATGCGGCGCTTGTTTTTATAATCGCGGCCATAACGCACATAACCATCAATCTCGGCAATAATCGCGTGGTCTTTGGGGCGGCGGGCCTCGAACAATTCAGCCACCCGTGGCAAACCACCGGTGATGTCCTTGGTCTTGGCGCCTTCCCGCGGGATCCGCGCGATTACGTCACCGGCCTTGATTTCGTCACCGTCTTCAATCGACAAAATCGCATCAACCGACATCGCATAAGTCATCGGATGACCGGCAGCATTCACAACCGCCTCGCCTTTTTTGTCCAAAATCATCAGCTCGGGCTTGAGATCGTTGCCCTTGGGTGCGGTGCGCCAATCAACGACGATTTTCTGGGTCATACCGGTTGCTTCATCGGTTTCTTCGCTAATTGCAATACCCGCCGCCAGATCAACGTATTTAACCGTACCGGACTTTTCCGCAATGATTGGCAGGGTGTAGGGATCCCACTCAAACATCTTGTCACCGCGGTTGATTTTCTGACCATCTTTGACATGCACCTTGGAGCCATACATCAGCTTGTGATGCGCACGTTCCTGGCCGTTTTCATCAATGATCACCAACTGCATCGAACGGCCCATAACGACCATATCGCCATGGGCATTTTTCAACAGATTGGCATTTTTGAAACCGATCGTGCCGGCCTGTGAGGCCTCAAGGAACGATTGCTGGCCACCCTGGGCAATGCCGCCAATGTGGAAGGTCCGCATGGTCAGCTGTGTGCCCGGCTCGCCAATCGATTGCGCCGCAATAATCCCGACAGCTTCGCCCATATTCACCTGCGTACCACGCGCAAGATCACGGCCGTAGCAGGCACCGCAAACACCATCATCGGCTTCACAGGTTAGCGGGCTACGAACCCGGATCGTGGCCAGATCGGCCTTGTCAATCGCATCGGCCATATATTCGTCAATCAGCTGATTGCGCTTGACCAGAACCGTTTCGTTTGACGGATGGATAATGTCTTCGCCCGCAACACGGCCCAGAACGCGCTCGGCCAGCGAGGTAACAACTTCGCCATCATTAACCGCAGCCGCCGCCGTGATCGATTTCTCGGTGCCGCAATCGGGAATGCGAATAATGCAATCCTGCGCAACATCCACCAGACGACGCGTCAGATAACCCGAGTTGGCCGTTTTAAGCGCCGTATCGGCCAGACCTTTACGCGCCCCGTGGGTCGAGTTGAAATACTCAAGCACGGTCAGACCTTCTTTAAAGTTCGAAATAATCGGTGTTTCGATAATCTCGCCCGAAGGTTTGGCCATCAGACCACGCATACCACCCAGCTGCTTCATCTGTGCGGGGGATCCACGCGCACCGGAATGCGCCATCATGTAAACGCTGTTTGGCTCCATTTCGGCACCCGCATCATCCACATGCACAGCCGACATTTCGCTCATCATCGCATCGGCAACCTGATCGGAACATTTTGACCAGGCATCGACAACTTTGTTATATTTCTCGCCCTGTGTAATCAGGCCGTCCATATATTGTTGCTCAAAACCTTTGACCTGATCGCGCACACCGTTAACGATGGTCCACTTGCTGTCAGGGATCAGCATATCGTCTTTACCAAACGAAATGCCGGCCTTGAACGCCTCGCGAAAGCCCAGCGTCATGATCTGATCACAGAAAATAACCGATTCCTTTTGGCCGCAATAACGATAAACCGTATCAATCACCTGCTGCACTTCGTTTTTACGCAGCAAACGGTTAACCAAATCATACGGTGCCTTGGCATTCATCGGCAACAAAGCCCCCAAACGCATCCGGCCCGGCGTGGTTTCAAAGCGTTTCAGAACCTCGTTACCCTCGCCATCAATCTGCGTAATCCGCGCGGTGATTTTGGCGTGCAAATGCACAGCACCGGCATCCAGCGCGTGCTGCACTTCGTCGACATTGGAAAATACCATGCCTTCGCCCTGCATGCCTTCGCGCATCATGGTGACGTAATAAATTCCCAAAATCATATCCTGGGACGGCACAATAACCGGCGCGCCGTTGGACGGCGACAACACGTTATTTGTCGACATCATCAAGACGCGGCATTCCAGCTGGGTCTCAAGGCTTAACGGAACGTGAACCGCCATTTGGTCGCCATCAAAATCGGCGTTAAAGGCCGAACACACCAGCGGGTGCAGCTGAATGGCCTTGCCCTCGATCAACACAGGTTCAAACGCCTGAATGCCCAAACGGTGCAAGGTTGGCGCACGGTT
>CAYSBD010000144.1:0-3958 GCA_964429175.1 uncultured Marinosulfonomonas sp.
CGCATTTGCGCCTTGGTGTCCATCAAGCGATACATCGGGATATTGTTACGTTTGGCCACGCCATAATCGTTCAAATCATGCGCGCCGGTGATTTTAACGGCACCCGAGCCAAAATCCATATCGGGATATTCATCGGTGATGATCGGGATCAGGCGGCGGTGTTGCTTTGGGCCAACCGGAATTTCACATAGTTTTCCGACTATTGGCGCGTAACGTTCATCATCGGGGTGGACGGCAACCGCGCCATCGCCCAGCATGGTTTCCGGGCGCGTGGTGGCGATCGAAATATAGTCGCGAATTTCGCGCAGCGTCACGTTACCGTCGTCATCTTTTTCGATGTATTCATATTCCGCCCCCCCCGCGAGGGGGTATTTGAAATGCCACATGTGGCCGTCGACCTCGATATTTTCAACCTCGAGATCGGAAATCGCGGTTTCGAAATGCGGGTCCCAATTGACCAGACGTTTGCCGCGATAAATCAGGTCTTTGTTGTAAAGATCAACGAATACTTTCAGCACGGCGTCATGGAAAACCTGATCCATCGTAAACGCATTGCGGTCCCAATCGCAGCTGGCCCCAAGGCGTTTTAGCTGGTTGATAATGGTGGATCCGTATTTTTCCTTCCATTCCCAAACTTTGGCCGTGAAGGCCTCGCGCCCCATTTCGGCGCGGGTTGGCAAGCCCTGCTCGGCCAGCATTTTTTCCACCTGCAACTGGGTGGCAATACCGGCGTGGTCCTGACCGGGCTGCCAAAGCGTGTCGAACCCGCGCATCCGGTGCCAGCGCACTAAAACATCCTGCAAAGTGTTGTTAAACGCATGGCCAATATGCAGCGCGCCGGTCACATTTGGCGGCGGGATCATGATTGAAAAACTGTCGGCGCCTTCTTTGGCATTAGCCCCGGCCGCAAAGGCATTGGTGTCCTCCCAAGCCTTGAGAATACGCGCTTCAGCCGTAGCTGCATCGAATGTTTTTTCCATCGCCATTTGGCTGGTCCCTCGTGTCAATCATAACGGTTTTCGCTATGTAACGCGGGGCCGGTCCAATGCAAAGCCCTTAAAGCTTTGCGGTGCGATGCAAGTGGTTGAAAGCGTTTTAAGCCACGTTTTCCAACGCCGATTTCGGCACCACACCCAAAGCATGGCAAATATCACGGCTTAATGCCGGACGGTTCAGGGTGTAAAAATGCAAATCCTGCACCCCGCCATCGATCAAATCCGAACACAGATCGGTGCAAACCGCAGTCGAGAGCAATTCTATGCGATCGTCACGCGTTGCTTTTTCATAAGCATCATTCAACCACGCGGGAATGGACGCGCCACAACCGGCGGCGAATTTTTTAATGCCCGTCCAGCTGGTGATCGGCATAATGCCCGGGATAATCGGCGCATCGATACCGGCCTTGACGCAAGCATCGCGGAACCTGAAAAACGTATCGGCCTCAAAGAAAAACTGGGTGATGGCGCTGCTGGCACCCGCATCGATTTTGCGTTTTAGCCACTCAACATCGGCGGCCGTATCGGCGCTATCTGGGTGTGGCTCGGGGTAGGCACCGACGCGGATGTTGAATTTGCCGGTTTCGGCCAGCATTTCGACCAGCTCGATCGAATTGGCAAAACCGCCATCGGTGGTGGTAAACTGGTCCTGCCCCTTGGGCGCATCACCGCGCAGCGCAACGATGTCGGTGACACCGGCCTTGGCATAACCATCGGTAATTTCCAGAATTTCGGCGCGGGTGGAATTCACGCAAGTCAAATGCGCGGCCACTTTTACCCCGTAGTTTTTATGAATCGTGGTCACCGCTTCGTGGGTCAAATCGCGCGTGGTGCCGCCAGCGCCGTAAGTTACCGACACAAATTCGGGCTTTAGAGGGGCCAGCACCTGCACCGTATCCCAAAGCTTGAACGAGGCCGCAAGCGATTGCGGTGGGAAAAATTCAAAACTGATGCGCGGCGTGGCCATGGTTGTTTCCTTCTTTTTCTATGGCCTTGTGACATAGTCCTAAATGTGAAACAATTTCATAATTCTCAAGATTAATATGAGGTTTGCTACAAATGCATCTGGAATTACGCCACCTGCGCACGATCAAGGCCATCCACGAAACCGGCGGTTTGGCCAAGGCGGCCGAAAAAATGCACATCACCCAATCCGCGCTGAGCCACCAGATCAAAGGGCTAGAGCAGCAAACCCAGATCGAGCTGTTTATCCGGCGTTCCAAGCCGTTGAAATTATCGGCCGCGGGAATGCGTCTGCTGGTTTTGGCCGAGAAGGTTTTGCCGGAAATTATAGCAATCGAGGAAGATTTTGCCGGCCTGAACACAGGGCGCGCGGGGCGTCTGCATATCGCCATTGAATGTCACGCCTGCTTTGAATGGCTGTTTCCGGTGCTGGAATCTTTTCGTCAGGCTTGGCCGGATGTTGATCTGGATATCCGGGCCGGTCTTGCGTTTGATGCGTTGACGGCCTTGCAAAAAGAGCAGGTCGATTTGGTGATTTCATCGGATCCGGAAGATTTGCAAAACATCGAATTTTCGCCGCTGTTTGATTACGAGCCGGTTTTTGTCGCGGCGGCCAAAAACCCGCTGGCGGAAAAACCGTTTATCGAGGCCGCAGATTTCAAGGGCCAGACCCTGATTTGTTATCCGGTCGAGCGCAGTAAACTGGATGCGTTCACCGAATTATTAGGCCCCGCCAAAATCGAACCAGCCGCAATCAGACCGGTCGAATTGACCGAGATGATACTGCTTTTGGTGGCCTCAAATCGCGGCGTTACCGTGCTGCCCGATTGGGTGCTGCGCGAGGTGAAATATAATTCCGATTACGTCACCCGCCCGTTAAGCAAAACCGGTTTGACCCGCCGGCTTTACGCGGCAATTCGCAGCGATGACGCCACCAAACCGTTCATGGCGCATTTTATCCGGCTGGCGCGCACCGAACCGGTAAAATTGCAACGCAGATAGCCTTGGCAAGCCGCAAACATCGGCGTATATGCGAATGCTTGATGCCTAAAAGGAGTCTGTCAAAATGCCCATGAGCGCCAACCTGAACCTGATGATGAAAGCTGCCCGCGCTGCCGGCCGCTCGCTGTTGAAAGATTTCCGCGAAGTTGAAAACTTGCAGGTGTCGATGAAGGGCGCCGGTGATTTTGTTTCCAAAGCTGACATTTCGGCCGAAGAAATCATTCGCGAGGAACTGTGCGAGGCGCGCCCGACTTATGGCTGGGTTGGCGAGGAAAGTGCCGCGGTTGACGGGGCTGATCCGACGCGGCGCTGGATTGTTGATCCGCTGGATGGCACCACGAATTTTCTGCACGGGATGCCGCATTGGGCGGTTTCCATCGGGCTGGAGCACAAGGGCCAAGTCGTTGGCGGCGTGGTTTATGACCCCTGCAAGGACGAGATGTTTTTTGCCGAAAAGGGCCAAGGTGCGTGGTTGAATGAAAGCCGGCTGCGGGTTTCGGGGCGCAACCGTTTGATCGAATGTGTGTTTGCCACCGGTTTGCCGTTTGGCGGGCGGGCGGATTTGCCCGATACGTTACAGGATCTGGCCCGAATTTTGCCCACTTGTGCGGGGGTGCGTCGCTGGGGTTCGGCAGCGCTTGATCTGGCTTATGTAGCGGCCGGCCGTTACGATGGATTTTGGGAGCGCAACCTTAAAACATGGGATATGGCCGCCGGTCTGGTGATCGTGCGCGAAGCCGGCGGGATGATCGAGCCGCTGGACAAATCCGGTGACATTTTGGCCGATGGCGACGTAATTTGCGCCAACGAGCCGATTTTCGATCAATTCAGCAAAATCATCCGCAGCTAGCCCTGCATTAGGTAAATCATCAGCGGAAATGTGAGCACAGCGGCCACCAGTTGCCAACTCATGATATAGGCGTAAAGCTCGGCATCTCCGCCCATTTGGCGCGCCACAATATAGCCGGCGGTGGCGGCGGGCGTGGCCACAACCAGCA
>CAYSBD010000145.1:0-3945 GCA_964429175.1 uncultured Marinosulfonomonas sp.
GTAGGGCGCATCGCCCGATTGGAAGATAGCTCAGTGGTCGAGAATATTTCCGCATCCTATTGTGCGAAGTTTGGTGAATTTTCACCGACACGCACCTATCGCGGTCACGCTGCCGATAAAAAAGCGAAGCGGAGCTAAGTCATGGGTAAGCAAAAAAACGCACGCCGCGTGGCGGATAACGAAGCGATGGCCAAGGTGCGCATGCTCCGTACCAGCGGTCAAAAACTTAATCTGGTTGCACAGATGATCCGTGGCAAGAAAGTGGACAAGGCCCTAACAGACCTGACATTTTCCAAAAAACGTATCTCGGATGATGTGAAGAAATGCCTTCAGTCTGCGATTGCCAATGCTGAAAACAACCACAATCTGGATGTTGACGGCTTGATCGTTGCAGAAGCCTGGGTTGGCAAAAACATGACTTTGAAGCGTGGTCGCCCACGTGCCCGTGGTCGGTTTGGCAAAATCCTGAAACCGTTTTCCGAACTCACCATTTTGGTTCGTGAAGTTGAGGAGCAAGCATAATGGGTCAAAAGATTAATCCAATTGGCATGCGCCTACAGATTAACCGCACTTGGGATAGCCGCTGGTATGCGGAATCCAAGGATTTTGGTAACCTTCTGCTGGAAGACATCAAAATGCGCGCGTTCATCAAGGAAGATTGCAAACAGGCTGGTATCAGCCGTGTGATCATCGAACGCCCGCATAAAAAATGTCGCGTTACGGTTCACACTGCACGCCCCGGCGTTATCATCGGCAAGAAGGGCGCGGACATCGAAACCCTGCGTAAAAAACTGGCCGCGATGACCGACAGCGAATTGCACCTGAATATTGTCGAGGTTCGCAAGCCTGAAATGGACGCCGCACTGGTTGCCGAAAACATCGCGCAACAGCTTGAGCGCCGTGTTTCCTTCCGTCGGGCCATGAAGCGTACGGTTCAAAACACCATGCGCATGGGTGCCCTTGGCATTCGTGTAAATGTTGCAGGTCGTCTTGGCGGTGCCGAGATTGCCCGTACCGAATGGTACCGCGAAGGCCGGGTTCCGCTGCACACTTTGCGCGCCGATATCGATTACGCACACGCAGAAGCGCTGACGGCCTATGGCATCATCGGCATCAAGGTCTGGATCTTTAAAGGCGAGATCATGGAGCATGATCCACAAGCGCGTGACCGTAAATTAGAGCAACTCCAGCAAGGCCCTGCACCTCGTGGTGCTGGCGGCCGTCGCTAAGGAGGGTATGAAAAAATGCTACAACCAAAGCGTACAAAATTTCGCAAAATGCACAAAGGCCGTATTCACGGTCAGGCAAAAGGCGGCACTGATCTGAACTTTGGCACTTACGGGCTTAAAGCCATCGAGCCTGAGCGCGTCACCGCGCGTCAGATCGAAGCCGCCCGTCGTGCCATGACACGTCACATGAAGCGTCAGGGCCGGGTCTGGATCCGGATTTTTCCGGACGTGCCTGTGACCAGCAAACCAACCGAGGTTCGGATGGGTAAAGGTAAAGGCTCTGTTGATTTCTGGGCAGCCAAGGTAAAACCTGGCCGCATCATGTTCGAAATTGACGGTGTAACCGATGCTGTTGCGCGTGAGGCCTTGCGTCTGGCCGCCATGAAACTTCCGGTGAAAACCCGCACAGTGGTTCGCGAAGATTGGTAAGATAATGGTGGGTGAAACCTGCCTTGGATAAAAGGTTGCTATATTCCTCAATGGGGGGTAAAGCAGCCTTTCACTATGCACTCCGCTGGAATCAGGGTGACCCGCCGCTATAAAAACGGGGCCTGCCAGTGATGTTGAAAGAAGGGATAAGGCGATGGACGCCAAAGAACTACACGACAAGACACCGGATCAGCTGAAAGACGAGCTGGCCAGCCTGAAAAAGGAATCGTTCAATTTGCGGTTCCAGCAGGCCACCGGTGCGCTGGAAAACACGTCAGGTATTCGCAAGGCGCGCCGTGATGCCGCCCGTGTGAAAACTGTGCTTAACCAAAAAGCTGTCGCTGCAGCGACTGAAGAATAGGAGCCTAGAAATATGCCAAAACGTATACTTGCAGGCACTGTGACAAGCGATGCCAATGAACAGACAGTTACGGTTTCTGTTGAGCGCCGCTTTACGCACCCTGTTTTGAAGAAAACTATTCGTAAGTCCAAAAAATACCGGGCCCACGATCCAAAGAACGATTTCAAAGTCGGCGACCAAGTCCGCATTCAGGAATGCGCGCCAATTTCGAAAACCAAACGCTGGGAGGTTTTGGCAAGTTAAGCCAGAACACTTCAGTTTAATCGAAACCCTGGGGGCATCGGCAGGCATGCCGCCCCATAGGTCGGGAGAAACCAAATGATCCAGATGCAAACCAACCTGGATGTTGCTGACAATAGCGGCGCTCGCCGTGTTCAGTGCATCAAGGTATTGGGTGGTTCCAAGCGTAGATACGCATCCGTTGGCGACATTATTGTCGTTTCGGTCAAGGAAGCCATCCCGCGCGGCCGCGTGAAAAAAGGCGACGTGCGTAAAGCTGTCGTTGTGCGCACCGCCAAAGAAGTCCGTCGCGCTGACGGCACTGCCATCCGTTTTGACACCAATGCGGCTGTTATCTTGAACAACAACAACGAGCCACTGGGCACCCGCATCTTTGGGCCAGTTGTTCGCGAGTTGCGTGCGAAAAACTTCATGAAGATTATTTCGCTTGCACCGGAGGTTCTGTAACGATGGCTGCTAAATTGAAAAAAGGCGATAAGATCGTCGTGCTTTGCGGCAAGAACAAGGGTAAAGAGGGCGAAATTTCGTCCGTGAACCCGTCTAGCGGCAAGGCCATCGTGGAGGGCGTGAATGTTGCGATCCGCCACGTTCGCCAGTCTCAGGATTCTCAGGGTGGTCGCGTTCCACAAGCGATGCCGATTGATCTGTCAAATCTGGCGCTGCTGGATAGCAAAGGCCGCGCAACCCGTGTTGGTTTCCGTATGGAAGACGGCAAAAAGGTTCGTTTCGCCAAAACAACAGGGGAGACCGTATAATGCTGGATGATGCAAAATACACTCCGCGCCTAAAGTCGCTTTATAAAGAGACTATTCGCGCCGCGTTGAGAGAAGAGTTCGGTTATAAAAACGATATGATGATCCCGCGGCTTGATAAAATCGCGTTGAACATGGGTATCGGTGAAACCGTCAAGGACACCAAGAAAATCAGATCTGCCGAAGCCGAATTGACCGCGATTGCCGGCCAGAAGGTTGTGATCACCAAGGCGAAAAAATCGGTTGCGACCTTTCGGGTTCGCGAAGATATGCCTCTGGGTGTAAAGGTGACGTTGCGCGGCAACCGGATGTATGAATTTCTGGACCGTTTGATCACAGTTGCCATGCCGCGTATCCGCGATTTTCGTGGTATTTCGCCAAAATCCTTTGATGGGCGCGGCAACTACGGCATGGGTCTGAAAGAACACATCGTTTTTCCCGAGGTTGATTATGATAAAATCGACGAAGTTTGGGGAATGGACATCGTAATCTGCACCACCGCGAATAATGATGCGGAAGCAAAAGCATTGTTGAAGGCACTAAACATGCCTTTCACAAGCTAAGCGGTAGGAGAGAGAAAACATGGCTAAGAAAGCAATGGTTGGACGCGAATTGAAGCGTCAGAAGCTGGTGGTAAAATATGCTGCCAAGCGGGCGGCACTCAAGGACGTTATCAACGACGAAAACAAGCCAATGGACGAGCGCTTCAAGGCGACTTTGAAATTGGCAAAACTACCTCGTGATTCATCGGCAACACGGCTGCATAACCGCTGCCAGCTGACGGGTCGTCCTCATGCTTATTACCGTAAGCTTAAAGTATCGCGGATCGCGCTGCGGGAATTGGCCAGCAATGGCCTGATCCCCGGCATGGTCAAGTCAAGCTGGTAAGGGAGAGAAGATATGAATGATCCTATCGCTGATATGCTCACCCGGA
>CAYSBD010000146.1:0-3929 GCA_964429175.1 uncultured Marinosulfonomonas sp.
CCGAGGCCCGACAGACCCGCGCAAACACGCGGCTGGCCCGCCAGAAAATCAACCTGACGGACGGCGAACGCCATCTGGCCGATACAAAAATACAGGCGAAATTTAGCGGTAGTTTAAGCAATGTGACGGTCGTTCAGGGCGCTTTGGTTACCAAAAACGAGCGCCTTGCCCATCTGGTAGACGCACATGCGCTCGAGGTTTCATTTCGGTTATCGACGGGTCAGCACGCCCGTCTGTTGGGGCCGGACGACGCATTGATCCATGGCAAAATCGAGGTGGCGCTGGATGTGCTTGGCGTAAATATGTTGGCCACGGGTCGGATCTCGCGCGAAAGTGCGGTGGTGGCCGAGGGGCTGAGCGGGCGTTTATTATTTGCCACGCTGAACGATGCGCGCGGGTTTCGCCCCGGTGATTTTGTCACGGTGCGCATTAATGAGCCAGAACTGATCGGGGTTGTTTCGCTGCCCGCAGCGGCAGTGGATACGGCTCGGACTGTGTTGCTGGTTGGCCCGGATGGTCGGCTGGAATTGCAACAGGTCGAGCTGTTGCGAAAGCAAGGCAACGCGGTGATTGTAAGGTCGGATGCAATTTTGGGCCGTGAAGTTGTGCTGGCCAGATCACCATTGCTGGGCGCGGGGATCAAGGTGAAGGTGTTGCGCGCCGGTCCGGAAAAACCGCAAGGCGCACAACTGCTAAACCTGAGTGATACGCGCCGCGCCAGACTGGTTGCTTTTATCGAGACAAACAAGCAGATGTCAAAAGAGGCCAAGGCGCGTATTTTAACCCAGTTATCCAAGGAAATGGTGCCGCTTGGCACGGTGGAGCGGATTGAATCGCGGATGGGGGGCTAGGCCATGCCGGTGCTTGGGACCACTGTGTTGGGGAAATCTCGCGGAATATTGTCGTATTTCACCCGCCACCGCACTGCGGCCAACCTGCTGTTGGTGGTCATGCTTGTGCTGGGTTTGGTCGCGTTGCCCAAAATGCGCACGCAGTTTTTCCCCGATATTGTCATCAACAACATTACGGTTAACGTCAACTGGGCAGGTGTTGGTGCCGAAGATGTCGACGCGGCAATCTTGCAGGTTTTGAACCCGGTTTTACTGCTGGTCGAGGGCGTTTCAGACATCCACGCGCACGCCCGCGAAGGCGCGGCCCTGTTGGTGTTGGAGTTTGAGCCGCGCTGGAATATGGGGCGCGCGGCCGACGAGGTGCAAGCGGCGGTTGATGCGGTAACCACCTTGCCCCAAGACGCCGAGGCACCCGTGATCAAGCGCGGTGCGTGGCGAGACAGGGTGACGGATGTGATCATCACCGGCCCTGTCGGGGTTGATCAATTGGGGCGTTTTGCCGATGAATTTATCGCGCGCCTGTTTGCAGACGGCATCACCCGCGCCACCATTCGCGGCATTGCACCGGCCGAGATTTTGGTCGAGGTCACACCGAAATCCTTGATGAAACACGGCATCAGCATGTTGGAAATTTCCAGAGCGATTGGCCAAGAAGCGATTGCCGATCCGGCGGGTGATGTGGCCGGTGCAAATCTGCGGGTCAGGACAGGGGTTGCCAAACGCAGTGCGGCCGATATCGCGGCGATTGTGCTGCGCAGCAATGCGGACGGATCAGCGTTAACCATCGCGGATGTGGCCGATGTGCAAACCGGCGGTGCGGCGCGCGAGCGGGCTTATTTTGTCGGTGAAAATCCGGCTGTTTCGGTTCGTGTTGATCGCTCGGCACGCGGCGATGCGATTGAAATCCAGCGCCAGGTTCAAGCGATTGCGACCGAAATGATGCGCAGCCTGCCGCCGGATGTGCGCATTGATCTGATCCGCACCCGCGCTCAGGCCATTTTGGATCGTTTGAGTATTTTGCTGGATAACGGGCTGTTGGGGCTGGGGTTGGTAGTTTTGCTGCTGTTTTTATTTTTGAATGCGCGCACGGCGTTTTGGGTGGCTGCGGGCATTCCGGTGGCGATGTTGGCGGCGATTGCGATGATGTATCTGGCGGGCCAAACCATAAATATGGTGTCGCTATTTGCGCTGATTATCACGCTTGGAATTGTGGTGGACGATGCGATTGTGGTGGGTGAACACGCGGATTACAGGGTGCGAAATTTGGGCGAATCCCCCGTTGTGGCGGCTGAAAATGCGGCCATTCGGATGGCTCCACCGGTTTTTGCCGCCACCCTGACCACGGTGATTGCCTTTGGCAGTCTGGCGTTGCTGGGCGGGCGTCTGGGCGATTTGATCAGTGCAATTCCGCTGGCGGTGACGGTGGTTCTGATTGCGTCTTTGATTGAATGTTTTCTGATCCTGCCCCATCACATGAGCCGCAGTTTGGCCCATTCTGCCAAAGAACACTGGTATGATTTGCCCAGTCGGATTGTGAACCGCGGCTTTGCCAAATTTCGCGATTTTGTCTTTCGTCCATTGATGCGGCTGGTGATCTGGGCGCGTTATCCGGTGTTGGCGGGGCTGATCGTGATCTTGACTGTTCAGGCTGCACACCTGATTCGAGGCGATGTTCCGACGCGGTTTTTTGTGGCACCGGAGCGCTCTTCAATTTCGGGAAATTTTGCGATGCTTGATGGGGCCAGCCGCAGCGACACCTTGGAAATGATGCGCGAAATGCAGCGCGCCACCAAAGCCATGGGGGAAAAATACGAGGCCAAATACGGCACCAATCCCATCCTTTACATCGTGGCCGAAGTCGGTGGCAACAGCGGTGCCGGTTTGTCGGGGGTGCGCACGAAATCGGCTGATCTTTTAGGCTCGGTCGCGATTGAGCTGATCGAGGTGGATCAACGCCCCTATTCGTCGGCACAGTTTATTAATGATTTACAGGATAGTGTTCGACAGCATCCGTTGACCGAAATTGTCAGTTTTCGTGGCTGGCGCGCCGGACCATCGGGCGATTCTCTGGCCGTGAATTTTTACGGGGCCGATGCGCGGACCTTGAAGAATGCGGCCGAGGCGCTGAAAACCGCCGTGTCGCAATTTGGCGAAGTTTCAGGGGTCGAAGACAGCCTGTCTTATGACAAGCCCGAATTAATATTGGATCTGACGGCGCAGGGCCGCGCGTTGGGTTTTAGCATTGACGGGCTGGGTCAGGTTTTGCGCCACCGTCTAAGCGGGATCGAGGCGGCAACATTTCCTGACGGGCAGCGTTCGGCCTCTATTCGGGTCGCGCTGTCGCAGGATGCGCTTGCGGCCGATTTTCTACAACGGATGCAGCTGCGCACCAATGCCGGAGATTATGTGCCGCTGACGGATATTGTCACGGTTCAGGTGCGCAGGGGGTTTTCTACGGTGTTTCGTGAAAACGGCATTCGGCAGGTTTCGGTGACGGGTAATATTTCCGAAGATGATCCGGCGCGGGCCGAGGAAATATCCAAGCAAATCGAGCAGGTGATTTTGCCCGGGATCGCCAGCCGCTTTGATGTGGGTTTCGAGATGTCCGGTCTGGCCAAGCAGGAACGCGAATTTATGTCGGATGCTGTTGTCGGCTTTGCCCTGTGCCTGATCGGGATTTTTCTGGTGCTGGCCTGGATTTTCTCTAGCTGGACGCGGCCTTTTGTCGTGATGGCGATTATTCCGTTTGGCATTGTCGGCACGGTTTACGGCCATCTGGCGTGGGATGTGCCGCTGTCGATGTTTACGATGCAAGCACAGTTTTTAAAACCCACGGTGGTGGCGCTGGTTTACGGGCTGGCTTTTGGCATGGTTCTGGTGTTGTTTCTGGTGCCGACGCTGTTGGCGATCCAGCAGGATTTCAAACGCCGGCGTAGTGCATTCAAGCGTGCGCTGCGCAAACCACGGCGCACGGGATTGACCGGTTTTGTCACCGCGGTCGCCGCATTGACGATTGCGGTGCTGTTTTCGGTGACGTTGGGCGCGGTTGTTGTGCGGGGGGCTTTGCCGGAAATCTTG
>CAYSBD010000147.1:0-3784 GCA_964429175.1 uncultured Marinosulfonomonas sp.
AATCTCCTGAAGGTCATTATAACATAAACCAGAAGATTGTGGAACCAAACAGGTAATGATAGCCAAAGCGGCAACAAAACCAGCGTCAGGATCAATCATGAAACCACTTGAAGATCTAAAAGTTGTTGAGCTGGCGCGCATTCTTGCCGGTCCGTTGATTGGTCAGTCTTTGGCCGATTTAGGGGCTGAAGTTACCAAAGTCGAATCCCCCCAAGGCGACGATACCCGCAAATGGGGTCCGCCATATATCGAGCGTGATGGCGATAAATCGGCGGCGTATTTTTATGCGGTTAATCGGGGAAAAACGTCGGTTGTGGCCGATTTTCGCACGCCCGAGGGGCAGAAAACGGTGCGCGATCTGGTGGCCAATGCCGATATTCTGATTGAAAACTTCAAGGTCGGGGGTTTGCAAAAATACGGGCTGGATTATGACAGTTTGCACAAACTGAACCCGCGTTTGATTTATTGCTCGATCACCGGATTTGGTCAGGATGGGCCATATGCCAGCCGCGCGGGCTATGATTTTTTATTGCAGGGCATGTCGGGTTTGATGTCGATCACCGGCGAGGCCGACGGTGCGCCGCAAAAAGTGGGTGTGGCCGTGACGGATATTGTCACCGGTCTTTATGGCACCATCGGCATTTTGGCGGCGGTTGAGCAACGGCACAAAACCGGCAAAGGCCAGCATATCGATATATCGCTGCTGGATTGCGCCACTACGATGCTGGCCAATCAGGCGATGAATTATCTGGCCACCGGCAACAGCCCCACGCGGCGCGGCAATGCGCACCCTAATATTGCGCCCTATCAGTTGGTGCCGACCAAGGACGGGCATATCATTATTGCGGTGGGAAATGACGGGCAGTTCGGCCGGTTTTGCAAGATGCTCAACCAGCCCGATCTGGCCCGTGATTCGCGGTTTACCGGCAACCATGAAAGAGTGCTGAATGCAGCCCAGTTGACGGAAATTATAGAGGCCGAATTTGCCAACCGAACGTCGGCCGATTTGTTGGCGGCCTGCGAGGCAGCGGTTGTGCCGGCCGGACCGGTCAATTCGGTCGAGCAGGCGCTGACGGACCCTCAAATCCGCCACCGTGGTTTGGTGATTAAACCCGAAGGCATTCCCGGTCTGCGTGGGCCGTGGAAATTTTCCGATGCCGAACTTGCGCTGGATAAATCCGCACCTGTTTTGGCAAATAAGAAATGACGTCGGGGCGGCTTGTCTCAGGGCTTGATTTTGGCCAATTATTCGCATAAAAAGACTGGCCCAACAATAATTCGGTAAGTTTCGGGCTTTACTTGCCGATCTAGATCTTCACGGCACTCTGGACAAGGCGAATGTCTGCTCCGGTGCGCCAACCCAGAAATTTGGCTTCGGGGAATTTTTCCGGCCATTAGGAAAAGGTGTGCAACCAGTGCGGAAGCTAAACACAACCGGTCTTTATGATCCGATCCTTGAACATAGTGCCTGTGGCGTCGGGTTTTTAACCCGCAAAGATGGCGTGCAAACCCATGATTTGCTGGAAAAGGGCCACGAGGCATTATGCGCGGTTCCGCACCGTGGCGGCATGTCGGCCGAGGGTGTGGGCGATGGTGCCGGTGTGTCGGTTGATCTGTCGCTGAAGTTTTTTAGCAAACTGACGGGCAAGGATTTGAAGGCCGGTGCGTTTGGTGTTGGCAATTTTTTCCTGCCCGATGATCAGGGCCAACATGACGCGGCCGATAAGCTGATCGAGGATTGTTTTTCAAAGGCCGGTCTGGATGTGTTGTTATGCCGCAATGTGCCGGTGGACAATGACATAATCGGCGCGCGCAGTGTCAAATTGCAACTGCCGATACGCCAGTGGATTCTTGTGCCAGACGGCGGCATCCAAGGCGCTGCGCTGGATAAATTGATCCACCAAACCCTGCTGGATATCGAGGCCGTGGCCTATACCACACCCGCGCTTGCCGGTCTTTATCCGCTGTCGCTTTCGGCCCATATGCAGGTGTTGAAGGGGCGGCTTAATTCATGGGAAATTGTGCCTTATTTCTGTGATTTGAATGACCCGGATCACGGTGTGCATACCATGTATTTCCACACCCGTTTTTCCACCAACACCGACCCGCATCCGACGATGGCGCAACCGTTCCGCCTTATGGCCCATAACGGCGAGCTGAACACCGATAAAAAGAACCGGCTGTCCGAGGCCGCGGTCGCCATGGCCAAAAGCAGCGCGATTGTGCGCCCCAAGGGTCAATCCGACAGTTGCCGTCTGGATCAGACCTTGAATGCGCGGGTTTATCAGGATGATCTGGATCTGGTGACGGCGGTGGTTTCGATGATGCCGCCCGCTTGGGAAAATGATGATAGAATTTCGCCCGAAGTGCGCGCGATGTTTGAATTTTTCTCGCTTTACGAGGAAAAAAACGATGGCCCGGCGGCGGTAATTTTTGGCAATGGCACGATCATTGGCGCGCGTCTTGATCGGCTGGGTTTGCGCCCGCTGCGCAGCACTGAAACCGATATTTATTTGTCGGTGATGTCCGAGGCTGGCCAGATTTATTTCCCGCCCGAAAGCGTGATAAAACGTGGCCGGATCGAGGCCGGTGGCATGCTGTTTTACGACCACGAAAAGCAGCGTATTTTTGAAACCAAAGAGGCGCTGGAAATCATGGCGGCCAAACGCGATTACAAGGCGTTGCTGGCCGAGGCGCAGGTTAATATTGACGATCTGCCGGACGCTGACAAAGACCCGAAAATCGCCGCCAGCCGCTATGAGGGCGATCTGTGCAGAACCGCGCGTTATGTCGGTTACACCCATAATCAGGAAAGTTTCCGGTTTTTGATGGATCCGATGCTGGCCACCGGAATGGAGAAAATTTCGGCGATGGGTTATGGCAACGCGATCAATGCGCTGTCGGATACCGAGGGCGGCATTGCCAAATATTTTTCCCAGCGTTTTGCGCAGGTTACAAACCCGCCGCTGGATTCAATTCGTGAATCCGAGGGCATGACCTTGCGGGTTGCCTTGGGCGAAAAACCCCATGGCGGACCTACCGGATCGCCGCAAATTGTGGTGAATTCACCGGTTCTGAAAATGGCTGAAATTTTACGCATTAAAGCGCAGAAAAATACGCCTTGGGCGCGGTTTGATATGCTTTATACGCCGGTTTACGGCAAGGCAAAGACCGCTAAAAAAGCTAATGAAAAAGCGCTGACAAATGCGATTGATGCGCTGGGCAACAAGGTGGTGGATTTCGCGCGCAAAACCGGCGGAATTGCAATTATCACCGATCGACACATCAGTAAAACCAAGGCCGCGCTACCGATGGTTTTGGTGGTTTCGGCCATCAACCAGCGCCTGATCGAAGAAGGTTTGCGCCTGCGGGTTTCTTTGGTGATCGAAAGCGGCCAAATTTCATCGGCGCATCATATTTCCTGCGCGCTGGGCTTTGGCGGGGCGGCGGTTTATCCGTTGGCTGTGCGGATGCGCGCCGAGGAAAAACATGGCGATCAGGCAACCGAGGCCTTTTTTAAATTTGCCAAAGCGGCTGAAAAATCATTGATGAAAACCATGGGCAAGGTTGGGCTTTGCACTGTCGAAAGCTATTCCGGCGGTGAATTTTTCGAGCCGAATTTTCTGGATACCGATGATGTTGTTTTCCAGAAATATTTCCCCAACATGAAAACCCCCGTCGGTGGTGTGCGCTTTGACACCATTGCCCAATCGATTGCCGATTGGCATGAGCGCGCGCGTCAGGTTGAGGGCGATGATGATGTGCCGATGCTGGGTCTGTTCAA
>CAYSBD010000148.1:0-3755 GCA_964429175.1 uncultured Marinosulfonomonas sp.
ATATCGAAGAGCTGATATTCGCAGATGGGAATTTATTCCTGTAAAAAGAGGGCGGCCATAATGGGTATTCCTGGTTAGATTGTATTAAATATTAGGTTGCTTGCTTGCCGATTCTGCAAGTGTGCAAGTTATGTGATCACACTTGCGTATATTGTGATCACAAAGCAAAATAAATGCATTTATTTTGTCCGTACAGGCCAGAAAACCATTTATTTACCCGTGCTATTTATGTTTAGTAGCTGCAACATTAGCCAATGATGGGATAGATTCAGTGAACATTCATGAATATCAAGCAAAAGCACTTCTGCGCACTTATGGCGCTCCGGTATCTGAGGGGCGCGTCGTACTAAAGGCCGAAGACGCCAAAACCGCTGCCGGTGAAATTGACGGCCCGCTTTGGGTGGTCAAGGCGCAGATCCACGCAGGTGGTCGCGGCAAGGGTAAATTCAAGGAAGTCGACGCCGGTGATACGGGCGGTGTGCGCCTGACGAAATCGGTATCCGAGGCTGCCTCCGAAGCTAAGAAAATGCTGGGTCGCACGCTTGTCACCCATCAAACCGGGCCTGAGGGCAAGGTGGTCAACCGCGTTTATATCGAAGACGGTGCCGGCATCGAGCGTGAATTATATCTGGCGCTTCTGGTTGATCGCGCCACCAGCAGCATTTCGTTTGTTTGCTCGACCGAGGGCGGCATGGACATCGAAGAAGTCGCCGAAGCCACGCCTGAAAAGATCATTTCGTTCAGCGTTGATCCGGCTACCGGTTATCAGGGTTTTCACGGCCGCCGCGTTGCGTTTTCGCTGGGGCTGAAAGGTGCGCAAGTTAAACAATGCGCCAAACTGATGGGCCAGCTTTACAAAGCATTCACCGAAAAAGATATGGAAATGCTGGAAATTAACCCGCTGATCGTAACGGATGCCGGTGATTTGAAAGTGCTGGACGCCAAGGTTAGTTTTGATGGCAACGCAATGTATCGCCAGCCTGATATTGCCGCATTGCGCGACGAAACCGAAGAAGATGCGCGCGAATTGGCGGCTTCGAAATTCGATCTGAACTACATTGCGCTGGACGGTGAAATCGGCTGTATGGTTAACGGTGCCGGTCTTGCGATGGCGACGATGGATATCATTAAACTCTACGGTTCATCGCCTGCGAATTTCCTTGATGTTGGCGGCGGTGCCACGGCCGAGAAGGTGACCGAGGCGTTTAAAATCATCACTTCGGATCCCAATGTCAAAGGCATTCTGGTCAATATTTTCGGCGGCATCATGCGTTGCGACACCATCGCCAACGGCGTGATCACAGCGGTAAAAGAAGTCGGTTTGAAAGTGCCGCTGGTGGTGCGCCTTGAGGGCACAAAAGTAGAAGAAGGCATCGCAATTCTTAACAATTCAGACATTGATGTGATCGCGGCCAGCAATCTTTCGGATGCGGCCGATAAAATCGTCAAAGCGGTAAAGGGATAAACAGATGGCAATTCTCGTAAACGAAAATACCAAAGTAATCTGCCAGGGTTTTACCGGCAGCCAAGGCACGTTTCACTCGGAACAAGCCATCGCTTACGGCACCAAAATGGTTGGCGGCGTGACACCGGGCAAGGGCGGGCAAACCCATCTTGATTTACCTGTGTTCAATTCGGTGCATGAGGCGCGCGAAATCACCGGCGCAAACGCATCGGTGATTTATGTGCCGCCACCCTTTGCAGCCGATGGTATCCTCGAGGCGATTGACGCTGAAATCGAGCTGATCATCTGCATCACCGAAGGCATTCCGGTACTGGATATGATGAAGGTGAACCGCGCGTTAATCGGCTCGAACGCGCGCCTGATCGGGCCAAATTGCCCCGGTGTGATCACGCCTGACGCCTGCAAAATCGGCATCATGCCCGGCCATATTCACAAACGCGGATCCTGTGGTGTTGTGTCGCGTTCGGGCACCTTAACCTATGAGGCCGTCAAGCAAACCACCGATAACGGTTTGGGCCAATCCACCGCTGTGGGCATTGGTGGTGATCCGATTAAAGGCACTGAATTTATCGACATGCTGGAAATGTTTTTGGCCGATGATGAAACCCAAAGCATCATCATGATCGGTGAAATCGGTGGCTCGGCCGAAGAAGAAGCTGCGCAGTTTTTGGCCGATGAAAAGAAAAAGGGCCGCTGGAAACCGACTGCTGGCTTTATTGCTGGCCGCACTGCCCCTCCGGGTCGTCGTATGGGCCATGCAGGCGCGATTGTTGCCGGTGGCAAGGGTGATGCGCAAAGCAAAATCGAGGCGATGCGCGCGGCCGGAATTGTTGTGGCTGAAAGCCCCGCTGGCCTTGGCCAGGCGGTGATGGAAGCGATCGGATAAATCAAACATTGCCCCGATATATTTCGGGGCAATTTATCTTTAGGTGACGGATTATGACCGGAAATTCTACGACAGACGAACTCCACGCATCCTCTTTCCTACAAGGCCATAACGCGGAATACATTGAGCAGCTTTACGCCAAATTTGCAAATGACCCAAACGCTGTTGACGCCGCCTGGCAGGCATTTTTCAAAGAAATGGACGACAGTGCAACGGATGTTCAGGCCAAGGCGAGCGGCCCCAGCTGGGCGCGCACCGACTGGCCGCCCGTGCCAAATGATGATCTGACCCATGCGCTGGATGGCCAATGGCCGCCCGAAGCAGAGCCCGCCAAGGCCGCTGAAAAAATCGCCGCCAAAGCCGGGGAAAAAGGTGTTTCGGTTTCCGATCAGCAGATTAAAAATGCGGTGCTGGACAGCATTCGGGCCTTGATGATTATCCGCGCGTTTCGTATCCGCGGGCATCTGTCGGCGGATCTTGATCCGCTTGGAATCGAGGGGCGCACGCATCACCCCGAGCTTGATCCGGCCTCGTATGGTTTTGACGAATCAGACATGGACCGGCCGATTTTTCTGGACAATGTTCTGGGTCTTGAAATCGCAACGTTGCGCCAGATTATCGCTATTTTGAAGCGCACCTATTGCGGCACATTTGCGCTGCAATACATGCATATTTCCAACGCCGCGCAGGCCGCTTGGTTAAAAGAGCGCATCGAGGGCTACGGCAAGGAAATCCAGTTTACCCGCAAGGGGCGCAAGGCGATTTTGAACAAACTGGTCGAGGCCGAGGGCTTCGAGAAATTCTTGCACGTTAAATATGTCGGCACCAAACGTTTTGGTTTGGATGGCGGCGAAAGCCTGATACCGGCGATGGAGCAAATCATCAAACGTGGCGGCGATCTGGGGGCCAAGGAAATCATCATCGGTATGCCGCACCGGGGGCGTTTATCGGTGTTGGTTAATGTGATGGCCAAGCCGTATCGCGCCGTGTTTAACGAATTTCAGGGTGGCAGCTTTAAACCCGAAGATGTGGATGGATCGGGCGATGTGAAATACCATCTGGGTGCATCATCGGATCGGGAATTTGGCGGCGAAACCGTGCATTTGTCACTGACCGCCAACCCCAGCCACCTTGAGGCTGTGAACCCCGTCGTGCTGGGGAAATCGCGCGCCAAGCAAGATCAAAGACATGACCGTGACCGCACTTCGGTAATTCCGTTGTTGCTGCACGGCGATGCGGCTTTTGCCGGCCAAGGCGTGATTTCGGAATGTTTCGGCATGTCAGGTCTGGTTGGTCACCGCACCGGCGGCACCATCCATATCGTGGTGAATAACCAGATCGGTTTCACTACCGCGCCGCATTTTTCACGCTCGTCGCCCTATCCGACAGACATCGCGCTGATGG
>CAYSBD010000149.1:0-3586 GCA_964429175.1 uncultured Marinosulfonomonas sp.
CCTAAACATTTAAAACGTCAAGCATTTCTTCGGGTGTTCAAGGACTCGGGGTATAACCACCGTCATTCTGAAATAATGGTATTGTAACTGTTTTTTCATCCGGTTGTGAGAAGGTCAGCATATGCTTGAAATGCTAAAGAGGTCAGACGCTTGCGGGTCTGGCCTCTTTGATAAAGGAGTTCGGGAATGACAGTATTAATCGCAGGTGCCGGAATTGGCGGTCTGACTTTGGGCCTAAGCTTGCACCAGCTTGGCATAGATTTTCATATTTATGAAAAGGTTCCCCAGATTCGCCCGCTGGGGGTTGGCCTTAATCTGCAATCTGTGGCCACGCGTGAATTGTTTGAATTGGATCTTGAGGCCGAGCTGGATAAAGCCGGTCTGCGGACCGAGGAAGTGGTTTATTTTTCTAGGCGGGGCCAAAAAATCTGGTCCGAGCCTCGCGGCATTTTGGCGGGCAGTAACTGGCCGCAATATTCGATCCATCGCGGCGCTTTGCAGGTTTTGCTGCTAAAGGCTTTGCTGGCGCGTGCGGGCACGGGGGTTCTGACGGTGGGCGCGTCTGTTACGGGGTGTAAAGAAGCCGCTGGCGGGGTCAAAATAACCCTGAAAGATTCCAGTTCCAGGCGGATGAGTGTTGCCAGCGGCACGGTTTTGGTCGCGGCCGACGGCATTAATTCGGCGATTCGGCCCGGGTTTTATCCTGACGAAGGCCCGGCCATTTGGGGCGGCACCATGATGTGGCGCGGCATTACCCGTGGGCCAAAACTCCTGACGGGTCGCAGCATGATAAAGGCAGGCACCAAGGATTGCAAATTTATCTGTTACCCGATTGCTGACACAGATGATGGCGGCAGTCTGCTTAACTGGATTGCCAGGTTGAAACTGCCCGATGATTATAACTGGCAATCCCAAGACTGGAACCGCACAGGCGATCGCGCCAATTTTGCGCATCATTTTGCCGATTGGTCGTTTGACTGGCTTGATGTCCCCAAAACCATTAAAGAGGCTGACGGCATTTGGGAATTTCCGATGGTGGACCGTAACCCGTTGCCAAAATGGAGCCACGGCCCCGTGACCCTGCTGGGGGATGCGGCCCATGCAATGTATCCGACCGGCTCGAACGGGGCGGTTCAGGCCATTATTGATGCGCGGATTTTGGCGCGTGAATTGCGTGATCACGGTGTCGGGCAGGGGGCGTTGCAATCTTATGACGATATCCGTCGCGAGTCTGCCAATGCTGTGGTGCTGGCCAATCGCGCTGATGGGCCGGATACAATTCTGGATATTGTGGCGACGCGCGCGCCGGATGGGTTTGCGCAGATTGAGGATATTATGTCTAAATCGCAATTGCAGGAATTTGCCGACCGTTATAAAGTGGTGTCTGGTATGACGGTTGAGGCGCTAAATGCGCGGCCCCCTATTAGTGAGGGCTAACAGGCAAGGATGGGGCGATATGACCTTGGCAAAATCAGCCGAGCAGACGCTGGGGTTTTGGCTTGAAGCGGTGTCGCGTTATCTGGCTTATGCTGGCGGCGCGGTCTTGGCGGTAATGGCGATTATAACGGTGGCTTCGGTGATTGGGCGCCGGCTTTCCGATGTTGGTCTGGGGCCGATCAGGGGTGATTTTGAATTGGTCGAGCTGGGCTGTGCCATTGCCATATTTTCCTTTATGCCGCTGGCCCAGATGCGGCGTTCGCATGTGACGGTTGATATTTTTGTGCAAGCGCTGTCGCCGCGGGCTTTCGCATTTTTCGGGTTTTTGGGTGACGTGCTGATCGCGCTGGCCAGCTCGGTTATTTTATGGCGGTTCTGGTTGGGTTTTGGCGAAAAATTCCCCTACGGATCGGATGCTTTCCGTAGTGCTTTGGCGATGGGCAGCAAACCGTTTTTTGTCGAAACCACCTTCGAGCTACAACTGCCAATCTGGATCCCCTACGGCTTTGCCCTGATTGGCGCATTTTTCTTTGCAGTGGTCAGCATTTACACGGTCTGGCGGTCACTAAACTGGACGCTTGAAGGACAGGAAAAAATATTATGACCGGCCTTGAGATTGCCCTGATCGGCTTTGGATTTATGCTGCTGGCAATCTTTTTGCGGGTGCCGATTGCAATTGCCATGGGCTTTACCGGATTTATCGGCACCTGGGTCGTGTTGGGGCGGCCGGATCCGATGCTCGCGCAGATGAAAACCTTGGGGTTTGATACGTTTTCCAGCTATACTTTAACGATCGTGCCGCTGTTTTTACTGATGGGTAATTTTGCCACCAGATCGGGGATGTCGGCCGCATTATTCGAGGCCGCATCGGACTGGATTGGCCACCGAAAAGGCGGCATTGCTATGGCTTCGGTGGGGGCATGTGCGGGGTTTGGAGCGGTTTGCGGATCATCGCTGGCCACGGCCTCGACCATGGGGCAGGTGGCCTTGCCCGAAATGAAAAAACGCGGCTATTCGGATGCGTTGGCAACTGGCGTTTTAGCCGCGGGCGGCACGCTGGGGATTTTAATTCCGCCCTCGATTATTTTAGTGATTTACGCTGTTTTAACCGAACAAAACATCGTTAAAATGTTTATGGCCGCCCTAATTCCGGGCCTGTTTGCCGCTGCGGGTTACATGCTGACGGTAGCAATTTATGTGCGGGTTTTCCCCGATTCGGCAGGATGTGCGCCACGAAAACCTTACCGGCAACGTTTTAAGACCCTTGCGAAAGTCTGGCCTGTGGCGCTGATTTTTGGTCTGGTAATCGGCGGTATTGCGGCTGATTGGGATTGGTCTAAAAACGGTGTTCAGGCCTTGTTTACCCCGACCGAGGGCGCGGCATTCGGCATGGTGGCAACCGCGCTTTACGGCATTTTTACCGGCGGTTTGAACTGGCTCGGGTTTTGGGATTCGGTGCTGTCGGCGGCGCGTTCCAGCGCGATGATATTTTTGATTATTTTGGGCGCGCAGCTGTTCAACTCGTTTCTTGCCTTCACCCAAGCCCCGCAAATGCTGGCCCAATGGGTTAACGCGCAAGGCTATGCGCCGTTATTGGTGCTGACGATGATGTTGATTTTTTATCTGGTATTTGGTTGCGTGATGGACAGCCTGTCGATGATCCTGCTGACAATTCCGATTTTTTTTCCAATCGTTCAATCGCTGGATTTTGGCTTAACGCCCGAGGAAACTGCGATCTGGTTCGGGATTTTGGCGCTGATTGTGGTCGAGGTCGGCCTGATCACGCCGCCGGTGGGGATGAATTTGTTCATCATTAATTCACTTGATCGCAGCATCCCGATGACGCGCACCTATCTGGGGGTTCTGCCCTTTGTTTTTTCCGATTTGGTGCGGGTGGTGATTTTGGTGGCATTTCCGGGGATCACGCTTTGGCTGGTCGGGGTGATATTTTAGGATAAAATTTGGCAAGATGCCATTTTCCTGTGGACGCGCCGCCAAGCTGACGCTAGTTAGCAACTCTAGTGGCCCGAGTGGCGGAATGGTAGACGCAGGGGATTCAAAATCCCCCGCTGCAAGGCGTGCGAGTTCGAGTCTCGCCTCGGGCACCACTAAAACAATCAAATAAAATCACCAAATCCTGCGTCACATT
>CAYSBD010000150.1:0-3476 GCA_964429175.1 uncultured Marinosulfonomonas sp.
CTTAACGCCATTGTGGCGCTTTCAAATTTCGTGCTGATCCCGGCGATCGCTTATGGCAGCCAACTGGCGCTTGGGGCGCTTGGGGTCACGTTGATTTACGGCATATTGCGGTTTTCAAATTTTGCCCACGGCGACACGATGGCCTTTGGTACCATGGTCACGATCCTGTTCACATGGCTGTTTCAAAGCTGGGGTATTAGCCTTGGACCGCTGCCAACCGCGCTGTTGGCGCTGCCTTTTGGCATCATGGGGGCGGCCGCGTTGTTGTTGCTGACTGACCGTGTGGTTTACAAATTTTACCGCAAACAAAAGGCCGCGCCGGTGATCCTTGTGATCGTTTCGATGGGCGTGATGTTTATCATGAATGGTCTGGTGCGCTTTATTATCGGCCCCGGGGATCAGCGTTTTGCCGATGGCGAACGTTTCATCATCAGGGCGCGCGATTTCAGGGAATGGTCGGGGTTGAGCGAGGGGTTGGCCTTTCGGACCAGTCAGGGAATCACGATTGTTACCGCGATTATCGTTGTTATAGTTCTGTTTTGGTTTCTAAGCCGCACCCGCACCGGTAAATCCATGCGCGCATTCTCCGATAACGAGGATCTGGCGCTGCTTTCGGGCATCAATCCTGAAAAGGTCGTGACCTATACCTGGTTGATTGTGGCGGCTTTAGCGACCATTGCCGGGGTGCTTTACGGGCTGGATAAATCGTTTAAACCGTTCACCTATTTCCAGCTGCTTTTGCCGATTTTTGCCAGCGCGATTGTTGGCGGTTTGGGCAATCCGGTCGGGGCAATTGTGGGCGGTTTTGTGATTGCGTTTTCCGAGGTCACTATAACGTATGCGTGGAAAAAAGTGCTGGTATATTTGATGCCCGAAAACCTGGAGCCGGACGGTTTGGTGCAACTGCTATCCACCGATTATAAATTCGCTGTCAGCTTTGCAATTTTGGTGATCGTGCTGCTGTTCAAACCCACAGGATTGCTAAAGGGGAAATCGGTATGACCATAAATTGGAGAAATATTGGCCTGTTTGCCACGGTTGCTGTTTTGATCCTGCTGACAGGTTTTTTACAAAGCTGGAACACCGCGCTGATCATTGTGAATATGGGGCTGGTTTCGGCGATTATGTCGCTTGGGGTCAACCTGCAATGGGGCTTTGCCGGGCTGTTTAACATCGGTGTGATGGGCTTTGTTGCGCTGGGGGGGCTGGCGGCGGTTCTGATCAGCATGCCGCCCACGCCCGGGGCTTTTGCGGCCGGTGGTGTGCAGGTTATATCGGCGCTGGTGCTGGGCGCGTTAACCATTGTTGCGATCATTTTGATGCGGGCGCGAATGCAGCCGGGGCGGGGGCGCACCATTGCCACGCTGGTTATGATGATTGGCGGCTTTATTGTTTACCGCGCCCTGTTTGATCCGGCGGTTGAGGCGATTGAATCGATTAATCCGGCCTCGACCGGTTATCTGGGCGGTCTGGGTTTGCCGGTGTTGCTGGCGTGGCCTGTGGGCGGTGTTCTGGCGGCAGCGGCGGCTTGGATAATTGGAAAAACCGCATTGGGTTTGCGCTCGGATTATCTGGCGATTGCCACGCTGGGGATCGCCGAGATTGTCATTGCGGTGTTGAAAAACGAAGACTGGCTGTCGCGCGGGGTGAAAAATGTGATCGCCATTCCGCGGCCCGAACCTTTTATGCTTTATGAAATTGATCTGCAAAACAGCGCCGAATTTATAGAAAAAGCGGCCTCGCTGGGGCTGGATCCGGTGACGGCCTCGACGCTTTATGTCAAGCTGGGCTATTCGTTTTTGTTTACGATTGTGCTGCTGATTATCCTGTGGCTGTCGCAAAAAGCGTTGAAATCGCCTTGGGGCCGGATGATGCGCGCCATTCGTGATAACGAGGTTGCCGCCCGCGCGATGGGTAAAAATGTGACTGCGCGGCATTTGCAAATCTTTGTTCTGGGATCGGCTGTTTGCGGCATTGCCGGCGCGATGATGGCCACGCTGGATGGTCAATTGGTGCCCAGTTCGTATCAGCCTCTGCGCTATACTTTCCTGATCTGGGTGATGGTGATTGTCGGGGGTTCGGGCAATAACTGGGGGGCTGTTCTGGGTGGCTTTTTGATCTGGTTTTTATGGGTTCAAGTCGAGCCGATGGGAACGATGTTTATGCATCTGCTCACGTCACCGCTGGCGGATGGATCGGCGCTAAAACTGCATTTGCTGGACAGTGTCGCCCATATGCGCCTGCTGACGATGGGGGTGATCTTGCTGTTGGTGCTGCGTTTTAGCCCGCGCGGGCTGATCCCTGAAAAGTAAACAACGAAAAACGTATTAAATGCCGCGCAGATGTGATTTGTGCGGTATTTCTATTAAGTCAAAATCAATCGCCGGATGCTCGAATATGACTTCTGAACGGACCAGTTCTTTGTCGGGCAGGGGCGTCGTCAAGACACGCACACGCCCCAGATAATCCAACCCATCCAGCAGCTTTACCAGATCCAGGATATCAAATTCGGCACTTGCCAAGGATGACAAAATGATGTCGGGTTTCAATCGCAACAACAGATCCTGATCAAGTTCATTGAACTCACAAAACGCTGTGTTTTCAACTTTAGGCAGACTATGGCCAGCGGCATGCCAGCGCCCCATATCACCGACAACCAGTATCATCATATCTACACTGAGGGCGTCCATCTTTAATTCCAGACTGGAGAGGGTTTGTATTTTTTATACTTAACAATGGGTTACGTTTATTTTATCTACCCCCTATTTTTCAGTTTGTATAATGATTTTCACAACCTAGAGGAAAATACAACCTATAAAGGAGTGCATCCCGTATCAGGGGCCTGCTGGATTCAATGTAAATCCTACGCTAAACCGCGACACAGGATAGGCCCGCAGAGTTACCGCTTACTCTGATTGGCCGTCTTCCTACGGCTGAAAAACCTACCGCTGGGCCTTTACCCGGGTGCATTCTTCGAGCAAATCAGCGTTGTTCCTTTGTCTGGGGAAAGACCTCTCGCAATGCCGCCCAAAACCCCAAAGCGCCATCACCTACCGCAAGTTTAGGTGGGGTATTCAGGCCACGGGCCTTTAGATCAAGGAGTAGTTCACGTCCCATTGACCGGCAGGGCATTGAAAATGCCCGAGAGGGGGCTCTGCGTGCTTTCACGGTAGCCATCAGTGAAACCGACAAGTTGCTTCTTTCCCTCAGGTGTTGCCCCGATAATAACCAACATACATTGGCTTTCCTGCTCCATTGGGGCCTGAAACTACACCCCATCCGCCCAGATATAAACGTAATTCCGGGCCGATAAATCCCGCTTTTCAAAAGCGCTGAGTTCGGTCTGCCAGACTTTGCGCAACCGCAGAACCGTATCGCCGGACAGATTGGGCGCATCGGCCCCCAGCAAGGCACTGAGCGCCGCATGTATTTAGGCGCGACTGTGGGCAGAAACAAAAGCCGATCCCGCTTCTTGC
>CAYSBD010000151.1:0-3424 GCA_964429175.1 uncultured Marinosulfonomonas sp.
TGGTGCGGGCGGTGGGACTCGAACCCACACGGCCATACGGCCCACAGATTTTAAGTCTGTTATGTCTACCATTCCATCACGCCCGCATCTGACGTTGTCTTCAATTTCCAGTCTCAAGCCTATATCGAGCCTGAAACAGTCTTCTCGTCACAACGCTGTATTCTGCGTTTCTTTACCGCACATAACAGCGAATCCTAAGTCTCTTATGTCTAGCTATTTCACCAAGCGATCAACTGTTGCGAGATTAATATTCGCGCGACAATAACGCCAGATTTACCAAGGGCAAGTGCTTAGATGCGCCTACCTTGGAATTTATCGCTCTGCGAACGCATGGAATTTGCATTCAATCATTTTTACGCATCATCCGTTCGGCCTTTTTTCGCACCAGAACCGCGCGTAAATCATGCATCGCCATTAATAATGCATCCGTAACATCTTCCAGATCATCGTCATCTGCCCTCGATTGCGCCCATTGGGTGGTCAGGTTCAGATGGTCAACCGCGCGGTGAATATCATCCAGATCGCGCCGTGCCAGCAGCGCTATGCGGTTTTGCATCCAGTCTTCTATTGCGGCGCTATCAGCCTTGGAAAGATTGCGATCGCCATGCGGTTTATACTGGCCGTTTTTAATGTTGATTACCGCGATCTGGTCCATATCAATGCGTCGCTGGCGATTTTCGGTATCAATCCGAAACACGATAGCGCCGTTTTCACGCACGCGGAAATAATAGTCAGGCAGATTCGTCGACATATGTTACCCGTTAATCCCTGTTATTGCAGAGCCTCACAAAAGCTCTGGATGCGTTCGCAGGCCTGTTTCAGGGCCTGATCCGAGGTAGCGTAGCTTACTCTGAAGTTTGGCGAAAGCCCGAAGGCGGCCCCGAACACCACCGCAACCCCGGTTTCTTGCAATAAAGCGGTGGCGAACACTTCGTCATCGGTGATTTTCACGCCGGCAGCACTTGTTTTGCCGATGCAGCCCGCAATCGACGGATAAACGTAAAACGCACCGTCCGGTGTCGGGCAGGTGATGCCTTTGGCGGCGTTCAGCGCGCTTACCACCATATCGCGGCGGCGCACGAACACCGCGTTATTGACAGCAATGAAATCCTGCGGGCCATTTAATGCTTCAACTGCGGCCCATTGGCTGATTGAACAAGGGTTCGAGGTGGATTGCGATTGCACCTTGCGCATGGCCGAAATCAGCGCGACCGGCCCCGCCGCGTAACCGATGCGCCAGCCGGTCATGGCATAGGCTTTGGAAACCCCGTTGCAGGTCAGGGTGCGATTATAAAGCCCCGGTTCAATCTGGGCCGGTGTGCAGAACTCAAAATCGTCAAACACCAGATGTTCATACATATCATCCGTCATCACCCAAACATGCGGGTGGCGCATTAAAACATCGGTCAGCGCCTTTAATTCGTCGCGGCTGTAACCGGCCCCCGTCGGGTTCGAGGGCGAGTTGAAAATCAGCCATTTGGTTTTTGGCGTGATCGCGGCCTCCAGCTGATCGGCGGTGATTTTGAAACCGGCCTCAAGCGATGCTTTTATCGTCACCGGCGTGCCACCCGCCAGCAGCACCATATCGGGATAACTAACCCAGTAAGGCGCCGGAATCAGCACTTCGTCGCCCGGATTCAGCGTGGCCACCAACGCATTATAAAGGATCTGTTTGCCGCCGGTGCCGACGCTAACCTGTTCGGGCGTGTAATCCAGCCCGTTGTCGCGCCTGAATTTATCGCAAATCGCCTGCTTCAATTCCGGCATCCCGTCGGGGGCGGTGTATTTGGTTTTACCGGCGTCAATCGCGGCTTTGGCGGCGGCTTTGATATTGTCGGGTGTGTCGAAATCCGGCTCGCCCGCGCCAAGGCCGATCACATCGACACCGGCGGCCTTTAGCTCGCGCGCTTTGGTCGAAACGGCGATGGTCGGCGATGGTTTCACACGGGCAAGGGTTTTCGATAAAAAGGGCATTGCTGGCTCCGGTTTGAATATTTGTTGCTTGTGTTTTATGGTGCGCGCCAGAACGGATCAAGCGGATTAAGAAAGCGGGTTATAAATGACGGGTGATGCAGCGACAGAGGTTGATTGGTATGGCGATGATCGGGCCACGTTTGGCGACCGGGTTTGCGTTGCGCGTCAGGCGCTGGGTTGGCAGCAAAAGGAATTGGCCAAACGGCTGGGGGTTAAATTGAAAACCGTGCAGGGCTGGGAGGATGATTTATCCGAACCGCGCGCCAATAAACTGCAAATGCTGGCCGGAATTTTAAATGTTTCGCTGATCTGGCTTCTGACGGGCGAAGGCGAGGGCGTTAATCAGCCTGATGATGATGCAATGCCCGCCGAAATAAAGGGATTACTGTCAGAAATGCGCCAGTTGCGCAGCCAGATGAAAAACAATCTGGATCAAATGGCGCTGCTTGAAAAACGGCTGCGCAAATCGGTTTCGGGGTGTCTATGATGTCTGAAATAGCAGTGTCTGAAACGGCGAAACACCGCATCAAGCGGCTAAAAATGCGGTCTTGGCGGCGGGGAACCAAGGAAATGGATTTGGTGCTGGGGCCGTTTAGTGATACAGAATTGTTGGGGCTGAATGATGCGCAAATTGCGCTGTATGATCTGCTGCTGGATGAAAATGATCACGATCTTTACGGCTGGGTTGCCGGGCATATTGCCACGCCCGAATCCTATCTTGATTTGATCGGGCAGATTTCAAAGCATGCTTTTAAGACGTAGTTTCCAGTTATTTTAAAGAAAATTTCCGCGCTTAATGGAATCTTCGCCTTTTGCGGGCAATGTAATCCTCAAGATATTATCGCGGAGATTATTGATGAGCATACATACAGGCATGACAACCGCCGCACAGGCGGGCTTTATTACAGGATATCTGGAAACATTGGCAATGGTGGAGCGATTGCACCGTTTATTGCTGGATGTGATCAAGGATGAGTTCGAGCGCGTTGGCGTGCTGGAAATCAACGCGGTGCAGGCGTTACTGCTGTTTAATATCGGTGATAACGAGGTCACGGCGGGCGAGCTTAAATCACGCGGCTATTATCAGGGCTCGAACGTGTCCTATAATTTGAAAAAATTGGTGGATATGGAATTCATGCATCATCAGCGTTGCGAGATTGACCGCAGATCGGTGCGGGTTCGTTTGACTGAAAAGGGGCGTAAAATCCGTGATGTGGTGGGAGAGCTGTTTGCCCGCCATGCGGATGGCCTTGAAGAAAAGGGTGTGTTGGGCAATGACGGGATTGAAGAAATCAACAGCTCGTTACGCCGGATGGAGCGGTATTGGACGGATCAGATCCGTTACATTTACTGATGTGGCTGCCGTTGGCTAACATTTAGTGGTAACTGTATTGCAAGCGTCCGGTGTCCCCCGCCTAACGGTGCTGATTTTGATGCGTTAGTGTCCATG
>CAYSBD010000152.1:0-3400 GCA_964429175.1 uncultured Marinosulfonomonas sp.
CAACAGATTCAGCCGATAATACAGGTCTTCGCGAAATCATCCGGCCTGCACCAAATCCAGCAGATTTTGCGAGGTGGATGCAATAATCCGAACATCAACAGGAATATCACGCGTGGCATTTACCGGGCGAATTCGCCCCGTTTCAATCACCTGCACAAGCAAAGCCTGCGCGAATGCAGACAGCTCGTTAACATCATCCAGAAATAAAACACCGCCCTCGGCCGAGATGAACAACCCGGCATTGGGCTGGGCCATTTCAGTATTTTCTGTCAGGCTGCCAAATAACAAAGCGCTGAATTTTTCGTCCGTAAACGCGGCACAGGTGATTGGCACGAATGGCTTTGCAGCCCGCGCCGATTCACTGTGTAACATCCGCGCGGCAACTTCTTTTCCGGTGCCGGATTCGCCTTTGATCAAAACATTGGAATCAAGCAGCGCGCAGCGACACAATATATTTTTAACTTGCCCGATCTCTTGCGAATTTCCAACCAGCGCATTGCGGTTTCCAGATCGGCATAAGCCGTAATCAAAATCGCCTCGCCAAAAAAACCGATCTGGCGTTGCTCAACCAGCCATTCAATTCCGGTTTGGCCGGGCATCAGGTTATCAAGGATCACAACATCAAACCGGGTTTCATCCAGCTTGATTGCAGCTTGTGACGCCGTGCTAGCCTCTTCGACCAAGGCGCAATAAGGCTGCAATGTTTTGGTCAGAAAGCTTCGCATCCCGACTTCATCATCAACAATTAATACAGAAGCATTGCTCATCAACGGGGACATCAGCAATGCTGTTATCTGGGCAGAAACATAATTTACTTGCTATTTGGCTTGCCATATTCTGATTATGAAGCGTTTTCATGATGGGGTGTGCTGTGAGCAAAACTGCGATTACCGACTATATAATTGCGCCTGGTTTGTCTGACACAGGGCTGACCAGAATCGTAAAAAGCATTGATCAGCACAATAACACTGTTGAAATCAACGTGATAGAAGAACGCCCGTTGACCATCTATTTGAACAAACGCGAAATTGTTACGGCGATGACGATTGGCGATCATCCAAAATATCTGGCCCTGGGTTTTTTGCGCAATCAGGGCATGTTGTCTGTCGACGAGCTAATAACGGCTGTTGATTTTGACGAAGAGCTGGAAACCGTTGTGGTGCGCACAGACATTGAAACCGATTACGAGGATAAGCTAAAGAAAAAAACCCGCACATCGGGTTGCGCTGTGGGGACGGTTTTTGGCGACATGATGGAAGGTCTGGAGGGGCTGACGCTTCCTAAGGCACCGTTGCAAACTTCGTGGCTGTATGGGCTGGCCGATAAAATCAATCGCACGCCAAGCCTGTATCTGAGCGCAGGCGCAATCCATGGAACGGTGTTGTGTAAAAAAGACCAGCCGCTGGTTTATATGGAAGATGTCGGGCGCCATAATGCAGTTGATAAAGTGGCGGGGTGGATGCTGTCGGAAAACATCGATGGGGCGGATAAAATTCTGTATACAACCGGGCGACTGACATCGGAAATGGTGATTAAAACCGCGATGATGGGCATTCCGATTTTGGCATCGCGATCAGGCTTCACGGCGTGGGGGGTCGAAATTGCGCGCCAGGTTGGGTTGACATTAATCGGGCGGATGCGCGGGCAGCGGTTCCAGTGTTTATCGGGGCATGAGCGTCTGGTTTGGGATGCTGACATTTCATCCGTAAATCCAGAAGACAAAAAGCACCGCCGTAAAAGTGCGGGGCCAGTGTGACAAAACCATTAGGAATTATTCTCGCAGGCGGGCTGGCACGCCGAATGGGCGGCGGCGATAAAGGCATGATTGCGCTGGGTGGGCTGTCATTGCTGGACCGGGTGATCACACGGTTTAGCCCGCAAGTTCAAGCATTGGCGCTGAATGCCAACGGCGATCCTTCGCGGTTTCAGGCATTGGGCCTGCCGGTGCTAAAAGATAGCATCGAAGGTTATGTCGGCCCACTGGCGGGGGTTTTGGCGGGGCTGGATTGGGCATATGAGCGGGGCGCAGAACATGTTGTAAGTGTCGCTGCCGACACGCCTTTTTTCCCGGAAACATTGGTTCCGGGCCTGTTGGAGGCCAGCAAGGCAGAAGGCAAACCAATCGCCCTTGCCGCCTCGCGTGACCCGAAAAAGGGGATCGTGCGCCAACCAGTTTTCGGGCTGTGGCCTGTCAGTTTACGCGAAGATTTGCGCGGGGCCTTAAACGGTGGTTTGCGAAAAATTGTGGTGTGGGCGGATATCCACGGGGCGGCCAGCGCTCTGTTTGAGCCAGAAACGCCCATGGCTGAAACCCTGTGTATTGATCCGTTTTTCAACATCAATACCCCTCAGGATATCGCCATTGCAGTGGGTCTGATTGAAGGCGTTCAACGATGAAAGTTTTTGGTGTAACCGGATGGAAAAATTCGGGCAAAACCGGTTTGATAGAGCGATTGGTGCGCGAAATTACCACGCGTGGTTTTCGGGTTTCGACACTGAAACATGCGCATCATCAATTCGACGTTGATCATGCGGGTAAAGACAGTTTTCGCCACCGTCAGGCCGGCGCGGTCGAGGTTCTTTTATCATCGTCAAAACGCGGGGCTTTGATGCATGAAAATCGCGGTGATGCCGAAGAAACACTGGAGCAACTTCTGGGACGAATATTGCCCTATGATCTGGTTTTGATCGAGGGATACAAACGCGACCGCCACCCCAAAATTGAAGCAAACCGCAAAGCAACCGGTCAGCCATTAATTGCAGTTGATGACCCAACAATTCGCGCTCTGGCCAGCGATCAGAATTTCGATAATATCTCTGTGCCCCAGTTTAATCTGGACGACACTAAAAGCATTGCCGACTTTATTTTGCAACAATGCGGGCTGTCGGAAAACATAAATCATGACCCCGCCAAAGGCGTGCGAAATGATTGTTTTGCCTTGCCGCCCGGTGTTGATTGGGTGCCCGTTGATGATGCGTTAGAGCGCTTGCGCCAAACAATGGATGTTGTCGTTAAACCCGCGAAAACGGCTGTGAAAGGCGCTAGCGGGCAGATATTGTCTGCGCCTGTTTTCGCCGCGCGCTCAACCCGCCTGCGGCCAATTCGGCCATAGATGGGTACGGGTTTGCCCATGTCTCAACCGGCGATGGGCCGCAGGAATTACAGTTGTTAAATGGCCGCTAGGCAGCTGGCGCACCGTTTGGGGTGTGGTGAAAAAAGGCACGGCTATACGCATATTGACCGGCGCGTTATTGCCCGATGGCGTCGATACGGTTGTGATGCAAGAAGACGTGACAGCGACAGGAGAAACAGTAGTATTTCAAGGCCCCGTGCGCGCCGGAATGAATACCCGAAAAGCAGGTGAAGATGTGGTGGAGGGGGTGCAAGTCTTTGGGATCG
>CAYSBD010000153.1:0-3266 GCA_964429175.1 uncultured Marinosulfonomonas sp.
GATTGATTTTGCTGAATTGTTCTTTGGTTAACCAAAATGTTCCGACATGAAATCCCACCCGTTTTATTCCTAGAACCATAATTCCGTTTATAGGTCTACGCCCTCAGCTTATAATAATCGCAATACCAGCTAACAAAATCCGCTACCCCGCTGCGAATGTCCGTCTGGGGGACGTAGCCCGTTAGACTGTTTAACAGGGCTGTATCAGCCCAAGTGGCAGGCACGTCACCAGGTTGAATATCCATCATGTTTTTCTGCGCCTTTTTGCCCAACGCCATTTCGATAGCTTCGATATAATCCATCAGCTCAACCGGTTCGGAATTCCCGATATTAACCGTCCTGAAAGGGGCAACCGCACTCAAGCTGTCAATCGATGCTATTTCTTCTGGTGTCTTGGGGCGCTCTGGTGGAGTGTCGATCAAACGTTTGATACCTTCGACTAGATCGCCCACATAGGTGAAATCGCGTTTCATTTTACCGTGATTGTAAACATCAATTGGCTCATCCGCCAACATGGCCTTGGTGAATTTGAATAACGCCATATCGGGGCGACCCCATGGGCCATAAACCGTAAAGAAACGAAACATGGTCGTGGGAATATCATATAGGTGGGCATAGGAATGCGCCATTACTTCGTTGGCTTTTTTGGTGGCCGCATAAAATGACATCTGGGTATCTGCCTTATCGGTTTCCTTGTAAGGCATCCGCGTATTGGCGCCGTAAACCGAAGATGTCGAGGCCATAAGCAAATGCGCAGGCGTGTGGTTGCGGGCAGCCTCAAGCAGCTCGTAAGTCCCCAGCAAGTTTGCCTCGACATATGATTTGGGCGCGTCGATTGAATGGCGCACCCCTGCTTGGGCCGCCAGATGGATCACCACATCGGGTTTTGCTTTAGACATAAGATTATTTAGCAGGCCAGGTTCTTCTATCCGCGCAACCAGCGCATCAAAATTCGTGTGCTTCAATAATATGGAATGGCGATCTTCTTTCAAGCCAACATCATAATAATCGGTCATGGCATCAAGGCCTATTACCTTGAAGCCATCAGCTAACAAACGTCGAGAAAGGTGAAAACCGATAAATCCGGCGGATCCTGTTACAAGAGCTGTGCGCATATGGTTTCCAATCGTTTCATGGTATCGAGAGCGTTATCGGGTTTTACCACAAATTGCTCTGCCTGTTTTCCTATGGATTGGACTCTGCCATAAGTTTTCTAAAATATATAGGTATGTGATCCGGTGGGGTTATGTGCCAGCTTTCTATTTTGTGGCGTTCAGGTCGGCATGGTACGTTTGCGGACCAGGTTCAAGTTGCGGAGGCGCGCTTAAAGCACAATGCGCCAACACCACAAAATCTGGGCGTAACAACACCACAAAAGCCGGGAAAAATAATTGTAACCTAATGGAAAGCCGCGTTAGTGGCCTGTCGCGCGCAAAACGACACTGACAGTCCTTGTAAGCACTGCAAAATCTGTACCAAACGACATTTCGTTATAATATTCGGTATCAAACAAGGCGCGCTCGGCAAAGCTGCATTCGTTACGGTCAGATATCTGCCAATACCCTGTAATTCCGGGGCGCATAAGATAGTAATCCGAACCCGGATATAATTTGCGTTGCGCACACATTATGGGACGCGGGCCAACCAGTGACATATCACCCACCAAAACATTCCATAGCTGCGGAAGCTCATCAATTGATGTTTTGCGAATAAAGCGACCAATGCCCGTGATGCGCGGGTCATTTTTCAGCTTTTGCATTTCATCCCATTCGCGCCGGGCCGCGGGGTTTTCATCCAGATGATCAGTAAGCATAGCATCTGCGTTTGGCACCATGCTGCGCAGTTTTAGCATATTATAAACGCGCCCGTTGCGGCCGACACGCTTCTGCCAAAAAAGTGGGCTAGCACCATCAAACGAGATGACAATCGCAATCGGAGCCACGATCAAAAATGCGATAGGTGCTAAAATTACAGAAATTGCAACATCCATAACCCGTTTAAAAATCCGGCGGTAACCGCCAAATTTAGGAATACTGGAGGCAGCCATAGTCGAAAAGCCGTTATTTGAAAAATGCGTCATACCTTGAACCTTTTACTCATTAGCGCCAGCCTGATATCTTAACAGGCAGACCGACAACAAATATTCACCTAACAAAAAATAACTCTTAGTTGTAGGCTAATTACTGTAGTTAACTTATTAAGTAATAACCTCTCTAGCAGCAGAGAAATTTCTTGAGAGAAGCGTGTGATATTTCGTTAGTCTTAGAATTTGTCCTTTATTCAACATAAAATAGACATGATTGCTATGTTTTGCCAGACTGACAAAAGGACAGGTTGAATAACCGACTGAATTACAACAATAAAAATTAAATTAAATTTTTCATCGGTGAGTCCTGGTTAATATTTAACACCTTTAAGGCGATCATTGCTGGTCGCGCCGAGCTTAATTCAAGACAATACTTTCAATTGTTTCCGGACTAAATTCACATTTGGTTTTGATATTCGAATCGCTAGGGTGCGGACCGGAGAGCTGGTGGCAAGATTTCGGGCCAGTGGTCAAGATCGGTCGACCAATGAAAAGACCCGTTCAAAATGACGAAACGAAAGAACGATTCTACGGATTTCCTGACCAGATCGAAGACCGCGGTTTGCTTTTGAAAGCCATGAGAGGAACCCCCGTCTTTTCTAGCGGCCTGAACGGATACATGGGCTTTGGGCGCGAATGACAAAACAAGGTAAAGAAAGGCAGTGTCAGTTGAACAAAGCAGGTGTCTGGAAAATTAGGGCACCTCAAGCCTACCAATGTCGCTTCCTGCCAATCCGGCCACGGCAATCGATTGAATAAAAATCTGACATTGTTGGAGATTTCTGAATCCGTGTAGTGAATGACACCTGTTTTGAAGATTTTCATGCCCAATGCCACTATTTCAGAACCCACGCCAGACTTTTTGTCCCACTTTAACGGGATGAACGACCCGCGCCAAACAGCAAAATCTGTCTATCCGCCAAACCAGATATTTCTTCTTTTGGGCATAACTCGGGCAGCGCAAAGTAGATGCAAATCTAACGAGATAACAGCCAAGATGAATGTCGGATCAGAACCGGAAATCCTGCCGCTAATTTTGCGACAATTAAGCACGCGGCCGTAAACCTGTTACGCAATGATCCTGCCAAAATAAGCATACCGCAAAAACGCCATTGCGCGGCCCGGGACGATGACTACATGTGCAAAATTATCGCTCAGTGACGTTCAGTGGATTGCCCTG
>CAYSBD010000154.1:0-3131 GCA_964429175.1 uncultured Marinosulfonomonas sp.
GCTAATATTCAAATTAGCCTTAACCAATCAAACAGGAATGCAGGATTTGGACAGCTCCATCCCAGACACGGACACAAATGAGGCCGCAATAAACGCGCAAGAAATGATTTTACAATCACAGACTGCGGCCAGTTTTCTAAAAGCGCTCTCGCACGAGGGGCGCTTAATGATCCTGTGTTACCTGTCATCGGGCGAAAAATCTGTGGGGCAATTGGAGGAGCTGTTATCAAGCCGGCAGGCCGCCGTCAGCCAACAGCTTTCGCGTCTTCGTAGCGAAGGTATGGTCGATTCCCGCCGCGAGGGAAAAACCGTTTATTACACGTTGGCCGATCACAAAACCCGCCAGATGATCGATACAGTTTATAACCTGTTTTGCAGCTACGCCCCGAAAGAAAAAAAATAGGGCCGCGCCAGTTTCCCGCCGCGGCCCGTTATTTTAGCCGAACATATCGGCCGTGATCCCTGCATACCAACCAACACTTTCTTCATATGTTGCCTGACGCAGATCGGCACTTTCGCCGGTCTGGCTGATGAAGCCCGCAGTTTTGGAGATTTTCTCGTCGGTTGCCTCGTATGATGCACCCACCTTGATGCCGTCATTGGTTTGGATCAATGACCAGCAGGTGTTAGAGAATTTGGCCGGAAATACCTTGGATCCGGTCAGGGCACCGCGAATGGCCATGGCCGCAACCTTGGCTTGGGAATTGGCGGCAAAGCCCGATTTTGGCATGTCGCCTTGATGCGCGGAATCGCCAAGAATATGGATGTTTTCATCCATTCTGGACTGCATCGTTGCCGCGTGAACCGGTGCCCAACCTGCCTCGTTTGTCACGCCTGCGATCTCGGCGATCTTGCCAGCCTTCATGGCCGGAATAACATTGCAAACATCGACCTTGGTGACTTCGCCATCGATCACAACTTCCATCGCATCTGGACGCACCTGAACATTACCGCCGCCAAAATCAGGCCCGACCCAATCGATCATCCCGTCATAATGCAAGCCCCAGCCTTCCTGAAACAATGCCATTTTCGAAAACTTCGGCTTTGGGTCGGCAATGATAATTTTCGCCGTCGGATTATTAACCTGTAAATAATGCGCCGCCATCGAGATCCGCTCATACGGGCCGGGCGGGCAACGGAACGGGTTGGGCGGGGCCACCATGCAATAGGTGCCGCCTTGTGGCATCGACTCCAGTTGCGCCTTTAGCAGCTGGCTTTGCGAACCCGCCTTGTAAGCATGTGGCATTTTTTGCTGAGAGGTGACGTCCCAGCCTTCGACCGCACCGTCTTTGAAATCAATCCCCGGGCTAAGCACCAGACGATCGTAAGGCAGAACCGATCCGCCAGCCAGCGTTACCGTTTTCGCATCGCGATCCACACCGATTGCAAAATCATGGATCACGTTGATGCCATATTCCGAAGCCAGATTGCCATAGGTATGGCCCAGCGACGAAAATTCGCGCATGCCCGCGATGTAAAGATTCGAGAAAAAGCAGGTGTAATAAATGCGCGAGGGTTCGACCAGAATAACATCAATCGCCCCCTTGCTGCCTTTGGCCAAATAACGCGCGACGGTCGCCCCGCCAGCCCCGCCGCCGACAACTACAACCTTGGGCTTGCCGTGGTTTGCGCCCATCACCATCGGGGCCGCAAGGGTTGCCGATAAAGCAGCCGATGCGCCGATAAAGTTACGTCTGTTCAGTTTCATAGCCGTTTCCTTCCTAATATATGAAATTAACTTTGGTTTTTCCTGGGTTATTCTCCTAGCTTCTCGAAATATGCAGCAAGTGCCGCAATCTCCTCGTTCGACAACCGGCCGGCCAGCATTTGCATAACCGGATGGATGCGCTCGTTGGTTTTGTAAGAATGCATGGCCAGAACAAAATCCTCGGCCGGCCATTCGGTAATATCGGGGATGCCGTCATTTGCCCCGCTAAGCTGATGGCAACTGGTGCATTCACTGGACAGATATTCGCCATATTCAGGGTCTCCCGTCAATGCCAAAATCGTCGGATCAAGATCATGATCGGTGCCCACGGCCGTTGGCGATGCCTCGGGAATATTTGACGGATCATCCGAGAATTTGCGCAAATAAGCCATCACATCGGCGCGATCCTGCTCTTGTTTCAGACCGGCAAAATCCATGTTGGTTTGCGATACCAGCTTTTTGGGGTTTTCCAGATAAATCCCCAGCGTGTCATAATCCCAAACCAGCCCTTTTTTGCCAGCCCGCAATAAACCCGCGGAATATTCAAAATCTTTAACCGAGGCCGCAGGGCGCTGAAACAGCCCGTTCAGCAATGGACCGGCCAGATTTTGCGCAGCCTCGCCAACCGTATGGCAAGAGGCGCATTCTTTAAAAACAACCGCGCCCCGATCGGCATCACCGGTAAGTTCTGCCATCGCCGCTTGACTAAAACCAATGAGCGCAAGGCTGAAAACTCCGGCCCTTAACCCCGTTGTAGCAGATGCAAAATCCATCAACCCCGCACCTGCCGGTTTTCCCCCCGACTATTCAAGCGTGCCACCAGATTCTGGAGTCACATCAACAATCGTAGCCCGTTTAGTGATTTCGACAGACGCTTTACAGTTTTCCATACAGACCTCGCGCGTGAAGGCCGGAATTTCGGTGGTATCACGGTCATCCATAAAGAAATTTTCTTCATTCGGCATGTTGAAATCGGCAAAATTCTCAAGGCTGAGAACAAAATCGTCTTCAACCAGATCGTTGGAATAAAGGATATAAGCCGTGATCGCATAAACATCATCATCGCTTAAGGAATTGGCGTAACCAAACGGCATGGCCCGATGAATATAGTCATAAACTGTTGATAAATAAGGCCAGTATGAACCGGTAGTTTTCACCGGACGGTCATCGGTCAGGCTGCCGTGGCCACCGGTCAGAACCGGCCAGCGGTCAACACCTTCGCCAAAATCCCCGTGGCACGAGGCACATTGTTCGGCATAGACTTCTTCGCCATATTCCACGCTGCCACTGCCCGGCGGCAGGCCCTGCCCATCGGGTCGGATGTCCGTATTCCAGGCCGCGACTTCGTCGGTTGTAGCCAAGCGGCCCAGCCCGAGACCATCTGCAAATACCGGCGTTGCAATCAATAGTGCTGCTGTGGATA
>CAYSBD010000155.1:0-3062 GCA_964429175.1 uncultured Marinosulfonomonas sp.
TGGGCGGTGACCGGTTTCGCCATGTGCAGCGCAGCGTGCGCCATTATCTGGATCACTGGCACCATTAAAACAGCCAAAACACCATATCATCGGGCGGCAAACAAACCTGATCATTACAGGCCTGCAACGTTAGCTGTGCCTGAACTGGCGCATCGCTTATGCCTAACGGTGCCGTTATAACAAAACCGGTTTCATAAAGTGACAACGCCGTTTCGCTAAAGCCCAAGGTCTTTATTTCGGCCTCTGGATACACCGATCTCTCCACGGAAATACCGCCAACCGACAACTTCATTCCGACCAGATAATCCTCTAACGGCTCGTGGGCGTTAATGTGCCAGCCCTCGCGCAACTGCACGCTTAATGCAAGCTGGCCCGCCTTGCGATCCATCGTCGCAAACACCCGAACAGCCCCGCCATTTGAAACCCGCATTGGCCCGACAGCCCCGTAACGCATCACTTTGAGCGCGGTTAGAATTCCGGCGCGCTGGCGGGGGCTGTTGATGGCGTCAATCGCCAAAGCCGCCGCCAGTTTGGGCGGGCCATCGGTTGCGCGGGCCAAGCGGCGGTCCAGCCCGGCCAGAAATTCCAGTGCCTGCGCATTGGCCGAGGCAAGCTCGTTATCATCCAGCGGCCGGAAAACGCCCAGCCCGACGGCCTGAGTGTTCATCCGCATGGCCAGATCGGGGTCGGAAAACAGGCGCAACATTTCATTTGCAAGCGGTTCGGCCGCCGCCAACCAATCGGTTTTACCGGTGTCGGTATAATCATGCAAAGCCAGCAAAGCGCGCCCCAATGACGCATAATCCAGCAGCTGCGCATCGACATCGGCGCGCCCGTCAAACCAGATGCGTTTCAGGCCGGTTTCGGTCTGCATTTTAGCCAGCAAAAATTCGGTGGCAGCAATCGCGGCGGCGGCATATTCCGGTTGCCCTAAAACGCGCGAGGCCTCGGCCAAGCTGGCAATCATTTCGCCATTCCACGCCAGAATGATTTTTGTGTCTTTGATCGGGGCCGGACGCAGCCCCCGTGCCTGCCGCAAAATTTCAAGCGATGCGTCATCAACACCCGCCGCGATACCGGCCGCGATGGGCATTTCCAGCAAATGCAGCACGTTGTCACCCTCAAAGGCACCGTGCTCCAGCACATTAAAGGCCGCAATCACAGGGCCGGCATTATCGCCCAGAACCTGACGGATTTGCGCAGGAGTCCATACATAAAAAGCGCCCTCGACGCGTTCGCCTTGCGGCCCCAGAGAATCCGCGTCTTCGGCGGCATAAAACGCCCCGCTTTGGCTGCGCATATCACGCAACACATAATCAAAACTGCGCCGCGCCGCGCGGGCATAATCGGCATTGCCCGTAGCGCTATAGGCACGCAGCAGCAGACGGCCAATCAACGCCTGATTATAAAGCATCTTTTCAAAATGCGGGATGCCCCATTCGGGATCAACCGCATAACGGTGAAACCCGCCGCCAACATGGTCATGGATGCCGCCCTTGATCATGTTGTCAAGCGTCAGGGTGACGGCGTTTAGCAGCACCGTATCGCCAGTGCGCGTTGCCTGATCCAGCAGAAATAACTGCATCGTTTCACGCGGAAATTTAGGCGCATGGCCAAAACCGCCGTTGAATTCATCCAGATTTCCCAGCATGGCGGTGGCGGCTGCATTAATATCGGCGCTGGAAACATCACCCAGCACCGCCGTTTGATCCAGATAATTACGCAAACGTGCGGCAATACTAAAGGCTTGGGTGCGCAGGGCTTTGTTGTCATTCTGCCAGGCCTCGGCGATGGAGTTGATCAGAAGCGTAAAATCATCGGGGGGAAAATAGGTTCCGGCATAAAACGGCTCGGCGTCGGGGGTCATAAACACCGAATTGGGCCAACCAGCTGATCCGGCCAGCATTGATGTGGTCATGATGAATTGCGCGTCCAGATCGGGGCGGCGTTCGCGATCGATTTTGATCGAGATGAAGTATTCGTTCAGCAGGGCAGCGATTGCCGCGTTCTCGAAACTTTCAGCCTCCATCACATGGCACCAGTGGCAGGACGCGTAGCCGACCGAGACAAATATCATCTTGTTTTCGGTCTTGGCTTTGTTTAACGCCTCGTCGCCCCATGGATACCAGTCAACGGGGTTGCTGGCGTGTTGCTGCAGATAGGGCGAAGATTCCTGTGCCAGCCGGTTTTCGGCATGGGCGGTGCCACTGATCAGGGTCAGGATAAGGATCCAGACAAAGCGCATTATAATTTCTTTCCGTGTTGTCAGTGTTTTACGTAATATAACGGCAGGATGCGAACCTGTCAGGTGACGTTTTAGTGAAGGAGGCAAATCCGAAAAGGGCGTGTAAAAAATGTATGAACTGCACATGGGTTTTTCTTGCCCTGACTCTATATATACACCGGCCTACAGATTTTCGCACATAAACACGTCATAGCGCGTGGATTTTCCGGTGATCTGATGCGACGCTTTGGGCAGACTTTGCATCGGCGCGGCCTTTTGTGGCCACTTCAATACTACGCGGCTTGTGGTGCAGCTCAGGGCGGTTTGCATCAAGGCCGCGGAATCCGCATCAATGCCGACAATTTCGCGGATCAGGCGCATTTCCTTTTTGACCAGCGCGGATTTACCCCGTGGCGGGTGCATCGGATCGATCAGAACGACTTCGGGGGATAAATCGGGCAACAGATCCTTGGCATCGCCATGAAGCAGGGTCATGCGGGCGATGATGTCGGCAATTTCACTATCGGCGGCGCGTCTTAAAGCAGCGGCCAACAAAGCGTGCATTTGGGCCGAGCGTTCAATCATCGTAACCTTGGCGCCCAATGACGCCAACAAAAACGCATCGCGCCCAAGGCCGGCAGTTGCATCGACGACATCCGGGGTTTTGCCGCCCTTCATGCCAATCGCCCGTGGCAGCGCCTGACCGCGCCCGCCGCCGAATTGGCGACGATGTGCAACGGCACCTGTAGTGAAGTCAATTGTCAGGTTATCCATTTTATTCCTGTAAATGAAACTACTGTTTGTGTGCCCTTTTGGCGCTTGGTGCCTCCGGCGGGGA
>CAYSBD010000156.1:0-3031 GCA_964429175.1 uncultured Marinosulfonomonas sp.
TCTGATTATGTCTTCAGCTTCAAGCCATTGTATACTTTGAAAAAAAAACGGCTCATAGTCACCACCCAGTTCAAGGTCTTTGAATGAAAGTTGCCATCCTTGGATAGCTTGCATCATGGCCAAATCTAGTATTTTTGCGATAACACGTTCACTTTTCTGCATATTATCCATGCTGTCAGCCTCACAAATCCATCAACAAGCGGCGTGGATCCTCAAGCGCCTCTTTCACCCGCACAAGGAATGTCACCGCACCTTTGCCATCAACAATCCGGTGATCATACGACAGCGCCAGATACATCATCGGGCGGATCACCACCTGACCGTTGATCGCCATTGGCCGGTCCTGAATTTTATGCATGCCCAAGATGCCCGATTGCGGCGGGTTCAGGATGGGCGATGACATCAGCGAGCCGTAAACACCGCCATTGGACAGCGTAAAAGTGCCGCCCTGCATTTCGGCCATGGTCAGCTTTCCGGCCACGCCTTTTTGGCCCAGCTCGGCTATTTTTTGTTCAATCTGCGAAAATGACATCTGGTCGGCGTCATTTACCACCGGCACCACCAACCCGTTCGGAGTGCCTACGGCCACGCCCATGTTGACGTATTTTTTGTAAACCACCTCGTTGCCATCAATTTCGGCGTTCACATCCGGCACTTCTTTTAGCGCGTGGCAGCAGGCTTTGGTGAAAAATGACATAAAGCCCAGCTTGACCCCGTGTTTTTTCAAAAACAGGTCTTTGTATTCGCGGCGCAAGTCCATCACCGCGCCCATATCGACCTCGTTATAAGTGGTCAGCATGGCGGCGGTGTTTTGGCTTTCTTTCAAGCGGCGCGCAATGGTTTGGCGCAGGCGGGTCATTTTAACACGCTCTTCGCGAGGACTGTTATCGGCAGGGGCAGCAGCGGCAGGCAAGGCAGCAGTCGCCGCAGCAGTGGCATTTTGCACGTCTTCTTTCATGATGCGCCCGTCGCGGCCTGTGCCGGTGATTTCGGTGATTTGATCCGCAGACAGACCTTTTTCAGCCATCATTTTATTGGCCGAGGGCGCGTTTTCAACGTCTTTGCCAGCTGGCACCCCCACAGGTTCTGGCGCGGCCTTGGCAACCGGCACAACCGCAGCAGAAGCGCCTTCGTTAATGGTAGCCAGCAAGGCGTCAACGCCAACGGTTTCGCCCTCGGCGGCAATGATTTCGCCCATAGTGCCGGCCACCGGCGATGGCACCTCGACGGTGACTTTGTCAGTCTCCAGCTCGCAGAGCATTTCATCAACGCCAATCGCATCGCCCGGGGCCTTGAACCATGTGGCAACGGTGGCTTCGGTAACGGATTCTCCTAAAGTAGGCACGCGCAATTCGGTGGACATGATCTGTTATCCTTTGATGGTGAGCGCATCGTCAATCAGCGCTTCTTGTTGTAATTTGTGGGTTTTGCCAAGGCCCGTTGCAGGCGAGGCAGATGCCATACGACCGGCATAGGACGGGCGTTTTGATTTGGTGTTAATGCGGCCCAGAACCCATTCCAGATTGGGCTCGATAAAGCTCCAGGCACCCTGGTTTTTAGGCTCTTCCTGACACCAGAGCAGCTCGGCATTTTGGAACCGTGATAGCTCTTTTGCAAGGGCCATAGCCGGGAACGGATAATATTGCTCAACCCGCAACAAATAAATATCCGTGAGGCCGCGTTCGCCGCGTTGCGCAAGCAGGTCATAATATACCTTGCCCGAACATATCACTACGCGCTTGATTTTATCATCGGCAACCAGTTCAATGTCTGAATTGCCCTTTTGCGCATCATCCCAAAGCACCCGGTGAAACGACGATCCTGTGACAAATTCCGATTTCGCCGAGACCGCTTTTTTGTGGCGCAGCAGCGATTTTGGCGTCATTAAAATTAAGGGCTTGCGGTAACTGCGGTGCAATTGACGGCGCAATATGTGGAAATAATTCGCCGGCGTTGTGCAATTGGCAACGATCCAGTTATCTTCGGCGCTCATCTGCAAAAACCGCTCAAGGCGAGCCGAGGAATGTTCCGGTCCCTGCCCTTCAAAGCCATGCGGCAACAACACCACAAGGCCCGACATCCGCAGCCATTTACGCTCGCCCGAGCTGATAAACTGATCAAACATAATCTGCGCGCCATTGGCAAAATCACCAAACTGGGCCTCCCACAATGTCAGCGTGTTGGGTTCGGCCAGCGAGTAACCATATTCAAAACCCAGCACGGCATATTCCGACAACATCGAATCGATAACTTCGTAATTTGCCTGGCCATCGCGAATGTTGTTCAGCGGATAATAACGGCTTTCGTCGTTCTGATTAATCAGGGCCGAATGACGGTGGCTAAAGGTGCCGCGCGCTGAATCTTGGCCAGCCAGACGCACCGGATAGCCTTCGGTCAGCAATGATCCAAAAGCCAGCGCCTCGCCCGTGGCCCAGTCGATGTTTTCGCCTGTATCGAGAGTTTTCTTTTTGGCCTCCAACATCCGGATCACGGTTTTATGCGCCGGATATTTTTCCGGAATAGACGACAGCGCCGCACCGACCTGCTCATAAGCTGCAGGCACAATCGCGGTTTCGCCGCGCTGGTAATCGTCGCTGTTTCTACCCATATTTTTCCAGCGCCCGTCCAGCCAATCGGCCTTATCTGCCCGATAAGATTTGCCGATCTCGAATTCTTCGTTCAAATGGGCCTGAAACGTCGCCTTCATATCTTCGATTTCGCCTTCGGGCATCAGCCCGTCGCGGATCAGACGTTCGGTATAAAGTTGCAATGTGGTTTTGTGTTTTTTGATATTTTTATACATCAAGGGGTTGGTGAACATCGGCTCGTCCCCCTCGTTATGGCCAAAACGGCGATAGCAGAAAATATCGATCACCACGTCTTTGTTGAATTTTTGGCGGAACTCGGTGGCAATTTTGGCGGCATGCACCACGGCCTCGGGGTCATCCCCGTTGACGTGAAAAATGGGTGCCTGCACCATCAGCGCGATGTCTGTCGGATAGGGCGACGAGCGTGAAAAATGCGGCGCGGT
>CAYSBD010000157.1:0-2944 GCA_964429175.1 uncultured Marinosulfonomonas sp.
AAAGAAAGGCAGCTTAAATGAGTTAAGAGACCGGAACGTAAACGGGACAAGACCAGATCTGCGCAGCACCTGTATTTTACCGAATTTATTAGAAATTCTAAATATTTCTATGGCCTTCATCAACCTTTTTTAAGGAACCTTGCCCGATGCTGATCGTAATGTGGGGGCCTGCAAATTTTAAGGTGTTAAAGCGGTGGAAATATCAATGCTAGAATTTAATGAAAAGGTAGGGCTGGATTCGAACCGGCTGGTGGAACTTTATGTGCAACTGGGCGAGGCCGGTGCGCGCAATGTGGTTTGCCGCGCGGTAGAAGAATTATCGGTGCGTTTAAACCAGCTGGAAGATGATTACCGTAACGGCGATCTGAAATTATTATACAAAGGTGCCAAGGGGTTGATAGGGATTACCGAACAGGTCGGCATGCAGCGTCTTGCCGATGTCGCGCGCGATGTGCGCCGTTGTGTGGAATGTAATGATCCGGTGGCACTGGGCGCAACAATGGCGCGATTGCTGCGGATCGGGAATGGATCGCTGACGGCGGTTTGGGATTTGCAGGATTTGTCGGTCTGATCGGCTCTTGCGGCGCGCTAAATTGCGGCTAGGGTGGTGGCCAGGTTTAATCAGACAAGGCCATCAACCATGCTTATGACATTCGCACCTGCCGGTGCAGCATCCATTCCGTTGTTTGTTATTGAATCTACGGATTTGGCGGGTTGGCTTGCCGATCAGCCCGAACATGTTTCCAATTGGCTGGGGGCAATGGGCTTTGGTGCCAATCTTGGTCAGGTTTGTCTGGTTCCCAATGATTCCGGCAGACCAAAGCTGGCTGTTTTTGGTTATGGCGACAAAAAATCCAGATCGCGCGGGCGGTTCCATTTGGCCAAAGCCGCCGCCGAATTACCCGAAGGCGTCTATCATTTTGAAACCACACTGGACAAAGAAGCCTTGCAAGAGGCTGCGCTGGGCTGGCTTTTATCCGGTTATAAATTTGATCGTTATCGTGATCAGAAACCGGTTCTGGCACAGCTGAAAGCACCAAAAGGCATTGACGCGGCTAAAATTGAAATCATTGCCGCCGGCGAGGCATTAACCCGTGATTTAATCAATATTCCGGCCTCGGATATGGGGCCGCAGCAACTGGAGCACGCCTTTTTAGAACTGGCCGAAAACCACGGGGCCAAAACCATGATCATTGCCGGCACTGAATTGCTAAAACAAAATCTGCCAATGATCCACGCGGTTGGCCGTGCCGCAGATCAGGCACCGCGTCTTTTGGATCTGCGCTGGGGCGATAGCGGTCCAACCCTGACGCTGGTTGGCAAGGGCGTTTGCTTTGATACGGGCGGGCTAAATATCAAAACCGGTGCCTCGATGGGGTTGATGAAAAAAGACATGGGCGGTGCGGCAACCGTGCTGGGCTTGGCGCATATGATTATGTCGCTGGGCCTGAAATTGCGGCTGCGGGTGTTGGTGCCTGCGGTAGAAAATTCGATTTCGGCCTCGGCATTTCGCCCACAGGACATCCTGACATCGCGCAAAGGTTTGACCGTTGAAGTCAACAACACCGATGCCGAGGGGCGGCTGGTTTTGGCCGACACCTTAACGCTGGCCGACGAAGACGCGCCGGATTTGCTGATTTCAATGGCCACCTTGACCGGCGCTGCGCGGGTTGCCGTTGGGCCGGATCTTGCGCCGTTTTATTGCGATGATGATCAAATGGCGGCGGATTTTTTCACCGGTGGTCAAGCCGTGGCTGATCCGCTGTGGCGCATGCCGTTTTGGGAACCTTACGAAACAATAATCGAGCCAGCAATCGCCGATCTGGACAATGCACCAAAGGGCGGGTTTGCGGGGTCCATCACTGCGGCCTTGTTTTTGCGCCGCTTTGTCGGGCGCGCTGAAAATTACCTGCATTTTGACATTTATGGCTGGCAACCCACCGCTGCACCGGCACGCCCAAAAGGTGGCGCAGGCCAAGGCGCACGGGCGATTTTGCAAGCCTTGCCCAAGGTTTTGAATTTATGACAGACCGCCGACTACCTCCGACCGATGCCGGCAAATTCGTGGTGAAAACCATTGCCGTTTCCGTTGCCGACCTGCGGTCCGAGCCGGATGGCAAGCGTGATCGCCAACTGATTTACGGCGAGGATTTTCAGGTTTGGCACAGCAATGCTGGCTGGGCTTATGGCAGCGCTGTAAAAGATGGCTATACGGGTTATTTGCGCGCTGATTTGCTGGTCGAGCAGCACATCCCAACGCATTTCATCACGGCCCGCAGCAGCCATATTTACCCCGCGCCGGACTTCAAGGCAGAAGAAACTGCAGCACTCGGTTTCGGGGCGCGATTGCAGGTGGTATCGCAGGACGAAAAATTTGCGGAGTTGGCAAACGGTGCGTTTGTGCCGCGCGCACATATCGCGTTGATTGACGGGTTATTCGATGATCCGGTTCAGGTTGCGCAGCGGTTTATCGGGGTGCCGTATTTATGGGGCGGCAACAGCATTTGGGGGCTGGATTGTTCCGGTTTGGTGCAATTGTCGCTGCTGGCTTGCGGTATCGATTGCCCCGCCGATGCAGATCTGCAAGAGGCCAGCGTTGGCATCAAAATTGATGACGGCATAAAGTCACAGCGAGGCGATTTGATTTTCTGGCACGGACATGTCGGGCTGATTCGGGACGAAAGCACCTTGTTGCACGCCAATGCCCATCACATGGCAGTGGCCGATGAGCCGCTGGATGCGGCCATCGCGCGCATAAATATGCAAGGGGGCGGGCCGGTTACATCGCGTCGGCGGCCCGTGTTTTAGGTGCTGCCCACATTTTATCAGAACCAATATCAGCCGCATAATTTAGCGGCTTGCAGACTCATCTTTTATCGCCTATACGCTTGTTTAACAGCGGCGCGCTGGTTTCCACTCCCAGCGCCCACCGAAATTTTAACGG
>CAYSBD010000158.1:0-2889 GCA_964429175.1 uncultured Marinosulfonomonas sp.
TTGCATTTAAGAATAACCTTCCCGTTTTACGCTCTGAGGATTCCTTAAATTCGCGGCATCTACAAGGAGCTGTCAGGGGCCCTCAGTCAAGCGTATACCTTTACTAAGTTTAGATTCGCGCGCCCTCATGACCCAACTATCACGCCGAAACGCGCCTGTGTGCTTGATTATTATTCCCGACCCCTTCAGTGTAATTACTGTCCAAAAGAGGGTAATGCCAAACGGCAAGAAGACCAATGAATGGTGCGACCGGTTCAATATCAAAAATATGTGGTATTTTCTACAAAACGGGCCATCTGCGAAGCGCACGGTTGAGCGGCGCCCCCCCAATCACCATACTTGACTCTCCCCTTCGCTCCGAATAAACGCACAGCAACATCCGGAAGTCCGTTAAGCTTCCGGTCCTTGCACGCGCAAGGATCGCCCCCCGTCAGCGAGTTTCGCCCACGGGGGTGATTGGCATTTGATTTGGCACGATTTGATTTGTGAGAGGACACGCATGTTTGAAAATCTATCCGAACGCCTTGGCGGTGTCTTTGGTCGGCTGACCAAACAGGGCGCGCTGTCCGAGGATGATATCAAAATCGCGCTTCGCGAGGTCCGTGTGGCTTTGCTTGAGGCCGACGTTTCATTGTCCGTAGCGCGTGATTTCATCAAAGCCATTTCCGAAAAGGCCTCGGGCCAATCGGTTACCAAATCCGTGACCCCGGGCCAGCAAGTTATCAAAATCGTGCATGACGAGCTGGTGCATGTGCTGGCCGGTGACGATGAAAATGCCGGCGAGCTGAAAATTGATAACGCGCCTGCGCCGATTTTGATGGTTGGTTTGCAAGGCTCGGGTAAAACCACCACCACCGCAAAGCTGGCCAAACGCCTGACTGAAAAAAATGGCAAACGCGTGCTTATGGCCTCGCTTGATACCCAGCGCCCCGCAGCCCAGGAACAGCTGGCGATTTTGGGCAAACAGATCGGGGTTGATACCCTGCCGATCGTCAAAGGCCAATCTGCCGTTGCGATCGCCAAACGCGCCAAACAACAGGCGACGATGGGCGGCTACGACGTTTACATGCTCGATACCGCGGGCCGTTTGCACATCGACAAGGTTTTGATGGACGAAGTGCAATCCGTGCGCGACGTTGCCAACCCGCGCGAAACCCTGTTGGTGGTGGATGGCCTGACGGGTCAGGACGCGGTTAATGTGGCCGAAGAATTTGACACCAAAGTTGGCGTTTCCGGCGTGGTTCTGACGCGGATGGATGGCGACGGGCGCGGTGGTGCGGCGCTGTCGATGCGCGCTGTCACAGGCAAACCGATTAAATTTATTGGTCTTGGCGAAAAGATGGACGCGCTTGAGGAATTCCACCCCGAACGTGTTGCGGGCCGGATTTTGGGCATGGGCGATATCGTTTCGCTGGTTGAAAAGGCGCAAGAAACCATCGAGGCCGAACAGGCCGAACGCATGATGAAGCGGTTCCAGAAGGGTCAGTTCAACATGAACGATCTGAAGGCGCAGCTGGAACAGATGATGAAAATGGGCGGCATGGAAAGCATCATGGGGATGATGCCGGGCATGGGTAAAATGAAGCAACAGGCCGCCGCTGCCGGATTTGATGACAGCGTTTTAAGGCGCCAGATTGCGCTGATCCAGTCGATGACCAAACGCGAGCGCGCCAACCCGAAATTGCTGCAAGCCAGCCGCAAAAAACGCATCGCGCGCGGTGCCGGTCTGGAAGTGTCCGAGCTGAACAAGCTAATGAAAATGCACCGCCAGATGTCGGATATGATGAAAAAAATGGGCAAAGGCGGCATGTTGAAAAAAGCCATGGGCAGCATGTTTGGCAAAGGTGGTCCCGACATGGCTGGCGAATTGGCCAACATGGATCCCAAGGCCATGGAAGCCGCCGCCAAGAAAATGGGCGGGGGCCTGCCCGGTTTGGGCGGTGGCGCACTGCCGCCGGGCTTGTCAGGGTTTGGGAAAAAGAAATGATATTCGAAATTCCAACACTTGAAACAGAACGCCTGATTTTGCGCGCTCCTGCTGCGGCTGATTTTGATGCTGTTGCACAATTTTATGCCTCGGATCGGGCAAAGTTTGTTGGCGGTCCTGCCACCGCGGCCCAATCATGGCGCACGCTGGCAAGTGAAATTGGCCACTGGGCATTGCGCGGATATGGCCGCTGGTCTGTTGAGGAAGCCAGCAGTGGAAAACTGTGCGGTATCATAGGGTTGTGGAATCCACATGGTTGGCCTGAAGCTGAAATCGGCTGGGATTTAATGGCCGGTTTTGAAGGTAATGGATACGCCACCGAGGCCGCTTTGGCTGCGCGCAGCTACGCCTATGATGTATTGGGGCGGGACACAATTATAAGCCTTGTTGCACCCGAGAACGACGGCTCGCGCAATGTCGCCAAACGCATGGGCGCCACCTTTGAAGCCATGTTTCAGCATGAGAAGTTTGGCGCGCTTGAAATTTGGCGTCATGTTCCCGCAAAGGAGGCCTGTGATGTCTGACACCACCCGGCGCGCTGCCGAAATATTGGCGGAACACCGCGAAAGCATCGACCGGCTGGATTCGATACTGGTTTACACCTTGGGCGAGCGGTTCAAGCATACGCAAGCCGTTGGTAAACTAAAGGCCGAGCATGATCTGCCGGCCTCTGACCCGGCCCGCGAAACCAAACAAATTGCACGTCTCGAGGAGCTGGCCGCCAAAGCCAACCTCGACCCCGAATTCGCCAAGAAATTTCTGAATTTCATCATTCAGGAAGTCATCCAACATCACAACCAATTCAAAAAATGACAGGGCATTAGGCCCTTCAGCTAGCTAGGAAAACAGGAGAAACTAATCATGGCTATGAAAATCAGACTCGCACGCGGCGGTTCCAAAAA
>CAYSBD010000159.1:0-2713 GCA_964429175.1 uncultured Marinosulfonomonas sp.
CATTGTTCCCGCGATCATATCCTTAATTAAATAGATAAACTTTATATCGTTAAATATTGATTTATATTGCTAGTTTTTATTTCTTTATGTCCAGAATTGCCAAATGTGCCGCCGCCAACCGCGCCACAGGCACCCGAAAAGGCGAGCAAGATACATAATCATAGCCAGCATTCCGGCAAAAGGCGATAGATTCGGGGTTGCCTCCATGTTCGCCACAAATCGACAAAACCAGATCGGGTTGCACCGCACGACCACGCGCCGCACCAATGCTTAACAATTCGCCAACGCCTTCGGTATCCAGCATGTGAAACGGATCCTCGGGGTAAACCCCCAACTGCACATAATCCGACATAAACCGCCCCGCATCATCGCGCGAAAGACCGTAAGTCATCTGGGTCAAATCATTGGTTCCAAAGCTAAGAAACGCCGCATTCTGGGCAATATCACCGGCCCGCAAAGCCGCCCGCGGGGTTTCGACCATCACGCCCAGCCGGTAATCAAAATCCTGCCCCTGTTCAACGCGAACCGCCGCCGCCACCGCATCAACCCGCGATTTTACCAGCTCGACTTCGCGCGTGGCACTGACCAGAGGGATCATGATTTCAGGCACCACATTAACGCCTTTGTCGCGGGCCAAAATTGTGGCCTCAAAGATAGCGCGGGCCTGCATATCGTAAATTTCCGGCACCGTAATACCCAGCCGAACACCGCGCATCCCCAGCATCGGATTATATTCGTGCAACGCATCGACGCGCCGGATCACATCCGATACCGGCAGGCCCAGCGCCTCGGCCAATTCGCGCTGACCCTCGCGATGCGTTGGCAAAAATTCATGCAAAGGCGGATCCAGTAAGCGGATGCAAACCGGCTTTCCCTGCATAATTTCAAACAGTTCGGCAAAATCATTGCGCTGCATTGGAAGCAACCTTTGCAACGCCTCGCTGCGATCATTTGAAGAATTTGCAAAAATCATTTCGCGCATCACCGTCAAACGATCCTGCTCAAAAAACATGTGCTCGGTGCGGCACAGCCCGATTCCGCGCGCATTAAAACGCCGCGCCAAACGCGCATCAGCGGGCGTGTCGGCATTGGCGCGCACACCGATATCACAAACATCCGCCGCCCATTCCATCAGCGTCGAAAATGGCCCGTCCAGCGCCGGCTCCAACATTTTTGCAGCCCCCGCCAGCGCTTGACCCGAGGTGCCGTCAATCGTGATCAGATCGCCTTCTTTAAACACACGCCCGTCCGCCGCCGTCAGGGTGTTGTTTCGCCGGTCAATCTGCATATCCATGGCCCCGACCACACAAGGCAATCCCAACCCGCGCGCAATCACCGCCGCGTGGCTGCTGACCCCGCCGCGAATGGTTAAAACGGCCACCGCTGCGTGCATGCCGCGCACATCTTCGGGGGCGGTTTCGTGGCGCACTAAAATGCACGGCTCATCGCGCGCGGCGCTGGCCTGTGCGGCGTTGGCGCTAAATACAATCTTGCCGCTGGCCGCACCGGGGCTGGCCGCGATTGCCTGTTGGAAAATGTCGCGCGCACCTTCGGGGTCAATCTGGTGATGCAAAAGTTCGCTCAAGGCACGCGGGGCGATGCGCAACAAGGCTTCGTTGCGCGTGATGATGTCGTCATTCGCCAAGGCCACCGCAATGCGAACGGCTGCGCGCGAACGGCGCGGGATGCGCACGGCGTCTAAAATATTCAACACCCCGTTTGAAATCGTGAATTCAACCTGCATTTCTTCGCGCAGACGCGTGCGGCACAGCGCGCCGTATTTCAGCAGCTCGGCGTAAACATCGGGCAGCGCCTCTTGCAAGGATGGCCCGCGTGTGTCTTTGCACAGGAACAAAACGCCGTGCCCTTCGAGCAACGCATCGCGCCCTTGGGATTGGCACAGATAGCGGCCGGTTATACGCTGCTCGCCCGTTGCCCCGTCAACGAACTGAATCACACCCGAGCCGCTTTTTCCGGTGCCAACCCCCAGCGCCATTTCCTGCACGACCAAGCCCAAACCGGCATCCACCGGCGCGCCTTTGGCTTGACGCAACAGGCGCGCGCTGGTGCCCTCCCACGCCCGCGCCATCGAGCGCAAAACACCCGACAATTGATGCGCGGGATCTTGCGGGAATTGCTCGTCGGCCTCGTCGGTATAGTTGCGCAAAACTGTTTTTAACGCGTCGTTCGTTGGCTTGGCGGGCAGCTCGAACATATCGGGATCAAGCCGGGCCACATGCACCGCGTAGGCCTGAATGAAGCGCAAATATATCGCATTTGCGGCCTCCTCGCCCAGATTTTCACTTAAGGTTTTATGGCGTTCCGCGTTCATGCCGATGTTCAAAATCGCGCCGGGACCACCCCAATCGGGATCTTGCGAACTGGGGCGCACGCTGACAAGGCCCGAGGCGAAATTTGCCATCATTTGCTCGGTTTTGTCAGGTTGCCTTGCGGCAATAGCGTGCACCGCATCAAAGGAAATCGCCAAGGTTTTCGGCACCGGCATGTTCAGGCGCAGCAGCCGTTGTAGACATTTGGCCCGCCCGCCGTGGATATCGTTGGCGATTTGGGCGGTCGGGGTGATTTCGGTAAATGTCGGGTTTGGCACGCTGCTGGCTTTCTGTAAGTTCGCGGTAGCATAGCGTGTGTTGGGGCGCAGGTAAAAAGATTCTATGCCTGCGGCGCAGGTATTTAAGGCAAGAAGAAGATGTTA
>CAYSBD010000160.1:0-2680 GCA_964429175.1 uncultured Marinosulfonomonas sp.
GCGTCTGGACCAACTGCTATCACGCCTACCCGGCACATGCGGCATTTGGTGGCTATAAACAGTCAGGCGTAGGGCGCGAAACCCACCTGATGATGCTAAACCATTATCAACAGACCAAAAACCTGCTGGTTAGCTACAATCCAAACAAGCTGGGCTTTTTCTAAGGCTTTGCAACAGAAATAACCGCAGCAGAAATGCCCGTAGCAGCCGTTTGTTACGGGCATTTTCAAAAACTCGAAAAGTGACGCGGCGTCACAAGGCTATCCAGCTAAATCCAGCGAACACTCCCTTGAATTTACCAGCCCCCGCCCCCAGATGAGTAACATCAGGCAGGCAGGCAGGATTTGCAAATACCGCAAGCGCCATCCCCACCCGGCAAAACAAATAATACTAAAGGGATAAGTATGTCTAAATACACAAAAAATCTGCGCCTTGCCGCTGCCACGGGAATATTGACATTGGCCATGGGCGGCACAACAATTGCATCGGAAACATCTAAAGCACCGGGCGACACAGCCACTTCGGCTGTGGTGCATATGCCCAGCGCAATCCGCGGCTCTGTAGTCGAACAGATCGCCGAAAAATTCGCAAAAACCACCGGACACACGATCCATTCCGAATACCAGAGCAGTGGCGGTTTTTCTAAAGTCATTACCGGCGCGACGGCAGCCGGAAGTCTGGATTTTGGCGTTTTAATCACCTATGGGCGCACCGGAGAAACCCCTCCGGGACGTGATATTTTCAAGCATTTGAACAACGCCCGTGACATTCTGCAGCCGCTGCCTGATCAGCTTGAAATGGCGCCTCAATTTGCCGGCCTTGCCGATACCGGTGCTGGGCAACTGATGGTGCCTTATGTCGAGATGATGGTGATATCCTACAATCCAAAGCTGATTGATACAGCCGATGTTCCCAAAAGCTGGGCCGCGCTGGCGGAATTCGAAGGCAGCTTGGCAATCCCGGGCCGCGGGTGTTTTGCAATGCGCACACTTGCTTCGCTTTACGATGTGGTCGGCAAAGAAAAGTTTGAAAAAATTATCCAGAACGCCAAAATGCCTGCCATGGAAACCATGAAAGATGACCCTAGAAAAGGCGACGCGCGACCTTTTGGTAGCGGCGTTGTGAGCGCCCAGTTGTTGAACGGCACCCATCAGGTTTCGATCGGATCGGTTGTTGGCGCAGAGGTTCAAGAAGCCATTGCAAACGGAACTCTGGCGGTGATCTGGCCCAGCGAGGGCGCGATTGCTTTTCCGTATCTGATGGCCGTGAAAAAAGATCCGGCCAAAGCCGACATGGCGCTGCTGGATTTCATCGCCAAGGATGAAGCCATCCAGCAGATGTTTGTCGATTACGGCATCAGCTCAACCCTTGTCGGTGGCAAAGTTACCGCGCTGCTCAAGGATAACGACTTTAACTTCCGCATCGTGCCAAAGGCTAATAAAATAAACCCCGAGGTGCATCAGGAAATCATCGACATCGTTGCGCGCAACGCACCGTAATCCAGAAGACTGTAATCCAGGAGACTGAAAAATAGACAGGGCGCCCCGGCGACAGGGGCGCCTCACGGCAATGATCCTGCCAAAATCAGCATACCGCAAAAACGCCATTGCGCGGCCTGGGACGATGACTACATGTGCAAAATTATCGCTCAGTGACGTTCAGTCGATTGCCCTGGGGCGCCCTGAATCTGTTTGGATATCTGCACGTTTCACGATAGGCTCGCAGCACAAGCGATCTCAGGAGCGTAAAATGTCAGATCAGGTTCAGGCCACCAAGGCCGCCCTGCAACTAATCGGTGAAATTGTCGCCGACCACGGACCGGTGATATTTCACCAATCCGGCGGCTGCTGCGATGGCTCGGCCCCGATGTGTTACGCCCAAGGCGATCTAATGATCGCGAACCACGATGTGAAAATGGGCGAAATCGGCGGCGCGCCGTTTTACATCAGCGGCCAGCAATACGAGGCCTGGAAACACACCCGCTTAACCATCGACGTGATCAACGGGCGCGGCGGCATGTTTTCGCTGGATAACGGCCGTGGCAAACGTTTTATCACCCGCTCGGATCTGTGCGATATTTAATCAAACACGGCTGACATTTCCTTCTTTTCAAAATATCTCTGCCGAAATGCACCGCGGCACACACCAAGGTGGCCCGCACATAAAACTGCGGCAAGACCCGATTTTTAGCAATCACGCAGTCGCTGCCCGACGGCCTGGCAGACCGCCCGCACCTATCGACGCGTTACACTTTTGCCACTGGTGAGGCACCACGCGTCTTGCGCCGCCCTTGCGTGGATATTGCGGCTTATGTCCTGGCTAATTCACACACGCCTGACGGATACGATTGAAAAGCGCTATGAAGAAGCCTTGGCGTTGCTAGGGCGTAGACCTATAAACGAATTTATGATTCAAGGTATGAAACAAGGAGGGTTTCATGTCTGGAACATTTTGGTTAACGGAAGAACAATTCAGCAAAATCAAGCCACTGCTGCCAAATAAGCCGCGTGGTGTGCCTCGTGTGGATGATCTAAAAGTGCTGTCAGGCATCATATTTTGCCTGCAACGCGGCTATCGTTGGAGCGATGTTGCGCATGAATATGGCCCAGCCAAAACGCTTTGCAACCGCTATAAACGCCCCCTCTCGGTCATGTTTGCATGACCTGCCGGTCGACGGGGC
>CAYSBD010000161.1:0-2610 GCA_964429175.1 uncultured Marinosulfonomonas sp.
ACTTCCGCATAATCTCAAACCAAAACTTTCGGGTTTTGGAGTGAATGGGGTATATAATAAATAAAGTGCCAACAGTAACGTCAGAAAAACCAGCCCGAAATAAACCCTCGCAAAAATCACTCGGTACTTTTACGCGAACTTATTCGCCCTGAAACAGCCCCACAAGTGCCTGTTTTATCAAGCTTGTTACCGATGGTTTTTTCACCGCCACAAACGGCATCGGGCGGCAGACCTCCATTGCGGCCACACCAACCCGGGCGGTCAGCGCGCCGTTGATCACGCCCTCGCCAAACCGGCGCGAAATTTTGGCCATCACGCCGCCCCCGGCAATGGTGCCGATCAAATCATCGCCCACAGCAACGGCGCCGGTGGCCACCAAATGCGTGAAAACCGACCGCGTCAACCGCCAGTTTCCAAGCGCTCCGGGGCGGCCGCCGTAAACCTCGGCAATGCGCCGGATCATGCGCAGATTGGCCGTCAATGCAACGGCCACATCGGCCAGCGCCAGCGGCACAATCGCGGTAACGGTTGCGACTTGGCGTGCGGCGGAGACGATTTCCAGTCGGGCCAGCGCGTCCAGAGGGGCAATGATTTGGGCTTCGGCCAAACCCAGCAAAGCATCGGCATCAACCAAATCCCCGCGCTGCTCGGTGAAATTTGCCCGGCCCCATTCGGTATCGCCGCGGCTCTGGTAAAGCGCCAAAATCCGCGTTGTTACAGCCTGTGCCGCCGCCAGATTATCCGATGCCGATTTGGCGGCGCTTTGCAATTTATCCAGCCGTTTCAGACGTGAAAAACCCCGAAATTCGCGCATCGCCAGCGCCAAAAGAACAGCCACAAACAGCCCCATCAGGCCAATGGAAACGTAGCCAAGATATTGATTTCGCGCGATCATTGCGTTCACAAAATCCCACGCCGACACCGATATCCCCAAAACCAGCAAAGCCAAAAGCAAAGACCAAAACCAGCGCGCCAAGACCGATGGTTTACGCGCAGCAACCTTCACAATTATCTGCAGCGCCTGACCCGTTGGCTGGCCAATTTCCGGCACAGGCGGGGCGGTGGCGGGGCTGATTTTCTCGGCCTCGTGATCTAGCTCAATCAACACAGGGCCGCCGTTTTTCTTGCTCATTTCAAATAATCTCCGATCAAAAATTCCGCCGCCTTGTCCAGCCGGATATGCGGCGGCCCTTCGCCCGGTTTCAGCGTCAAAGGCGCCGGTGCAAAACTCATGATTTGATAATCATCGCCCAACCACTGCTCTGCGCCATCCTTGGCCGGGCCTAATAATTTCGCCGGATCATCAGGCAATTCGCCAGGATAAAACGCCGCTTGCTTGCCCGTATCCAGCAATGCACCGCGCACACAATCCAGCGATTTACCGTCATGTTTCAGGCTTTCCTCGACCGTGGCCCGAAATGAGGCAATCGACATCGCCGACGTTAGCGCACCCGAAAAATCGGCCCTGTCGCGCGCGCTGCGCAACATTGCGGCCACAATCGCTGTCAAACGCGGGTGCTGGCGGTGGTGTAAATGATCGGCCTTGGTGGCGACAAATAAAATGCGCTCGACCTTGTGAACCCCGAATAATGCGCCCAGAAAACCGGTCTTTCCGGGGCGAAAAGCGGCCAGAACATCACCCATCGCACCGCGCATATCGGCAACAGCCTGCGGGCCACTATGAATCGCGCCCAGCGCATCGAGCAGCACCACTTGCCGGTCAATTTTAGCAAAATGATCACGGAAAAACGGCTGCACGATTTTTTTCTTATAGGCCTCGAAACGGCGCTGCATTTCATAATAGAATGAACCCCGTTTGAAATTTTGCGGCACAGCGAGCGGTGCAAATGTCAACGCGGGTGAACCCTCCAATTCGCCCGGCAACAAAAACCGCCCCGGAGTGCAATCGGAAAATCCGGCCTGTTTTGCGGCGTGTAAATAAGTCGTAAAACAGGCGGCCAAATCCTGCGCCAGAATTTCATCGTATTTCGCCGCGGGGTCAATCTCCATTTTTAAAAAATCGGCGGCACAATCGCGACTTTGAAGACTTGCCAAAATATTTTCAGACCATTCTTCATAGGTTTTTTCAAGCAGGCCCAGATCCAACAACCATTCACCGGGGTAATCCACAATATCCAGATGCAGGGTGCGCGGATTTGAAAACCCGGCCAGGATTCCCGACGGCTGCACCTTTAACGACAAACGCAATTGCGAAACCGTGCGGGTGCTTTTGGGCCAACGTGGGGTATCGGCCGTCAGCGCTGCCAAATGCTCTTCATATTCAAATCGCGGCGTGGTGTCATCAGGTTGGGGTTGTAAAAAGGCTGCAACAATTGATCCATCCGCAGCCCCCGCCAATTGCCCCATGCGCCCGCGATCCAGCAAATTGGCCACCAAAGAAGTGATAAACACAGTTTTACCTGCGCGGCTAAGCCCGGTCACACCCAAACGCAGAGTGCTTTCAGAGCCAATCCAGCCCCCCGTCAAACCATTCATAAACCCGGATATACGCAAAATACTGCTCCCTACCTTGCGGATAAGATAAGCATATCGGCGCGGTCTGCCTAGCCCTCGTTTATTATTGTTCCTTAAATATCCGCGCCGCAGGCA
>CAYSBD010000162.1:0-2546 GCA_964429175.1 uncultured Marinosulfonomonas sp.
CTTCTCAGCTTCAACAAAGGTGAAGTTGAAGGTCTCCAGATCAAGCGCCCCTTGGCAAATAAAATTCAGGTCAATTCAGTCGTGGGAGTACAGCCATTTGAAGCTGAAAAAGCGTGTGGCGTTGCTGCAGGATCAGGCGCAAAAATTGCAAACTGGCGATGAAGTTATGGCCGAATCCGTGACCCAAGATGATGACGTGGTTATTAAAGGAAAACTGCAAGAAAACACCGCGCCGAAGTTTGCGAAACCGACCCGGGGCTCTGTGCCTGAAGATATCGCCGCAGCCGAAATCGAGGCCAAGCCACTTGCCACCTATGTTTTCAATCGTAAAAAAGTGGCCGCATTGGCTGACTGGGTCAAGAAAAACTGGTTTTATGTTGTGGCGGCTTTATCGTTGGCGCTGGCCGGTGTGTTTTTGGTGCACTACGGCAGCGAAAGCGGCTGGCTGTTTTATTATTATTTCGCGTGCATTTTCTTGTCTTTGCCTTGTTGGCGGCGGTTGCGGCGGCGGCCCTGCCGGTTTTGCAATTCCGGCCGCAGCACGGCGGTCAAATGGTGGCGCTTTCGCTAAATCGCTTTAAGGGGCGAAAACCCGATTGGCCCGAATTTCCGACCCGACTGGCAAGTGGCGGTTTTGTCGCGGCTGTGTTTATCGCAGCACCGGCACCGCATTTGCCGGACGGCTGCTATCTTCAACCCCCATCCGCAAACCGCGCCCCATACGATGCGCCATCTCGGACCATTGGGCGGCGGTTTCGGGGGGCAGAACTTTGGCCAGCGACGCATCAAACAGCTTTAGCCAGCCGTCAAAATGCTCGGGCTTGATATTGCCGGCCTGTTTATGGGCGCGCATCGGTTTGCCATCATAGCATTGTTCACGCAAAATAGCGTTGCGCCAAAAACGGCCGATTTTTTCCTCGTGCTCGGGCCAGTCATTTATGTGGCCGTTAAAAATAGGCCCATAAAGCGGATCACGGCGGATGGCGGCGTAAAATACGGCCATCACCTGATCAATCTGGGCGCCGGTGATCGCAAAGCGGGGGGTGGATTTGGCTGTGTTCATTTCTGCGCCTTTTTGCGTGTTTGCTAAAAACAATAGTATCTTTGGCGCGGGTTTTAAAGTGCTGCCATTTCGCAAGGGGAATATGCTGGACCAGCGCGCAATCCGCACCTATAAGCGCGTTATGGGAAATATATTGGCAATTATTATACGAATTATCAACCCGGCGCTGCGTTAACAATGTGCCGTCGGGAACAGGCGCCTGATGTTTCGCGCCGCCCCTGAATTACCCCAACCGTTACGAAGGATGCGCCCCAATGTGTGCCGAAACACCCGATTATAAATCCACCTTGAACCTGCCAAAAACCGATTTTCCCATGCGGGCCGGTTTGCCTAAACGCGAGCCCGAGTGGCTGCAACGTTGGGCAAAGATTGGCATTTATGATCGTCTGCGCGAAAAACAGGGGCGCAAACCGTTTATCCTGCATGACGGCCCGCCCTATGCCAACGGCCATTTGCACATCGGTCATGCGCTGAATAAAATCCTGAAAGATATGATCGTGCGTAGCCAGCAAATGCTGGGCCGTGATGCGCGTTATATTCCGGGCTGGGATTGCCACGGGTTGCCGATTGAGTGGAAGATCGAGGAAAAATACCGCTCTAAAGGTAAAAACAAGGACGACGTGCCGATTAACGAGCTGCGCGGCGAATGCCGTAAATTTGCTGGCGAATGGGTGGATATCCAGCGCGAGGAATTCAAGCGGCTGGGCGTGATGGGCAAATGGGATGATCCTTATCTGACGATGAATTATTCATCCGAGGCGGTGATTGCCGAGGAATTTATGAAATTCGTGATGAACGGCAGTCTTTATCGCGGATCGAAGCCTGTGATGTGGTCGCCGGTTGAAAAAACGGCACTGGCCGAGGCCGAGATCGAGTATCACGATCACACCAGCCACACGATTTGGGTCAAGTTTGGCTTTGTGAATGCGACCGCTGATCTGGCCGATGCCAATGTGGTGATCTGGACCACCACGCCTTGGACCATCCCGTCAAACAAGGCCGTGGCCTACAACCCCAAAATCAATTACGGGCTGTATCAGGTTGAAGAAACCGAAGACGAAAGCTGGACCGCCAAGGGCGATAAATTCGTGCTGGCCGATGCTTTGGCGGCTGATACGCTGGAAAAATCCCGCGTCACTAAATTTACGCGCCTGCGCGATGTTTCTGCCGACGAGCTGGCCCCGCTGATCTGCAAACACCCGCTGGCCGATGCGGACGATTTCTGGTCCTATCAGGTGCCAATGATCGACGGCGATCACGTCACCGACGAGGCCGGAACCGGCTTTGTTCACACCGCGCCCAGCCACGGTGCCGACGATTATGAATGTTTCGTCAATCGCGGCTGGACCGACCGGATGACCAATAATGTTGGTCAAAGCAGCGAGTTCCTGCCGCATGTTCCGTTCTTTGCCGGTTTGCAAGTGTTTGACCGCAAAGGCAAAGAAGGCAAAGCCAACAACGCCGTGCTGGCCAAGCTGATCGA
>CAYSBD010000163.1:0-2497 GCA_964429175.1 uncultured Marinosulfonomonas sp.
GCAGCCAAAATTGCGCAAAACGGGATTAAATATTTTTTTCATAGGGTTTCCAATTCAATTGAACTCTCTGAGCGCAATCACTTGGTTTGATCCTTTGGGCTGAAATTGCTGGTTATTGCTGCATAATCGGAAAAACTATCCAATAATTTCACTGAAGGGGAGTTAAAGTCGTTCGCTGTATACTTAACTATTTAGCCATCACAATTTCCGCCATTTTATTTGTTTTTTTATTTTGGTGTTATGTTTGGCCAATGATCCGCCTGGCCGGAACCAAGGTTGTTCGAAATTAGGCCTAGCACCTGAAGGCTTGAATTTGACAGTGTAGAAAATTTGGTTTTTGCATCATAATTCCCTTTAGTCACTTTGCCGCGGATTCAGCCGAAATTATAATCAAAAACCAACAAACGCTTTCTATCGTGGCCCACTTGATCTAGCCTAAATCCGCAACGCGCATAGATTCTATGGAGAACTTCCAATGGCCAGCAAGAAAATAGCCGATAAAAAATACGAAGCCGAACTGGCCCGCCTGCAAATCGAGCTGGTGAAATTGCAGGAATGGATTAAATCCCAAGGCCTGAAAGTTGTGGTGATTTTTGAAGGTCGCGATGCGGCTGGCAAAGGCGGCACCATCAAGCGCATCACCGAGCCGATGAACCCGCGCATCACCCGCGTAGTCGCCCTGCCCGCCCCCACGGAACGCGAAACAACCCAGTGGTATTTTCAACGTTATGTGGCGCATTTGCCCTCGGCTGGTGAAATGGTGATTTTGGACCGCTCTTGGTATAATCGCGGCGGTGTTGAAAAGGTGATGGGGTTTTGCTCGGACGAAGAACATCAGGATTTTCTGCGCTCGTGTCCCGAATTTGAACGCATGTTGGTGCGCTCGGGCATCCAGATTATCAAATACTGGTTTTCGGTATCTGATGATGAGCAGGAACGCCGGTTTCAAAAACGTCTGGTCACGCCGACAAAACGCTGGAAACTGTCGCCAATGGATTTGGAATCGCGCAATCGCTGGGTAGAATACTCCAAGGCCAAAGACATTATGTTTGCCCATACCGACATCAAACAGGCCCCTTGGTATGTAGTTAATTCCGACGTAAAAAAACACGCGCGGATCAATTGCATTAACCATCTTCTGGGCCAAATCCCTTACGAGGACACAACACCCGAGCCGATCGTGCTGGAAGATCGCCCGCAAGTTCAGGGTTATGTGCGCCCACCAATGGATGACCAGACTTTTGTCGAAGAGCTGCATGAAAAGCTCTGAGCGCTCACAGGGCGTCGTGTTGTAAAGGCAGCAAATGAACATCGGGATGATCAATGCGGCCGCCACACGCCTAAAAGGCAAGGCCCGCCGCACGCCGTTATTATCGTCGCCGTTCCTCGACGAAATCGCCGGTCGCCGCGTATTTATAAAGGCCGAATGCCTGCAACACACCGGCAGTTTCAAGTTTCGCGGCGCATGGTCGGCCCTTTCGGCGCTTGACGCTGAGCAGCGTGCCAAAGGTGTGATTGCCTTTTCATCGGGCAACCACGCCCAAGGCATTGCATTGGCCGCAATGCGCCATAACACCCGCGCGACCATCATCATGCCATCAGATGCACCTAGATTAAAAATAAACAATACCAAGGCCTTGGGTGCGAAAATCGTGCTTTACAATCGAGGTCACGAGGACCGCGACGCGATCGGTTCGCGGTTGGCAAATACGCACGGTTTGACCTTGATCAAGCCGTTTGACGACCCCTTGGTTATTGCCGGACAGGGCACAACCGGGCTGGAAATTGCCCGGCAGGCCGCTGAAATCGGCATCACCGATGCACAAGTTCTGGTGCCTTGCGGCGGCGGCGGTCTTACCTCGGGAATTGCGCTGGCGCTTGAAGCGAGTGCGCCCGACATGGTGGTGCATCCCGTCGAGCCACAAGGATTTGACGATGTTGCGCGATCCTTGCAATCGGGCCAGATCGAAAACAACGCAAAAACAACGGGTTCAATCTGTGACGCCATCATCACCCCTGCCCCCGGCAAGCTTACATTTCCCGTCATGAAACGCCTTTGCGGGGCCGGTTTTGCAGTCAGCGACGCGGAGTGTTTGAGCGCCATGGCGCAAGCCTTCAGCCGTCTAAAGCTGGTGCTTGAACCCGGCGGAGCAGCGGCGCTGGCGGCAGCACTCTATCACCGCAGCGCGCTTGAAAGTGACGTGGTTATTTGTGTTGCTTCTGGCGGAAATGTCGATGCTGATCTGTTCTCCAAAGCGTTGGGGCAATTCACTGCCGGCGGAAAATAGCGCGTTTCAGGGCACCGTTTTAATCATGACCCGCTGAGTGAGGGCCAAATAAAATTATAGGTTTCAACATTCTGTGACATCTCGCTTTTCAGATAGATAGATGCTAATATTCAAATTAGCCTTAACCAATCAAACAGGAATGCAGGATTTGGACAGTTCCATCCCAGACACGGACACAAATGAGGCCGCAATAAACGCGCAAGAAATGA
>CAYSBD010000164.1:0-2454 GCA_964429175.1 uncultured Marinosulfonomonas sp.
TGTCGCGTGGTCAGTGGTGGCAATTGGCGTTGGGCGACGAAAAGGATGCTGCCGAAATCGAGGCGCTGAATGATCAGTATCAGGCCCAGAGACGTGTGCTTGAGGCCCGTTTTGAAGACAAGGTTGAAAAGGTTCGTCGCGGCGATGATCTGCCTCCGGGTGTGATGAAAATGGTCAAGGTGTTCATTGCGGTGAAACGCAAACTGCAACCCGGTGATAAAATGGCCGGTCGCCACGGCAACAAAGGGGTGATCTCCAAGGTTGTGCCGATGGAAGATATGCCGTTTCTGGCGGATGGAACGCCGGTTGATTTCTGTCTGAATCCGCTGGGTGTGCCGTCGCGTATGAACGTTGGGCAGATCCTTGAAACCCACATGGGTTGGGCCGCGCGCGGTCTGGGCGAAGACATTGGCGAGGCGCTGAAATCCTATCGTCGTGATGGCGATATGACACCGGTGCGTGATGCGATGCGTATTGCTTATGGCGATAATGTTTATGATGAGGGCATCAAGGACATGGATGATGAGGCGCTGGAAACAGCGGCTGGAAATGTCGTCAACGGTGTGCCGATTGCAACGCCGGTATTTGACGGGGCCAAAGAGGCTGACGTTGATGATGCGCTAACGCGTGCCGGTTTTGAAACATCCGGTCAGTCGATCCTGTTTGACGGTCGCACAGGCGAGCAATTTGCGCGTCCGGTGACGGTTGGCGTTAAATATCTGCTGAAACTGCATCACCTTGTGGATGATAAAATCCATGCCCGTTCCACCGGCCCATATTCCTTGGTCACGCAGCAACCTCTGGGTGGTAAAGCCCAGTTCGGCGGCCAGCGTTTCGGCGAAATGGAAGTTTGGGCGCTGGAAGCATATGGCGCGGCTTACACGTTGCAGGAAATGTTGACGGTTAAATCCGATGACGTTGCCGGACGGACCAAAGTCTATGAAAGTATCGTTAAAGGCGAAGATAATTTCGAGGCTGGTGTGCCCGAGAGCTTTAACGTGCTGGTCAAAGAGGTCCGCGGATTGGGCCTGAACATGGAACTGCTGAATGCGGAGGGTGAGGATTAAGAGCGATGCTTAATTCCCCCCACCCATCTGCAACCTATTTTTAGAGGTATCGAAATGAACCATGAACTGACAAATAACCCGTTTAACCCGCTGACACCGCCAAAGGTGTTTGATGAAATCAAGGTCTCTCTGGCATCGCCCGAGCGGATCCTGTCGTGGTCTTTCGGTGAAATTAAAAAACCTGAGACCATCAATTACCGCACATTCAAGCCCGAGCGCGACGGCCTGTTTTGCGCGCGTATTTTTGGCCCGATCAAAGATTACGAATGTCTGTGCGGCAAATATAAGCGGATGAAATACCGCGGCGTTGTCTGCGAGAAATGCGGCGTGGAAGTCACGCTGCAAAAAGTGCGCCGCGAGCGCATGGGCCACATCGAGCTGGCCGCACCCGTTGCCCATATCTGGTTTTTGAAATCACTGCCATCGCGCATTGGTTTGATGCTGGATATGACGCTGCGCGATCTGGAACGCATTCTGTATTTTGAAAACTATGTGGTGATCGAGCCGGGCCTGACGGATCTGATTTATGGTCAGTTGATGTCCGAGGAAGAGCACATGGATGCGCAAGATGCTTACGGCATGGACGCGTTCACCGCCGGCATTGGTGCCGAGGCCATTCGTGAAATGCTAAGCCAGATTGATCTGGAAGGCGAAGCCGAGGCGCTGCGGGCTGATTTGGCCGTGGCCACCGGCGAGCTGAAGCCGAAAAAGATCATTAAACGCCTAAAAATTGTCGAAGCTTTCCTTGAATCGGGCAACCGTCCTGAATGGATGGTGATGACGGTTGTGCCGGTGATCCCGCCGGAATTGCGCCCGTTGGTGCCGCTGGATGGTGGCCGGTTTGCGACCTCGGATTTGAACGATCTTTATCGTCGGGTGATCAACCGTAACAACCGCCTGAAACGTCTGATCGAGCTGCGCGCGCCTGATATTATTGTGCGCAATGAAAAACGTATGTTGCAGGAATCTGTCGATGCGCTGTTTGATAACGGTCGTCGTGGGCGGGTGATTACGGGGGCCAATAAACGCCCGCTGAAATCGCTTTCCGATATGCTGAAGGGTAAACAGGGCCGTTTCCGCCAGAATCTTTTGGGCAAACGGGTCGATTTTTCGGGCCGCTCGGTCATTGTGACCGGTCCCGAATTGAAACTGCATCAATGCGGTCTGCCCAAAAAGATGGCGCTCGAGCTGTTCAAGCCGTTTATTTATTCGCGGCTTGAGGCCAAGGGTTTGTCATCCACCGTCAAGCAGGCCAAAAAACTGGTTGAAAAAGAACGCCCCGAAGTTTGGGATATTCTGGACGAGGTTATTCGTGAGCACCCCGTGATGTTAAACCGTGCGCCAACCTTGCACCGTTTGGGCATTCAGGCGTTTGAACCTGTGTTGA
>CAYSBD010000165.1:0-2334 GCA_964429175.1 uncultured Marinosulfonomonas sp.
CGCCTCGGGCACCACTAAAACAATCAAATAAAATCACCAAATCCTGCGTCACATTTTTGTGTTCATTATGGCGCATTGCGCGGCTTGACGACGGATGCAATAACGTGAATGTTATGTTTGAATTTCGCCATCTAATCCTGCCGCCCGAAAGGTATATTAATGCACGTTTCCGCCAAACCCCTAAATCAGTATCCGTGGTATATTCGCCTGTTTTTTGCCAAACAGAAAAAAACCTATGGCAAGGTGTTGGAGCCGGGCCTGCTTTGGGCGCGCGCGCCCAAGGTGTTTATGGGGGTGGCGTTATTATACGGCGCGTTAAACCGCAAAAATTCACCGATCAATCCGGCCTTGCGTTCTTTGGTCACGGTGCGGGTTTCGCAGATTAACCATTGTGAATTTTGCGTTGATATTAACGCCACAACCTTGATGAAACGCGGTGTTTGTGCCGATAAGGTTGAAAATCTGGCGGATTGGAAAAACTATGCCGATTTTGATGAAGAAGAGCGTCTGGCGCTGGAAATCTGCGAAGCGATGACATTTTGCGATCAAGAAGTTGGGCCAGATTTGATCGCGCGGATGAAACTGCAGTTTGACGATGATTATATCAGTGAATTATGCGGGCTGATTGCGTTTCAGAATATGTCGAGCAAATATAACGCCGCACTTGCCGTTCCCGCGCAGGGGTTTTGCAAATTGCCGCTAAAATCGATTGACGGCAGCGCCTGATTATTCATCCGCTTTAAACTGCAAAGCCACACCGTTAATGCAATAACGCAGGCCTGTCGGGGCCGGGCCATCGGAAAATATGTGGCCCAGATGCGCGTCACATTTGTTGCAATGCACTTCGGTGCGGCGCATTGCCAATGTGTCATCGTCGCTTTCTTGGGTCGCGGTTTTGCTTAAGGGTTGAAAAAAACTGGGCCAGCCACAGCCGCTGTCATATTTTGCGTCTTGTTGAAATAACGGCTCGCCACAGCAAATACAGCTGAAAACGCCGCTTGTTTTTGGGAATCCTGCATGGCTGCCAGCCGGTTCCGTGCCGTGTTTGCGCGTGACTTTATAGGCCATGTCCGATAGCTGTTCACGCCATTGCGCGTCTGTTTTGTTAATTTTTTCCATTTGGCGTTAATCCTGCCTTGCGTGTTATGTGGCGCGGTCCCATATTAAAAATAACAGGCCCTTAATGACAGGTATATTATGTTGCTTTTTGAAAAAGGTCGATACCGTGTACGCCAGGCCGAAACCGAGGCCGAAATCAGCACGGCCCAAGCTTTGCGCGCCTTGGCTTTTACGGGCGGTGTTTCAGGGCAGGATTGCGATAAATATGATGAAAGATGTGATCATATTCTGATTGAAGATCAAAAATCCGGGGATCTAGTGGCTTGCTATCGCTTGCTTTATATTCCCAGCGGCGCGCAGATTGAACAATCTTATTCGGCGCAGTTTTACGATCTGTCGGCCTTGCATAGCTACAAGGGATCAATGCTGGAGTTGGGCCGGTTTTGCCTGCACCCCGATCACAATGACCCCGATATCCTGCGTGTGGGATGGGCCGCAATGACCCGGATTGTGGATGGGCGCGGGGTGGGTATGCTGTTTGGCTGCTCGTCTTTTGAGGGCTGTGATCCGGATGCGCACCGGCAGGCCTTTGCCTTGTTACGGGCGCGTCATTTGGCACCGGAATGTTGGCGGCCCAAACAAAAATCCGCCGAGGTGGTTATGCTTGCTGCTGATCCGGTTTTGCCCAAAGCAATGCGCCGCATCCCGCCGCTTTTACGCACTTATTTGGCGATGGGGGGATGGGTGTCGGACCATGCTGTGGTGGATCGAAAAATGAATACGATGCATGTATTTACGGGCGTTGAAATTAGCTCTATCCCTAAAAGTAGAAAGCGCATTTTACGCGCTGTTGCGAAATAAGAAATTCCATTGACCGTGTTTGGCCTACCGCGGGGGGGCAAGCATCAAAACCCGCATAAAGGCTGAAAAAATGAGCACCCGTATTCCTGGGTTAGGTCGTTTTATTAACCGCAACGCCCCTGTAAATTTCAGCTTTAACGGCCGCAGCCTTGCCGGTTATCAAGGCGATACGCTGGCTTCGGCCCTGCTGGCAAATGATCAGATCATGGTCGGGCGCTCGTTTAAATACCACCGGCCCCGCGGCATCATGGCCTCGGGTGTTGAAGAACCCAATGCGTTGATGAACATGGGCCAAGGCGCGCGCTTTGAGCCAAACCAGCGCAGCACCACGACCGAAATTTTCGACGGACTAAAAGCGGGTTCGCAAAACCACTGGCCCAGCCTGAAATACGATGTTGGCGTTATTAATAATTA
>CAYSBD010000166.1:0-96 GCA_964429175.1 uncultured Marinosulfonomonas sp.
GAATGGGCCAACAGCCCAGATGATCTATGCCAAAAACAACTTTAAATACCCGGTTTCACCGGGCGCCCAGCTGGAGTTTATTTGCGCCTGATTCCG
>CAYSBD010000166.1:106-2262 GCA_964429175.1 uncultured Marinosulfonomonas sp.
GGAAAAATGCTGAATAACACGAAAAACTTCCAGCAGATCGAATGGGCCAACAGCCCAGATGATCTATGCCAAAAACAACTTTAAATATCCGGTTTCACCGGGCGCCCAGCTGGAGTTTATTTGCGCCTGATTCCGTGAACCTGATAAATCTGGCCGGTTGCGGGCAACGGTGCTCAGAATCGTCGGAGAGGTTAATTTTGATGGTTGAGACAAGCCTGCGGTAAATTAAATTTCTCTAAAATAACCCTCTCAGCATATTTGTTAACAGGGTATTGTTTTGCTGGACAGCACCGTAATGCGGCGTCATGTTGGCCGCTTGAAACGGAGCAGGAAAATGGCCGAAACCCCACGAAAAATTATTATCGACACGGACCCCGGACAGGATGATGCCGTTGCAATTTTGTTGGCGCTGGCCAGTCCGCAAGATATTGAAGTGCTGGGAATTACGACTGTTGCGGGCAATGTCCCCCTGCCGATGACACAGAAAAATGCATGTATTATCTGTGAGTTGGCAGGCAAAGATGATGTTGCGATTTATGCCGGTTGCGCGCGCCCCTTGGTGCATGATTTGGTCACCGCCGAGCATGTGCATGGCAAAACCGGCCTTGACGGGCCAAACCTGCCAGAGCCGAAAATGCAGCTGGCGGCTGGTCATGCCGTTGATTTTATTATTGAAACCTTGCGCCGAGAACCTGCGGGCAGTGTCACCTTGTGTGCGCTGGGTCCGCTGAGCAACATTGCCACAGCTTTTGAAAAAGCCCCCGATATCGTGCGAAAACTGCAGGAAATCGTGTTAATGGGCGGGGCGTATTTTCAGGTTGGAAACATAACTCCGGCGGCCGAGTTTAACATTTATGTCGACCCGCAAGCCGCTGATATTGTATTTAAATCAGGTATAAAAATTGTGGTGATGCCGCTGGATGTCACCCATAAAACCTTGGTCACAAAGGCCCGCAATACAGCCTTTCGCGATATCGGCAGCAAGGTCGGCAAAGCCGTGGCTGAAATGACCGATTTCTTTGAGCGTTTTGACAAACAAAAATACGGATCCGACGGCGCCCCGCTGCATGACCCGTGTGTCACCGCCTATCTGATCAAGCCCGATTTGTTTAGCGGGCGTTTCATAAACGTCGAAATCGAAACGCAATCAAAGCTGACCCGCGGCATGACCGTAGCCGATTGGTGGGGCGTGACCGATCGCGCACCAAACGCGCTATTTATTGGCGATGTCGATGCGGATGGTTTTTTTGATTTGTTAACCCGGCGGCTTGCGCGCCTTTAGGCCGATGCCCCCGCTGACGGCTCGCGGTGCCGGCAACTACATGTTATTCATTGCAAAATACCGGCCAAAATACCGATCAGAATATGGAGATGAAATATGAGTGCCGCGCTTAATCTGGCCAAGACCGACGATCTGGCCGTGCTGCAAAAACTGGTTGCTGCTTTTCATAAATCCGAAGGCATTTCCCAAACCGACGAGCTGCGCGAGGCCGCTTTGCTACCGCTGCTACAAGGCTGTCCGCACGGGGCGGCCTATTTGATCGGGCCGCGCAAAGGGGCCGTGGGTTATATCATAATTTCATTTGGGTATTCGGTCGAAATGGGCGGTATTAACGGCTTTGTTGATGAGTTTTTTATCCGCGAAAATGTGCGTGGGCGTGGTTTGGGTGGCGAGGTGCTGCGCAAATTAATGCCCGCTCTGGCCAGCAATGGCATCAAGGCTTTGCATCTTGAGGTCGGGCGTGAAAATAAAACGGCAAAGCGGCTTTATGGCAAGTTGGGGTTTCAGGCCCGCGACGGTTTTCACCTGATGACACAGAGGTTTTGAAATGCTGAACATCCCCTTTGACAACAGCTATGCCCGCCTGCCCGAAACATTTCACAGCCGCATCGGAACCAGCCCGGTTTGCGCACCCGAACTGGTGGCGCTGAACGAAACCTTGGCCGCCGAACTTGGCTTGGATATCAACGCGTTACAGTCACGCTCAGGCGTTGCCGTGCTGTCAGGCAGCGCAATTCCCAAGGGTGCCGATCCAATTGCGCAAGTTTATGCAGGCCATCAATTTGGCGGCTTTTCTCCGCGTTTGGGCGATGGCCGGGCGATGCTGCTGGGCGAAGTGATTGACGTGCACGGCAACCGTCAGGATATTCAGCTA
>CAYSBD010000167.1:0-2242 GCA_964429175.1 uncultured Marinosulfonomonas sp.
ATGCTTCCTTCCATTCTTGGGAATATAATACACCATCAAAGTCCGGGACTAAACATCTACCAACCGTAATGCGTCGTCGTCAAAATAGCATAAGGGCCACCAAAACCGGCAGCCCTTATGGTTTTTATCAAACAGGAATTATCCTGCCTGCACGCGCCTTAGCAGCTATAATACATCTTGTATTCAATCGGGTGGGGCGTGTGCTCATAGGCATAAACCTCGTCCCATTTCAGCGCGGCATAGGCCTCGATCTGATCCTTGGTGAACACATCACCAGCGAGCAAGAAATCGTGATCGGCCTCCAGACAATCCAGCGCCTCGCGCAAGGATGCACAAACCGTCGGAATTCCGGCCAGCTCTTCTGGCGGCAGATCGTAAAGGTCTTTGTCAGAGGCCGGACCGGGATCAATCTTGTTTTTGATGCCGTCAAGACCGGCCATCAGCAGGGCTGCAAAACACAGATACGGGTTGGCAGCCGGGTCGGGAAAACGGGCCTCGACGCGTTTGGCCTTTGGTGATTCTGTCCACGGAATGCGCACGCAACCCGACCGGTTCGAGGCCGAGTAAGCCCGCAAAACAGGTGCTTCAAAGCCCGGAATCAGACGTTTATAGCTGTTGGTTGACGGGTTGGTAAACGCGTTCAGGGTCTTGGCGTGCTTTAAAATGCCACCGATAAACCACAGTGCCTCGTTTGACAGATCGGCGTATTTATCGCCTGCAAACAATGGCTTACCATCTTTCCAGATCGACATGTTCACATGCATTCCGGTGCCGTTATCACCCGAAATCGGCTTTGGCATAAAGGTCGCGGTTTTGCCGTAAGCGTGGGCGACATTGTGGATCACGTATTTATATTTCTGCAACTCGTCAGCCTGATGCGTCAGAGACCCGAAAATCAAACCCAACTCGTGCTGACAGGACGCAACCTCGTGGTGGTGTTTATCCACCTTCATACCCAGACGTTTCATCGTCGAGAGCATTTCAGAGCGAATATCCTGCGCATCATCAATCGGGTTCACCGGAAAATAGCCGCCCTTGATGCCGGGGCGATGGCCCATGTTGCCCATTTCATATTGCGTGTCGGTGTTCCACGAGGCGTCATTGGCATCGACCTCAAAGGAAACCTTGTTCATCTCGACGCTAAAACGCACATCGTCAAACAGGAAAAATTCGGCCTCGGGTCCGTAATAAGACACATCGCCAATGCCGGTGGAAACCAGATAGGCTTCGGCTTTTTGGGCGGTGCCGCGCGGGTCGCGATTATACGGCTCGCCGGTGTCAGGCTCGACCACCGAGCAATGCACAGCCAAGGTTTTTTCGGCATAAAAAGGGTCAATATAGGCGCTGCTCGGATCCAGCATCAACTTCATGTCGGAATTATCGATCGATTTCCAGCCGGCAATCGAAGATCCGTCAAACATGAAACCTTCCTCAAGGAAATCCTCATCGACCAGATCGGCAACGATTGTGACGTGCTGCAACTTGCCGCGCGGATCGGTGAAACGCACGTCGACATAGTCAATGTCTTCGTCCTTGATCAGTTTCAACATAGCTGTGTTGTCCATTTTATCTTCCTTTTCCCATCAAAAAATATCTGGCCGTTTTGGCCGGTTAACCTAAATCGCGTCTTCGCCGGTTTCGCCGGTGCGAATGCGTATTGTTTGTTCAACGGGCGAGACGAAAATCTTGCCATCGCCGATTTTGTCGGTGTTTGCGGCTTCAATAATGGCCGCAACGGCGGCATCGACCATATCATCCGACAGCACGACCTCGATTTTCACTTTGGGCAGAAAATCCACCACATATTCGGCACCGCGATACAGCTCGGTATGGCCCTTTTGGCGACCAAAGCCCTTGACCTCGATCACGCTTAGCCCCTGAGCGCCCACATCTTGCAGCGCCTCTTTGACCTCGTCCAGTTTGAAAGGCTTGATAATCGCTTCGATCTTCTTCATGTTCCGACTCCTTTGGCAGGTTTCATTGGCTACAAAACACCATTCAAATGCGCGAAACAATTGGCTATGGTAGGCGGGGCAAGAGCAAGGCTTGATTTAACAGAAGCTGCCCAAACATTAGGCGCAAAGCCTATTTTTTAAGCGAAATTGAATCGGTAGGTGAAGCAATGATAAAGCGCCTGACAGCTGTCCATATTCCTAAATACGCGCTGCGATCGCACTGCGATTCTGCGGGAAAGCGGCTGCCAAAGATACCGGCCATTCCAAATGGTCCCAAATATCCCCGC
>CAYSBD010000168.1:0-2239 GCA_964429175.1 uncultured Marinosulfonomonas sp.
TTCGATGAGTATAATCAATTTATATGAGCTTGGCTATATTCGTATCTCTTGGCATCCATTATTAAACAGCCAACGAAAAAACGCCCCGCGTTTCCCCGAGGCGTTTTTAATTTTAATCAGCACCGGTGTTTAACCGCGCTCCTCAACAATCTCGACCAGATGCGAGATCTTGTTGACCATGCCGCGCACCGCTGGCGTATCTTCCAGCTCGCGGGTTTTGTGCATCTTGTTCAGACCCAAGCCGATCAAAGTCTGGCGCTGTTTGGCCGGACGTCGGATCGGAGAACCGATTTGTTTTACAACGATAGTTTTAGCCATCTCTCAGCCCCCTATGCTTCTGCTGGTGCTTCGGCAGCAGGTGCCTCGGCCGGTTTACCTAAAATATCGGCAACCTTTTTACCACGACGCTGAGCCACATTGCGCGGGCTGGATTCTTTTTTCAGCCCGTCCATTGTAGCGCGGATCATGTTATACGGATTTTGCGAACCCAGCGATTTGGACACAACATCCTTAACGCCAAGCATTTCAAAAACCGCACGCATCGGACCACCGGCAATAATACCGGTCCCTTCCGGTGCAGTGCGCATAACCACTTTGCCGGCACCGTGACGACCGTTAATGTCGTGGTGCAGGGTGCGACCCTCGCGCAGCGGCACACGGATCATTTGGCGCTTGGCCTGCTCCGTTGCTTTACGAATAGCCTCGGGCACTTCTTTGGCTTTACCTTTGCCAAAGCCGACCCGGCCCTTTTGATCACCAACCACCACAAGTGCGGCAAAACCAAAACGTTTACCACCTTTTACGGTTTTGGAAACGCGGTTGATCGCCACCAGACGATCGGCGAATTCAGGTGTCTCATCACGATCGCGACGTTTACCCCGATTATTATCTCTAGCCATAAAATCGTCTCCTAAAACTTAAGGCCGCCTTCACGGGCAGCGTCGGCCAAGGCCTTGACTTTACCGTGAAAGAGGAAACCGCCGCGGTCGAAATAACATTCGCTCACTTTGGCTGCTTTCGCGCGTTCTGCAATCGCAGCGCCAACTTTGGCGGCTGCTTCGACGTTGTTCTTGCCAACCACGCCCAGCTCTTTTTCCATCGAGGAAGCCGAGGCCAGTGTGGTGCCATTTACATCGTCGATCAACTGAACTTGGATGTTTTTGTTGCTGCGATGCACCGACAAACGGGGACGCCCGTTTGCGGTTTTGCGCAGTTTGTTCCGAACGCGCAGGCGGCGTTTCAGAAACAGGTCTCTTTTGCTGTTTGCCATATCCTGGGTCCTTTACTTTTTCTTACCTTCTTTGCGGAAGATAAATTCATCTTTATACTTGATGCCCTTGCCCTTGTAAGGCTCCGGTTTACGCCAAGCGCGAATTTCTGCAGCGATCTGCCCAACCCGTTGCGAGCTGATGCCTTCAACGATGATAATCGTCGTTTTGGGCGCCGTAACAGTCACATCGGACGGCACTTCGAAATTAACATCGTGGGACAAACCCAGTGTCAAATTCAAAATATTGCCCTGCATTTTAGCACGATAACCGATACCGTTCAGCTCCAGCTCTTTTTTGAAGCCTTGCGTCACGCCAGTCACCAGGTTGGCCACCATTGTGCGGCTCATGCCCCACTGCTGGCGGGCACGTTTGGATGAACCACGCGGCGCAATGCCAACACTGTCGCCATCAATCGTGATCGTTATATCGTCCGTCGCCGTGAAGCTAAGCGTGCCTTTGGGGCCCTTAACTTCGACAGTCTGGCCTGACAAAGATGCGCTAACACCGCTTGGCAGATCGACAGATTTTTTACCAATTCTCGACATATCAGCCCCCTAAAATACGGTGCAGAGCACTTCGCCGCCAACATTGGCGTTACGTGCAGCAGCATCCGACATCACGCCCTTGGACGTGGAGACAATCGAAATACCAAGACCCTGACGGATCTGCGGAATTTCCTTAACACCCAGATAAACGCGCCGACCCGGGGTTGAAACCCGTCTCAATTCACGAATAACAGGGGTGCCATCGAAATATTTCAGGCTGATTTCGATTGCCGGATGGCCATCTTCACCAGTCATTTTTTCATAGCCACGGATGTAGCCCTCGTCAGCCAGAACATCCAGAACCCGAACACGAAGTTTGGAATCAGGTGTCATAACTGTGGACTTGCCGCGCATGCTCGAATTGCGGATCCGGGTGAGCATATCAGCGATAGGATCATTCATATCTTCTCTCCCTTACCAGCT
>CAYSBD010000169.1:0-2027 GCA_964429175.1 uncultured Marinosulfonomonas sp.
CACCCCGCCGCGCGCCGGGCGTAAAATGCAATCGCAACAGGTTGACCTTTTGCGGCCCAGCCCGTAGCCAGCGCCTATGGCACGTGCACCTTTATTACAATTGACAGATATTTCGTTAACCTTTGGGGGCGATCCGGTTTTCGATCGCCTTTCTCTGGTTGTTCAGCCCGGTGATCGTGTGGCGCTTGTCGGGCGCAACGGATCGGGCAAATCCACCTTGATGAAGGTGATGGCCGGACTGGTCGAAGCCGATCAGGGCGCGGTGGTTACATCGCCCGGTGTCAAGGTTGGCTACATGGACCAAGACCCTGATTTCGCAGGGTTTACCACGCTTGGAGACTATGCGCGTAGCGATTTGCAAGACGGCGAGGATTACCGCGTGGCGCAGGTGGCCGAGGGGCTGAAATTTGACCCCGAGGGTTTGATTTCAACTGCGTCGGGGGGCGAGCGTCGGCGTGCGGCTTTGGCCAAATTACTGGCTCAGGCACCCGAATTGATGCTGCTGGATGAGCCTACGAACCATCTGGATATTACCGCGATTGGCTGGCTCGAGAATTATTTGGGCAACACCCGCACCGGATATGTGCTGATTTCGCATGATCGCGCGTTTTTAAATGCGCTGACCCGCGCCACATTGTGGATTGATCGGGGGCGTGTGCGGCGTCAGGAAAAGGGCTTTGCGGCTTTTGAGGTTTGGCGCGATAAAACCTGGGAAGAAGAAGATGATGCGCGCCACAAGTTAAAGCGCAAAATCAAGGCCGAGGCGCGCTGGGCGGTCGAGGGTATTTCGGCGCGGCGTAAAAGAAATCAGGGTCGGGTGCGGGCTTTGCGTGAATTGCAAGCCGGTCAGGCCGCGCAGATCAAGCGCCAAGGCACGGCGGAAATGGTGCTGGATGCCGGGCGCAAATCGGGCAAGAAAGTCATCGAGGCCATTGATATTACAAAGGTTTTCGATGGCAAAGAAATCCTTTCGAATTTTTCGCTGAAAATTCAGCGCGGTGATTGCATCGGGTTTGTCGGGCCTAACGGGGTGGGCAAAACCACGTTGCTGAATATGCTAACCGGCGAACTGGAACCCGATAGCGGCACGGTTAGCTTGGGCACCAATCTAGAGGTGGCGTTGTTTGATCAAAACCGCGCCCAGCTGGACCCGGAAATCAGCCTGTGGGAAAGCATGACGGGCGATGCGGGTTTGCGGGTTTCGGGCAAGGCCGATCAGGTCATGGTGCGCGGTGAGCCTCGCCATGTGGTCGGATATTTAAAGGATTTTCTGTTTGACGAGGCCCAAATGCGCGCGCCGGTCAAATCGTTATCGGGTGGTGAAAAGGCGCGTTTGCTGCTGGCTAAAATCATGGCACGCGAAAGCAATTTACTGGTGCTGGACGAGCCGACAAATGATCTGGATGTGGAGACGCTTGATTTGTTGCAAGAGCTGCTAACAGATTATAAAGGCACAACTTTATTGGTGAGCCATGACCGTGATTTTCTGGATCGGGTGGTGAAAACCACGATCGCGATGGAGGGCGATGGCAAGGCTACGGTTTATGCCGGCGGCTGGTCGGATTATCAAAGCCAGCGTGGCGAGGTTGCGGCGCAGAACCAGAAAGTTTTGAAAAAGAAAAGCGGGGCGAAAGGCGGGGATGAAAAGCCGTCTGATGGCGGGCTATCGTTTGTTGAAAAACACCGTTTGGAAGAATTGCCTGGCGTGATGCAGCGGTTGGAGGCCGAGATTGGCAAGCTGGTTGAATTTTTGTCAGATCCCGACATGTTCAGCACCGCGCCGATCAAATTTCAAAAGGGCACGGATGCGTTGATCGAGCGCCAAGCCGTTCTGGATGCAGCCGAGGACGAGTGGGTTTCGCTGGAAGAAAAGGCTGCCAAAGCGGCCAAGTGAAACTCCGGTCAAGGTTTTTTTGTAACAGGTTTTCCCGTGGGATTCGCAGGAAACCACGGCAATCGATTGAATAAAAACCTGACATTGTTGGAGATTTCTGAATCCGTGTAGTGAATGACACCTGTTTTGAAGA
>CAYSBD010000170.1:0-1976 GCA_964429175.1 uncultured Marinosulfonomonas sp.
TCAGCGCTAAACGTCGCGGAACCGAAATCGGCATCAGCGCTAAACGTCGCGGAACCGAAATCGGCATCAGCGCTAAACGTCGCGGAACCGAAATCGGCATCAGCGCTAAACGTCGCGGAACGGAAAACACAGCTTTTTTCAAAGACAAATTTTTCAAAGCATAAATACTTTGTAAAATTTACTTGTGAAAAACGCATGTTTTCGGTTGGCGATGGTGGTTCGTTTTTTTCAACACCTGCGTGCTGCATGCGTTTTTGAAAGCGCTGTTTGATATCGGCCAGCTCAGTCGCGGCTTTGTTATTATCCGGATCGGGCTGTAAATCGGCCAATTTCAATCCGGTATCGCTGGCGCGTTTTTCCAACTGCTCCGGATCCAGCCCCTGACAAAACCACAGGTTCCAGGCGCGGCGGTTTTGCGCGGCCAGATCCTCGTTATAATTCCACCAGTTTGCATTCTGTGCCTGCTCACCAAACAAGGTCGCCATCACATACCACGGATTGCTGTTGGCATCGTCCAGCTCCGTGCCATCATTACACCGCGCCGTGCCATCCGCGCGCTGCTCGATCACCGCGCCCGCCGGCAAATCGGGATTTTGCAGTTTTTTGCCCATTGCGCCCCCAAAACATTCAACAACAATCTGCCCCGTTCAACCAAGACTTGCAAGTTCCGTGTTTATTCCATCGGGATTCATCCTCTGTTAACCATTTTTAGGCCATAGTGATTCTAGTAAAAGAGCGGAGACATGACGGACGTGGATTTATTTTCTTCTCACCCCACCCTCACCCCACCCACCACAGAAGAAATTCGTCTGTCGTGGCTCCGCCTTTTGCGATCACGCCGCGTTGGTGTTTCAACATTTTTCCGGCTGATGTCTGAACACGGCAGCGCCGATGCCGCCCTTGCGGTTTTGCCCGAAATCGCCCGCGCCGCCGGTGTGCAGGATTACAGCATTTGCCCCGAAGGCGTGGTGATCGCCGAAATGCGCGCCGCCCGCACCGCCGGCGCAACGATGATTTGTTATGGCGATGCCGCCTACCCCGCCGATCTGGCCGACATCCCCGATCCGCCACCGATCCTTTGGGCCATCGGGAACACTGATTTACTAAGACGTCCTATGGTGGCAATGGTCGGCGCGCGCAACGCGTCATCCTTGGGCACCCGCATGGCCCGTAAACTGGCCGCTGATCTGTCTGATGCCGGTTATGTCGTGGTTTCCGGCCTTGCCCGCGGTATCGACACCGCCGCCCATCTGGCCGCACTGGATGGCGGCACCATTGCCGTGCAGGCTGGCGGCATTGATGTGGTTTACCCCAAAGAAAACGCTGCCCTGACCGACGATATCGGCCGAAAGGGTCTGCGCCTGTCGGAAATTGCCATCGGCGTGCAACCCCAAGCCCGCCATTTCCCGCGCCGCAACCGGATTATTTCGGGGCTGGCCAAGGCTGTGGTCATAATCGAGGCCGCCGCCCGTTCCGGCAGTCTGATCACTGCCAAAAATGCGCTGGATCAGGGCCGCGAAGTGTTGGCAGTTCCGGGGCATCCGTTTGATGGGCGCGCCTTTGGTTGCAATGCTCTGCTGCGCGACGGGGCAACGCTGGTTCGATCCGCTGCCGATGTAATAGAAGTGCTGGGGCAAGAGCCGACGCAGGCCATTTCCAAGCCGGAAATCCCCGCAATCCCCAAACGCAGTTTGCGCGACACTTCGGATCTGCACACTGACATTTTGGCCCGCCTCGGCCCCAGCCCCGTCGCCGAGGACCAGCTGATCCGTGATCTGGATCTGCCCAGTCAGAAAATTTCACCGGCATTGTTGAATCTGGAGCTGGACGGTAAAATCGTTCGCGCGTCTGGTGGAATGCTTTCATTGGCAAATTAGCATATTTGAGCGAGGTCAAGTTTTTACTGGGGGGAATATAGTAAATGTTAAGTCCCACAATCTTCTGGGTGGGATCAAACCGAAATAACTCGGCTTTAT
>CAYSBD010000171.1:0-1863 GCA_964429175.1 uncultured Marinosulfonomonas sp.
TACATAATTCGGGACCGAACCGAGGCCGGAACCTGGTCATTGATTGTGAAATCACTGGCTGCAATTATTGGCGGTGCGTTGTTTTTCGGGGCTATCGGGCTGTGGGTTTTGGGCGGATCGATTTACACGCAGGATGTTGTTGTGTTCAAGCTGGGGCTGACGGCCGTGATGGTGCTGATTGCGGTATTATTGCTGCGGTTTGCCAGCAATGGGCCTAAATACGAGGTTCAGGTTGATTTAAACCGTTTAGAGCTGCGCGAGGCTACGCGCGGTGATAATGGGCAGGTCAAAGTTTACAGCCGGACAAAATTTAGCAAGTTTGATGCGGTTATTTTAGAGCGCTCTGCCAATCCGCAGCAAAAATCACGGTTGTTGTTGCGACTGCGGGACACATCTCAAGCCATTGAGATTGCACAAGATTTTGAATGTAATTTGGTTGCTTTGAAAAATCGTTTGGCCAAAGATGTCATCGGTCAGAAATTCCCGGCCCGTAAAAAACCGGCGCGCGGATTTATGTTTAAGGCTGCCCGAGGTGTGGTTGCCCCCCGAAAAGCGGCTTAAACTACAGCCAAAAACAGGCGCGCGCGGCAAGGATTATTGCACCCGGTTGACCCGAATCAAACATCGGCGTAATTAACTGAACAACCGTTCAATAAATAGCCGGAGCCAGCCATGTTTAACGCCGTAATGAATTTTGACCTTGGAGAAGATGTGAACGCCTTGCGCGATATGGTGCATCGCTGGGCGCAGGACCGCATTAAACCGATTGCGGCCGATATTGATTTATCCAATAATTTTCCGCATGAATTATGGCGCGAAATGGGTGAATTGGGCCTGTTGGGTGTGACCACAGACGAAAAATATGGCGGCGCCAACATGTCTTATCTGGCCCATGTGATCGTGGTCGAGGAAATCGCGCGGGCCAGCGCCTCGGTCAGCCTGTCTTACGGGGCGCATTCGAATTTATGCGTCAACCAGATCAAGCGCAACGCCACCGAGGCCCAAAAGCAGAAATTCCTGCCCAAGCTGATTTCGGGCGAACATGTCGGCGCTTTGGCGATGTCCGAGGCGGGTGCGGGATCGGATGTGGTTTCAATGAAATTGCGGGCCGAAAAGAAGAACGGCTATTACACCCTGAACGGCACCAAATTCTGGATCACCAACGGCCCCGAGGCCAACACAATCGTGGTTTACGCCAAAACAGATCCGGCGGCCGGCGCGCGCGGCATGACGGCTTTTATCGTTGAAACCGATGCGGCCGGTTTTTCTACCAGCGCGCATTTTGACAAGCTGGGCATGCGCGGCTCCAACACCGCCGAGCTGATTTTTGATAACGTCGAAGTGCCGTTTGAAAATGTGCTGGGTGAAGAAGGGCGCGGCGTCGCGGTTTTGATGAGCGGCCTTGATTATGAACGCGTGGTGCTGTCGGGCATCGGCACGGGGATCATGGCGGCCTGCATGGACGAGGTCATGCCTTATGTGGCCGAGCGCAAACAATTTGGCAAACGCATCGGGGATTTTCAGCTGATGCAGGCCAAAATCGCCGATATGTATACGGCGATGAATTCGGCGCGCGCTTATACTTACGAGGTCGCCAAGGCCTGTGATCGCGGCCAAGTCACCCGCCAAGACGCGGCGGCCTGTGTGCTGTATGCGTCCGAGCAGGCGATGGTGCAATCGCATCAAGCCGTGCAGGCCATGGGCGGCACGGGGTATATGAACGAAAGCACGGTTTCGCGGCTGATGCGCGACGCCAAGCTGATGGAAATCGGGGCGGGCACCAGCGAGATCCGTCGTATGCTGATCGGGCGCGAGTTGATGGGGGCGATGGGGTGAAGTGTTGACATAGGTTGTTATTGATAC
>CAYSBD010000172.1:0-1651 GCA_964429175.1 uncultured Marinosulfonomonas sp.
CGATCATCACCTTGATTTCGCCACCACAAGCCAACCCAGCCGCGAATGCCTCGTCATTGGTGACGCCAAATTCCATCAGCCGCGGCTGGCCATCCTTGATCGCGGCAAGCGCCTCGGCAATCACCGCCGCCTCGACGCAGCCCCCCGAAACCGAGCCGGCAATTTCGCGATCATCCGCAATCACCATTTGTGCGCCAACCGGACGCAGCGCACTGCCCCAAGTCGAGGTCACCGTGGCCAACGCCACACCGCGCCCGCGCCTGTGCCAAGCAAGTGCGGTTTCGGGGATGTTGTCAAAATCAGTGGTCATGTTTTTGCCTTTTGATCCGTTTCCCGATTACCTTAACGGAAAACGGCCGCAAAAGTTACCCTTTGCGACCGCCAAATATTTTATATATTCAGGCGTTTAAACCGTTTCGTCACGCCCTTCGGGCAAAATAAACGCAACGATGATAAACAAAGCACCCAGACCAATGCCCAGCAGATCACCTTGAATAGCGGTGAACCCTTCGAATTTCGAGCCCGGAACCGTGCCCAAAGTCACCTTGCCACCGGCAATTGCATCCAGAATTCCGGTGCCCTTTACGCTCTCGAAAGTTAGCATATAGGCCAGTGCGCCGGCCAAACCACCACCGATAAACAGCAGCGCATCCTTGCGACCCGAAGCCGCCGAAACCAGACTTGTGCCCGGACAATAACCCGCAAGCACCCAGCCAAAGCCCATGATGCCGCCACCGATCAAAACCCCGACATAGGCGGTTTTCACCGACATGTGCATCACATCGACAAGGCCCAAAATCTGGCCGCCAAACATCAAAATCGAGGCGGTGCCGATGCCCAGCAAAATGGCCTTCATCAAATGCAGGTTTTTGAAATTCAGCATTTTAACGATGAAATTAGGGTTGGTCGCCCCGACGCGGTCCAGCACAAAGCCAAACAAAACGCCGACGATAATCGCGTATACAATAAGCATGTCCTAACCCCTTTTATACATAATCAACGCCGCCGGAATGGCCACGCCAAACGCACCGAGCGCAAAAATATAGCCCGAAAGCGAGGTCTGCATCATGCCCGACATCATATGCCCCGAGGAACAACCGCCAGCCATCCGCGCGCCATAAATCACGATAAACCCGCCGATCCAGACCGCCACGTATCGTTTGGCAATGCTGTCGCCAAAGTTCGCCGCCCAAATCGCCGGCACGCGGCGCTCTTTCATCACCTGTTTACGCCCCAGCCCCGAAATCGCCCCGCCAACCATCATGGCAAGCACAAAAACAAAGCTGTAGTTTAACGGATTAGACGCGCTTTTAGCATATTTACCGCCGGATTTGGCCAGATATGCGTTTGTCGAGGTATACTTGCCCTCGTCGTCTTTTGTGATGATCGTGTCATCCACCGCATTCCAGATTATTGCGTCAAAGATAACAAATTGTGTCGAAACCCCGATGGGTTTGACAAGGAGCACGGCCAAGAAGAACACAAAGCCCAACGCCACCCCCCCGATTTTCCAATCCAATGTCATGTGATCGTCCCTTTCCCATTAACATTTTTAACAATGCATTCAATTTTATGAATGATAGGATGGGATATCCTATTTTTTCGACGTTTTGTCAAACCTTTGCTGGCCAAACAGCATGATTTCAAAATG
>CAYSBD010000173.1:0-1640 GCA_964429175.1 uncultured Marinosulfonomonas sp.
AACCCCGCCACAGCCTGCCTTGCCAAAGCCAAAGCATGCATATCATCATCCGCCAGATAATCCGCCACACCGGACAGGCGCGTATGCACATCACCGCCGCCTAAATCCTCGGCTGTTACCACCTCGCCAGTCGCGGCCTTAACCAGCGGCGGGCCTGCCAAAAATATGGTGCCCTGTTCTTTGACAATGATCGAAACATCGCTCATCGCCGGCACATAAGCCCCGCCTGCTGTGCAGCTGCCCATTACCACAGCAATCTGCGCAATTCCCGCCGCCGACATCCGTGCCTGATTATAAAATATCCGCCCGAAATGATCACGGTCGGGGAAAACCTCGTCTTGATTGGGCAGGTTTGCACCACCGCTATCCACCAGATAAATACAAGGCAAACGGCATTCCTGCGCTATTTCCTGGGCGCGAAGATGCTTTTTCACCGTCATCGGATAATACGTGCCGCCCTTAACCGTGGCATCATTGCAAACCACCATCACATCATGGCCATGCACCTGCCCGATACCCGCAATCACCCCCGCACAGGGTGCGGCCCCGTCATAAAGCCCATGCGCAGCCGTGGCGCCGATTTCCAAAAACGAACTACCCGCATCCAGCAAATTGGCCACCCGTTCACGCGGTAACATTTTACCGCGTGACAGATGGCGTTCGCGAGATCTCTCGTTACCCCCCAGCGCAGCATCGGTGGCGACATCAGAGATAATTTTGAGCGCTTCAAGATGGCCTTCTCGGTTGGTTTGGAAGGTTTTGGAAGACGCGATAACATTCGATTTTAATTGCATTTTAACGTATCAACTCCACTTTTATGCCTATGTCTAATTCGGACCATATTCTGTCCGCTGTAATTGCGGTGTAATCTATGGAATCGGTCAGCGCCAAACATGCCCGGTCCGCAAAAGATAACCCCAATGATTTTGAAAGTGGGCGCAACGCGGCAGCAGCCTCGGCCTGAGCGCGGCCAAAATCAACAATATTGCAAGGCAAAGCATTCGAAATTATTTGCCTATCGGCTTCACCAACGCCTTTTTCCGCCAATTTCGCCATCACCTCGCTATAATTAACCGCACTGACCTGCGATGTATGTATTAATTCGCCAACCCGCTCTGATCCGGGCTCGCCCTGCAAAAAAGCCAATATTGCCGATGCATCCAGAACAAACATTAGTTGCGCCCCTCTTGGCGGCGCTCAACGATCAACTCGTCAGCAAGGCTAATATCGCAAGGCACCAGTTTTTGCACCAGAGACTGGGCATTTTTCAAGGCCGCTACGGGCGAGATTAGTCTTAGTTCGCCATTTTCCAGCCTTGCCGCCAACGCACCACCATCAGAAATTTTCATAGCTGACAGCATTTCTTTGGGGATTTGCAACGTCCCGTTCCTAGAAACCGTTAACCGAAGCGCCGTTTCAGAAGAGTCAGCCCGACTGGCATCTACAGCAAATTTTTTAAGCTTTTGCGCGTCCGCCTCAAGCACGTTGCGCACATGTTGATAGCGCTTGCCCAACTGCCGTGCAATTTCTGCCCGCTTAACGCCAGCCCTGTCCAACACACGAATTTTATCGGATACAGTCTTTTGGCTGTCCATTTCCTTGCGTAAACCCCTACCAAGTTCGATAGTATCTATCATTTT